>SLDA01000539.1 GCA_007125545.1 Thermoflexales bacterium | reverse complement strand
GCCCGAGTACTGGCTGATGTGTTGACAGAGACGGCAGGAGGCCCGCGTCCCGAGGTGGAGCCGGGGACTGCTGTGGAGCCGGTTGTTGGTACGGTTTCCTCAAGGCAAGAAGAATGAAGATACTAACGATCACTGACACGCTGCCTTATCCTACCGTGTCTGGCGACCGGATCCGGACCTACAATTTGCTCCGCCGCATCGCCGAACAAGAAGAAGTGTGGCTGGCGGCACTGCTTGAGAATCCGGCAGATGCTGCGGGTGTGCCACATCTGGAGTCATTCTGTCGGGGTGTCGAGGTGGCCTACGTGCCGCGTCGAAGTCCGGTGATGCACGTGCCAGGCTTACTGCGCTACGCGCTTCAGGGGCGACCACTCGAGCTGAAGTTCCGCCACTCGCCGGAGCTTGTGCGGAAGCTTCAGAATCTGGTCGCTACCGTTAAGCCTGATATTGTTGAGATCATCCACTCCGAGATGGCACTCTATCTTGACGCGTTGCCTACCCAGGCGCAGCGTCGACATGTGTTGACGCTTCAAAATATTGCTTTCCAGCAGTACGATCGTATCTTCAGAACAGATCGTCGCATTGGCGTGAAGGCACGGGCCTGGCTGCATAGCCGGATGATGCGTGTGTGGGAGCCTCGTTACGCGGCCCGCTTTGACCGGTGCATCGCCGTGTCGGAGGTAGATCGCGATCTGCTGTTAGAGGTGAATCCGGCTGTGCAAGTGCGGGTCGTAAGCAATGGTGTTGACGTGGCGCGGTACCAACCCTTGCCGGCACCGGTAGAGGCATTGTCGGGTGCGGCGCTGCCTTCACTTCTTTTTATTGGCAAGATGAGCTATCCCCCGTGCGCCGATGCCGTTCTCTTCTTCTGTGAAGAAGTCTTGCCGTTGATTCGCCGTGCCCTGGGTGAGGTAGAGATGTGGATCGTCGGCCGGGAGCCTCCTCCTGAAGTGTCCCGGTTGGATAGCGGGGGCGTGCACGTGACCGGCTGGGTAGATGAGGTGGAGCCCTATTATCGCCAGAGTACGGTCTGCGTCGTGCCGCTTCGCGCCGGAGGTGGTACCCGGCTCAAAGTTTTGGAAGCCATGGCCCTCGGTCGTCCTGTGGTGTCGACCCGCATTGGATGCGAGGGACTAGATGTCGTCGACGGGCAGCACTTGTTGATGGCCGATGACGCTGATGCCTTTGCGGAGCAGACGATTCGCCTGCTCACGGATCGGGCGCTCTACGAACGTGTGACTGCGGCGGCGCGATCTTTGGTTATGCACAGCTATGATTGGGATGCGATCGCCGATCGGCAGCTTGAGGTGTATGCGGAGGCACTGGAAGAGCCCTCGCTGTATAAACCGGTAGCTCAGGCATTGGGAGACTAGGCGATGCGGATTGCTTTCCTGTCATTTGATTTCGGCGAATACTGTGTGCGCTTGGCCAGTGCTATTGTGCAGGCCGCGTCGAGTGACGAGGATGTTGAGTTGCTTCTACTGCTGCCGGAGAGCTATATTGCGACAAACCGGCAGGAGCTCAATCCGCACGTGGCGCTTTACCCGTTCACCAAGCCCAGGATCCGCCAACCATTCCGGCAGCTCCGGCTGGTCCGAAATTTGCACCGGGAGATTCGGCGGTTTGCTCCGGATCTGGTGCATTATCAGCACCGGCATCCCTGGTTCAATCTCAGCCTGCCACTCCTCAATCGCTACCCTCTGGTGATCACCATTCATGATCCCCGAGAGCACGCCGGAGACAACGAGTCGCGCCGGATGCCGCAGGTGATCTCTGACTTTGGGTATCACCGTGCCGACCGGGTAATCGTCCATGCTGAATACTTGAAGCAGATGACGAGGGACGCGTTGGATATACCGACTGAGCAGATCGACGTCATCCCCATGATTGCGCTCGGAAAGGAGTCGGAGGACCCAGTCGCGGAAGACGGGAACCTGGTGCTCTTCTTCGGACGTATATGGGGCTACAAGGGACTGGAGTATCTGATCCGAGCGGAACCGTTGATCACCGAGCAGGTTCCCGAGGCGCGGATTGTGATTGCCGGAGAGGGCGAGGACTTCGCACGCTATCGCCGCATGATGCGTCACCCGGAGCGCTTTGTAGTTTACAACGAGTACGTTTCGGATGAAACCCGCGACGAGCTCTTTCAGCGTGCGAGCGTCGTGGTGCTGCCCTACGTCGAGGCGACGCAGAGCGCGGTGATCCCAGTCGCCTACACGTTTGCCAAACCGGTGGTGGCGACGACGGTAGGCGGGTTGCCCGAATTGGTCGACGATGGCCGCAGCGGCTATTTGGTACCGCCGCGAGATGAGCACGCGATTGCGGATGCGGTGGTACGCCTACTGAAGGATCGAGACCTACGGCACCGGATGGGCCACGACGGGCGACGGATGCTCGACGCTGAATGCGCAGCCAGCGTCGTCGCAGGCAGAACGTTGGACGTCTACCGGCAAGCTATCAACGAGTCGGGCGTACCCCGAAAGGATCCGAGGTCGGCGCGTTCGAGCGTGCGTTCCTGAGAGGAGAAGGTATGGCCAAACAGACTATTCTACACCTTATGAATGAGGTCACCGAATGCAGCATAAGTCGGATCGTCACCAACTTGGTGACGCATCTGGACCCTGAACGCTATACCTGGCACGTGGGAGGTGTGTCGCGTCTCGACGATATGGCCCATACATTCGAAGACCTGGGTGTCCGGGTTGTGGATTTTAGCGAGTTGGCGAAAACGCAGGGAGGGTTGTGGCGGAGCCTACGCTCCTACATTGTGGATCACGATGTGGCGATTGTGCACTCTCACAGTGTACGGACGCGGCTGGTTGCAGCCGGTGCCATTATGGGCCTGGGCGGAGTCCGGCATCTGACCACCGAGCACTTGCTCTACCGGCCAAACGACCGCCGAGGGGGCCATATCTATGCTCTGTTGGATCGAATCAGTCTGTATGTCCCGGATCGTGTGGTCACGGTTAGCGAGGGTATGTATCACGAGATCGCGGCTATGCCGATGATGGACGTGAAACGGCTTACGGCGATTCAGAATGCGATCGATTGCGATGCTTTCTATTTGCCCGGCGAGCGCCAGACAACGCGTGAAGAGTTAAGGTTGGGACCTGAATCTCAAGTGATTGGATACACCGGGCGAATCACCTCGGTGAAGGGATTGGATACTATGATCGAAGCGTTCGCCAGTGTCCTGCCGGATCATCCGCACGCACGGTTGATGATCGTAGGAGAAGGCGCTGCGCGACCGGGACTGAGGACATTGGCCGGGGAGCTCGGCATCTCCGAGGCCGTCATATGGACAGGTTTCCGGCAAGACATTCCTCGTTTGCTGGCAGCAATGGACGTTTTTGTCCAGCCTTCCAGCAACGAAGGGCTTTCGCTCAGCATCCTTGAGGCTATGGCCGCAGGAAAACCGGTCGTGATTACCGACGTGGGAGGCGCGCGGGAAGTCGTTTCAGACCGAGAGACCGGGCTCTTGGTCTCTCCCGGCTCTGCCCGTGCGCTCGCACAGAGTATAAGCGGTCTACTGGCGGATCCGAGCTATCGCGCAGCGTTGGCGTCCGCCGCGAGGCAGAGTATCACCCGCCGGTTCGGAGCCGGGAGAATGGCTGAGGACTACGAGCAAGTATATTCGGCTTGGCTCTCTCCACCTTCGGAAAGGAAGGTGCCGCACGAGGATCTTGTTGAGAAAGCCTGACAAGCGATGTCGGAGATTACAGAAACAGGGAGAAGTTAGTGAATAAGCAACGCCACGTGTTGATGATTGCCCACCACCGGCGCTTCAAAATAGCCGGTCGCTCCTATGCGATCGCTAAGGCGTTGGTGCGTAAGGGCCATAAGGTGACGCTGATGGCCATCTCGAACCGCCGGCGGTTTGGGATCACCGAATCAGAGGCTCAAGGCATACGCATCGTCGAGACCCCGGATCTTCTTTGGGGACGCCTTCGGTCCGGCTGGGATCTCTGGGATACACTGAACCGCCTTTTCTACTTAAGGAAGGACAGGACACCTTACGACCTGGTGCACTGTTTTGAGACGCGTCCGGCAACCATCTACCCGGCCCTCGACTATGTGCGGCGCAATCCGATTCCCTTGATTACGGATTGGAATGACTGGTGGGGGCGGGGTGGGATCATCGATACAACGCGACCTGTGTGGTACCGCCCGTTGTTGGGACCGCTGGAAACTTATTACGAGGAGGCGTTTCGCACCCGCGCGGATGGGCTAACGGTGATCGCAACCGCATTGAGTAAGCGTGGTATTGAACTGGGTATGGACCCTGAGCGCATCTGTTACTTACCTGGGGGGGTACAGGACGGTGTGCTGGATGTGCCGGACAAGGTAGCGTGTCGTCAATGGGTGGCTGCCTATGACATGGAACGCGGCCACGTGTATGCGGGGACCGATCCGATTCTCGGTTTTGCCAGCGCCGATTCACACTGGGATCTGGACATCGTGATGGATGCTATGTCTATCGTTGTTGGCAAGTACCCACAGACGCGGCTGGTGATTACCGGAAAAGCTGGGGAGAATGTCCGGGCACTCGCACGCAAGCGGGGAATCGAGGAGAACATCGAACTGACGGGGTGGCTCGAACGTGAGGCGCTGCCCTACTATCTGGGCTGTGCTGATGTTTTTCTGCTCCCTTTTCCCGATGAGATTCGCAATATCGGACGATGGCCTAACAAAATGGGGCTCTATATGGGCATAGGACGACCTACGGTGACGAATGCGGTCGGGGATATCAAACCGCTCTTGGAGGAGCACAATGTGGGCCTGTTGGCGGAATGGGATCCACTGGATTTCGCCGAGAAAATTCTCCACCTTGTAGAAAATCCCGATGTGGCAACACAACTCGGACAACAGGCTCGTCGGGTCGCGGCAGTGGAATACAACTGGGACAACCTCATCACGCGACTGGAGACGTTCTATGACACCATTCTCGACGCGGCATAGAAACAAAGTTTCTCGAGGTAATTCGCTGAGGCTGCACAGGCGGGTGGGTTAATGGAAGGCGGGATGGACAAATGCAAATGAGGCCGGCTTTGGTGCTGTCCACCCACACGATGGGCTTGGGTGTTATCCGTGCTCTGGGGATGATGGGCGTGCCTGTAATCGCGTACTACTATAGCAATAAGGATATGGGCTATGTCTCGAAGTACATCACGAAGCGCATTCGCGTTCCGCATCCGGAGCATGGAGAGGAAGTGTTTGTCGCGACCTTGGTGGCGCAAGCATCCCAGTTTGAAGGCGGGCTGCTGATTCCGGCCTCGGATGAGACGCTGACGACGGTCTCCCGCAACAAGACCGTGTTGAAGAACTACTACACTGTAGCGTGCACCGACTGGGAGGTCACAAAGCGGTTCATCACAAAGCAGCACACCTATGCACTGGCTGACGCTCACGGCATACCGGCGCCCAGAACTGTTGTCCCGCGCTCTCGGGAAGAGGCCGCGGCTTACGCTGAGCAAGCAACTTTTCCCTGTTTGGTCAAACCCAGTGAGAGCCATCTCTACTACGAGGTGTTCAATACGAAGATGGTACGGGTGAAGAGTGTCGATGAGTTATTGGCGGCATACCAAGAAGCGGCGGATCGAGACTTTGAGGTGATGATACAGGAACTTATCCCCGGTGACGACGCTTGTGGTGTGAATTACAACGCCTACTTTTGGGATGGGCAGCCGCTGGTTGAGTTCACGGCGCAGCAGTTACGGAATGCACCGCCGGAGTTTGGATCGCCGCGTGTGGTCGTGAGCAAGCATATTCCTGAGGTGCTGGAGCCGGGGCGGAAGATTCTGCGCGCCATGGGTTTCTCCGGCTATGCGTGCACAGAGTTCAAACGGGATCCACGCGACGGCGTTTACAAGCTCATGGAGGTAAATGGGCGGCACAACCGTTCGTTGATGCTCTCAGTGCGCTGTGGTTTGAACTTCCCTTGGTTGCAGTATCGACACCTGATGCAGGGCATCCCACCGGTCGCGTCTGATTACCCTGAGGGTGTTTACTGGATTGCACTGCTGGAAGACTTGTTCCACAGCTTCAAGTATCGAAAGCTTGAGCGGTACCCGCTCTCTGATTACGTCCGTCCCTATCTGCAGTCTCACGTCTTCTCAGTCTTCGATCTACATGATCCACGGCCCTCCCTGAGAAGGATCTCGGAACTGGTTGGACGCTCGCTTCGAAGGACCGAGGGTAAAGTCTCAAGTGTCAGCCAGGCTTAGGTCAGTGATATGCACTGTCGCGTGACCATTGGGAAAGTAGTTCTTTGATGCCGTCATAGCGCTGGAGGTGCGGCGGGAAGGTAGAAGGTCTATGTCGAGATCTATGGCAAATGGGTTGGTGATGATGCCTACGGACGAGCGTTGGCGAGCTTTTGTGGCGGCAGCGCCTCATGCGAGTATCTTTCAACATCCTGCGTGGGGTAGTGTGCTCTCGGAGTGCTATGGCTACCGTTCATTCGTGGCCGTAGTGTGCGATGAAGATGGCGAGATTCAGGCAGGTGTTCCGATTCAGGAGGTGGCAAGTCCTTTGACTCGTCGTCGTTGGATATCGCTGCCTTTCACAGACCATTGCGGCCCTCTCTATCGTGATGAACAGCAGCTTACCCATAAAGGTGATGTGAGCGAAGGAGACTGGCGCGGCGAGTTGCTGAAGTATCTGGGGGAGTTGCGGCGGGAAGCGGGGGCGCCTTCCCTGGAATTGCGAACCGGCCTCCCGCCGCAAGATGGTATGCTCGTGAATGATAGCCAAGTCTTGCACTTGCTGAAGCTGTCCCCACAGTCCCAGGAGGTCTTCGACAATTTCCATCGCAGTCAGGTGCAGCGCAATATCTCCAGGGCCGAGCGAGAAGGAGTGGAAGTGCGGCGCGGTGAGGGGCGAAAGGGACTGGATGCTTTCTATGCGCTGCACATACAGACTCGTCGTCGCCTGGGCGTGCCTGTGCAACCCAAACGGTATTTCGACCTGTTACGCGCGCGACTCCTTGACTCGGGTATGGGGTTTGTGCTTCTGGCCTACAGCGATGGTCGTCCGATAGCTGGCGCCGTATTCCTGACCCACAACACCACGTTGACGTATAAGTATGGGGCCTCGGACGCTGACTCGTGGTCCCTCAGGCCCAACCATGCTCTTTTCTGGACGGCGATCAAGTGGGGTTGCGATAACGGATACCGGGTCTTTGATTGGGGCAAGACAGGTGTTGACAATGAAGGCTTGCGACGTTTTAAAGGACGCTGGGGTGCTGAAGAATCCATCCTGCCGTATTCAGTTCTTGATCGAGCAGGACAAGAGGCGCATGGCACGTCGATGCAGGAACGCCTTTCAGGAATAATGGGCCTGTTTATTCAAAAGTCTCCACCGATTGTCTGCCGCACGTTGGGCGAGTTGCTCTACAAGCACTTTGCATAGCCTGTCGTAAGCCACCGCGATGCTTGTGCTTGTCGGTTCGAGCTTCAGGTCAAGGAAGTCTGCCGGCAAGTATTCTGGTAAGATAGTGTAATTCTGATTGTGAGGAAAGGCATGAAGCTGCGAAGTTGGCTGGCACTGCGGAGTCCTGAGTATTTGTTTAACAAATCTCGCACCCTGCTAAAGCGCTACGGCATCTCCGAGAAGAAAGCTGTGGTGCGGACAACCGCATTCATCGAGTATCTGGCGGAACGCGGCGGGGCAGCGACGCTTTTTGCACCGGGCACGGTTCTGGAGCGACATCCTAAGGTAATTGCTCGTTTTCTCGAAGCCGGTGTGGAGATTGGTATGCATGGTTGGGAGCATGTTGACCTGCGCAATTACCCGGTCGATGAAGCGCGAGCCCAGTTGTTCAAAGCGACACAAGCTTTCAACGACCGTGGGATGGTCGTGCACGGGTTTCGCTGTCCCTACCTCGGGCACAGCGATGCGCTGATTGCCTCCCTGCCGCCGGAGTGGATCCAATACAGCAGCAATTCTGCAGTTTGGTGGAATGTGGTCTCTGACAGTGACCTCGGCAAGGGCAACGCTATTTACGACGCAACCTTGAGGTTTTACGCGCCGAAAGCGTCGCACACTCATGTCTCGATTCCGTGGCAGCGGGCGAATCTGATCGAGATTCCGGTGTCGTTGCCCGATGATATGCTTCTATTCGACGGCATCTTCCGCGATGTTGATGCAATGACTGAAGCGTGGCGGGGTATTATGGCGCAGACCTACCGTCGGGGAGAACTATTCAACCTCATCTTTCATCCCGAGCTCGCAGACAGAGAACAGGTCCCCTTTGGGTTGTTGCTTGAGGAGGGCCGGCACCTCAATCCTCCCGTGTGGTGCACGCGGCTCTGTGATGTCAGCGAATGGTGGCAGGAGAAGCGTCGCTTCAAGGCTCTGGTGGAATCGACCAGTTCCGGTGAGGCCGGCGAACAGCTCCGTATCAGCTTCGAGGCGTGCTCCCAGCATGCCACGCTCCTCTTCCGCGGGCTTTCTGTGCCCGGAGATGAACCCTGGGATGGCGAGTATCGCCGCTTGAGGATCGGTGAGTCCGGGGAAGCGGTGGTCAATGTGCCGGCAGAGCCCCGGCCCTTCGTGGGCGTAAGCGCGGGCGTTCCCGCGGCAACGCGCACAGTTTTGCGAGAACTCGGTTATATTATGGAGACCGAACCTGAGAACGTCGAAAAGTGCGGAGTTATCATCAACGAACAGACACTGAAAGAGCATTCGCATGAGGTGGCGTTGGTGGAGCATATCGAAGCTACGACTGCGCCGCTGGTGCGCTTCTGGCCCTGGCCCGATGGAACGCGCAGTGCACTCTGTTTCAGTGGCGATTTGGACGCCCTGAGCCTCACCGACTATGCAGCGCGACTGTGGTCTCGTTAGCTAGAGAAGGGAGAGACTCCGTCGATAAGCGGAGTCTCTCGCTTAGGTCAATGGGAACTAGCGGGCGACGAGTCGGATTGCGTCAGCGCAAATATCTTGACCGTTGGTCACGTCGTTCGAGATAGTGACGGATCCGCTGGAGTTAAACCCATACCGTCCGAGGAGTACCCACATCCCGCCGTTGCGTTGCTGATCGACGCGCACGGTGGTTGGTCCGTCCCTGTGATTGATCGTGTAGGGGACGTCGGTAGGACGCCAGGAACCTGCGTACCACCAGGCATAGACATCATATTCACCCTGGTGGGGGACGGTGAACGCCCACGTTGCCCAAGCTTGACCATTTGCAGGCTGTGCGTTGTAGTGGTGGGAGCCTCCGTAATGTTGCCCCTCTGTATCTGTGTAGGTCAGCCATCCGTCCGGCCACCCACGAGCCGTGAATCGTGCATCTGTATCATCGATGATGATCTCGACTGCCGTGGGATCGGGTGTGGGCGTCGGAGGTGCGGAGAGTGGAGCGCGATAGACTAATCGCACCGCATCCGCCACGATATCCTGTCCCGATGTGACATCGTCGGAGACAACGATCGAGTTGGTGCCGGTGAAGTTAAATGTACCCAGGGCGTTCCATTGGCCACCGTTGACCTGCTGGTTCACGCGCACTGTCTGGGCGCCCTCGTTGTGATGGATGGTGTAGGGTACATCGGTGGGGCGCCAGTCGCCTTCCCACCACCAAGCATAGACCTCATAGGATCCGGGCTGAGGAACCGCGAAGGTCCACGTAGCTGTATCGGCACCGGTGCCGCTGAGAACGTTGTAGGCGTGTGATCCGCCGTAATGCTGGCCTCTTGCTAGTGTGTAGATCTCCCACGCATCCTGTGAACTCGACAGCGTGAAGCGTGCATCACTGTTGTCGATGATTATCTCATTAGGATCCGGTGTGGCCGTAGGAATAGGTGTCGCGGCTGGAGGTGTCGCGGTAGGGGCGGGAGGGGGAGCGGAGGCGCCGAACTCGAAGGCGCCGAGGTCAGGGGCCGAGCCCTGGGGTACCGGCGCATTGTTGTAGTCCTGTGTGTAGTTGAGATTGACACCGCGATTGATGGCCGGACTGGTGGATTGGAGACGGAAATCACCGCCGTTGAGATTGACAAACTGGGGGTTAGCAACCTGCTCGTTGGCACCCAGAGAGATGCCGCCAAGCGTAGCGCCACCGGTGAAGTAGTAGAGATTGTGGGTGTGGGCGTAGCCGTCACGGTTGGAGACGGTACCGCCATTCTTATAGAAGATGTTGTTGCGCATATTGATGGCGCCGGCGGAGGGGTTAGCGCTGAACCAGAAGAGGCCGAGATTGCTGGGATCGCTCTCGACAATGGTGTTGTTCTCGAAGCGGAAGTTGGTGATGGTGGAGCCGTAAGTGCCACTGAGGTGGACGGTGAGGACCCGTCCGTGGTTGTTGACGAGCACGTTGTAGGCGACAGTGTTGTTGGCGGCAGAGCCCGAGCGACCACCGATCTCGATGACGCCATCGGCGTTCTCGATGTAGTTGTGATGGATGTAGTTGTTGTCGATATTGCTGCCGTAGAGTTCGACGCCGCCGCCGTCATGGCCGTAGTCGTAGCTGGGGGCACGCAAGTTGATCAGGCGGTTGTAGGAGACTACGTTGTTGGCGGAATGGAGCCAGATAGCGACAGCGCCATAGTCGTCGTCGCCCCCGGGGGTGTTGCGAACCATCTTGAGATCGTGAATGTAGTTATTGGTGACGGTGTTGTAGGGCCCGCGGACGGTGACGCCGCTGCCGGAGTCGGTGACTTCGATATCGCGAATGAGGTTGCGTTCGCCGGAGATGGCGACGCCGGCCTCGGGGGAGTCACGGAGCAAGAGACCTTCGATGACGACCCAATTGGCCCGGAGTTCGATGTTGGCCCAGCCGTTGGGATGGGTGATGACGGGGCGGTTGCCGGAGCCGTAGGTGGTGAAGGTGATGGGGTTGCCTTGGGTGCCGGACCTGCTGATGACAAGACCTCCGGACCAGGAGGAGCCTTTGCTGAGATGGATCGTGTCACCGGGAGCGAAGGGATGCGAGCGCACGGGGGAGAGAGACCTCCACGCGCGGTCGGGAGATGTCCCCGAGTTGGAGTCAGAACCGCTGATACTGTTCACGTAGTATGAGGTGGC
>SLDA01000592.1 GCA_007125545.1 Thermoflexales bacterium | reverse complement strand
AGGTAAGACTCAACGAGCTTTCGCAGAAGCTTAAACGGCCGCTGGGTGGGGGTTTGCGTCGGTGTGGCCGGCGTGCGCGTCTGCACGGGACGCCCCCCTCCAACTCCCCCCAAACGGCGACAACACCATGCCCGCTTGCGTCGAGGCGTTCGACACGCGCACTCTGGTGATACGACCAGGGGGGAGAGCCAGATGTCAGATGCCGGTGGCTGGCGTCGAGACGTTGGACACGCGCACTCTGGTGATACGACCAGGGGGAGAGCCAGATGTCAGATGCCGGTGGCTGGCGTCGAGACGCCGGACCCGGACGCTTGGGCGATGCGATGAGGGGAGGAGAGGCGGAGGCTGTGGTCGCACCTTCGCTTGACAAGCCCCGGGCTTGGAATATCGTTGGAAGTTGTCAGAACCAAATTCTAGCGGAGGAACTTTATGAAGTACAACAATCGTGAGGACATCGTGCAGTTGACGCCCCTGTGGGAGGGCGAGCGCTTTGATGACGGACGCCCGCGCGTGCCCGACCATATTATCAGGCGGATGGAGCGCGTTACGATGGAGGAGGCCTGGGCCGTTCTGTGGCGACATGGCTATCACTTCCAGTTCGAGGGACAGTGGCACCAGCAGCATCCCGACCGCGTGCTGGTGGGCCGCGCCGTCACCGGCGTCTTCGTGCCTACGCGCCCTGATATGCACGATTCCCTGATGACCTACGGACAGGAAGAGGAAGGGCGCATCGGCGCCATGAACTCGTGGGTCATCGAAACACTCGTTCAGGATGATGTCATCGTCATCGATCTCTTCGGCAAAGTCTACGAGGGTACCTTCTCCGGTGCCAACCTCTCCACCGCCATCGCGTCACGCACGGGCCGGGGTCAGGTCATCTATGGCGGCATCCGGGATGCCGAGCAGATCATCGACATCCCCAACTTCGCCACCTTCTGCAAGGGCGTCGATCCGACCCCCATTCGCAACGTGACGCTGACCGGTATGAATGTACCCTGCCGCATCGGCGCCGCCACCTGTTTGCCCGGTGATGTGGTGCTCGGCACGATCACGGGCGTGCTCTTCATTCCGCCGCACCTTGCCGAAGAGGTTGTGGATCACGCAGAGCGCACGCACCTGCGGGAGCTCTTCAGCCACACACGATTGCGCGAAGGCGTCTACAACTCCAGCCAGATGGACACGAAGTGGTCCGAGGAAATCGAGGCCGATTTCGAGGAGTGGCTCAAGGTCCATAAGCCCGAAGACGCCGAATCCATCGATTGGGAGAAGGGCAAGCCCGGCGAAGGCGAAGAGACGTTGCTCGGGTAGCCCGATACCCTGTCGCTTTAGATCTCATAAGGAGAATTCTCTATGGCAAAACCGTACAATAACAAGATTTTGCGCGTAAACTTGACCGACAGAACCGTGACGGTAGAAGAACCGGGAGCGGTGTACTTCCGGCGCTATTTCGGCGGGTGGAACATCATCGCAGACGTGCTGCTCAAAGAGGTGCCCGCCGGCGCCGACCCGCTGGGGCCGGAGAACAAACTGATTTTCGCGCCGGGCGTGCTCACGGGGCTTCCCATCTCCGGCGCCTCGCGCAACGCGGTGGGCGCCAAGTCGCCGTTGACAGGTGCATTCGGTGCCGCCGAGGTGGGCGGCCACTGGAACGCCCACTTCAAACGCGCCGGCTTTGATGCCCTGATCGTAGAGGGAGCCTCGGAGACACCCGTCTACCTCTGGATCAAGGACGGCGAGGTCGAGATTCGTGATGCCAGTGCACTCTGGGGCCTGGAGGCGAAAGAGACCCAGGCCGCGATCCGCGAGGAGCTGGGCTCCAGGCGGGCAGAGGTTGCGATGATCGGGCCCGGCGGAGAGAACCTTGTCCGCTACGCCTGCATTATGAACGGGTTGAAGGATGCGGCCGGACGTGCAGGCCTGGGCGCCGTGATGGGCTCGAAGAAGCTGAAGGCCGTCGCCGCGGAGGGCACGAAGGCGGTCGAGGGATTCGGCGCGCACGATCCCGAGGGACTGACGGGCCTGGCCCGAATGATGGCGCAGGAGATTGCGGCCGGCGAGCGGGGTGGCACTCTGCACAAGTACGGGACTGGCGTCGGGATTGACGGCGGGCTGGCCAGCGGCAATCTGCCCGTCCGCAACTTCCGTGACGGTGAATTCGACGGCGTCGAAAACTTGAACGCCGATAACTTTATGGAGAAGATCGGCGTCGGCATGGATGCCTGTTTCGCATGCGCGATGCGCTGCAAGAAGATGGTGAAAGCCGAGGAACCCTTCGTGCTCGATCCTGACTACGGCGGCCCGGAGTATGAATCCTTTGGCGCGCTGGGGTCAACGTGCGGGGTCAACGACATCGTCGCCGTCTCGAAGGCCACAGAGCTGTGCAACGCCTACTCACTCGACACGATCGGTACCGGCGTGACCATCGCCTTTGCTATGGAATGCTTCGAGAACGAGTTGCTGTCGGTAGAGGACACGGGCGGTATCGAGTTGCGCTTCGGCAACGGCGAGGCGCTCGTGAAGATGGTCGAGATGATCGGGAAGCGGGAAGGAATCGGCGACCTGCTCGCCGAGGGCTCGAAGCGCGCAGCGGAGAAGATCGGCAACGGCGCGGAGGCCTTCGCGGTGCAAGCCAAGGGACAGGAATATCCCATGCACGAGCCACGGCTCAAGCGGGGCCTCGCCATCGGCTACGCCGTCTCACCCACGGGCGCCGACCACTGCCATTCCCTACACGACACGGGCCTGGTAAACCCCGATGAGCTGGGATTCACGCAGAACGGGGGAATGCGCGGCATGGGCGTGCTCGAGCCGATCCCTCTGGAAAGCCTGGGGCCGGACAAGGTGCGGGCGTCGCTGTTGCACAGCCTGAACGCTGCGGCAGGCAACTGCCTCTGCATGTGTCT
>SLDA01000360.1 GCA_007125545.1 Thermoflexales bacterium | reverse complement strand
GAACTTGCGCTGATCGGCGCGACCAGCGAGAACGTCGCCCGCTACATCCACGAGGGGCAGTTCGGGCTCTGGCAAGAGACCGGCGGTATCAACGATGCCATTGCCGCGGGCGCGGCGGATGGTATTGGGCAGGGGGAGGCGATGGGGCGGACCCTCGTCACGGGTGAATTTCCCTATCGTGAGATCAGCATCCTCGCAGCCGCTTACCGGCTGCAGGTCCCCGTCACGGTGCACGTGGGCATCGGTCACGACATCATCCACGCCCATCCCAATTGCGACGGCGCGGCCCTCGGCGCCACCTCGTATCACGACTTTCTGGTCTTCGCCCAGGCGATCACGGCACTGGAGGGTGGGGTGGTGCTCACCGTGGGCACCGCCGTCATGGGGCCCGAAGTCTACCTGAAGGCGCTCTCGATGGCGCGCAACGTTGCACACCAGGAGGGGCGCAGCATCGCCCACTTCACCACCGCGGTCTTCGATCTGCAGAAGCTGGGCCCTGACGTGCACACGGTTCCCTCCAAGGACGCGCCCGGCTACTACGTCCGCTTTCTCAAGACCATCCTCGTACGCACCGTGCAAGACGGTGGCGAGAGCTTCTACGTCCGCGCCGATCACCGCGCCACCCTTCCCAACCTGTGGCAGCGCCTCTCCCACGCCACCTCTTAGGGGTTTCCAGGATTGCAGCGTGTTGCCTTTTTCCGTCTACAGTTCAACAGCCATACCCTTTGAAGGAGCCTGACGTGAACGAAAGCAGACTACAAGCCCTACTCGGTCGATTTGAGGCTCTCTCCATCCTCGTCGTCGGCGACTTCTTCCTCGACAAATACCTGCTCCTCGATCGTGAGCTCAGCGAGACCTCGTTGGAGACGGGGTTGGAAGCGTACCAGGTCGTAGAGGTCGCGTGCAGCCCGGGTGCCGCAGGCTCCGTGACCTCCAAGCTGGCGGCGCTCGGGCCCAAGGTCGTCACCCTGGGCCTCACCGGCGCAGATGGCGAGGGATACGAGCTGCGCCGCTGCCTGGCGGAGCTGGGCGTGGATACGGCACCCCTTCTCGAAGCCCCCGATCTGCTCACCCCCACCTATACCAAGCCGCTGATGCGCGAGCCCGACGGGCGCACGCACGAGCTCAATCGGTTGGACATCAAGAACCGCCAACCGCTCCCCGAGGCGGTGGAGGCTGCCGTCATCGCCGAGCTCCGCCGGCGATTCCCACAAATGGACGGCGTTGTCGTTGCCGATCAGGTGACGGAGCGCAACCAGGGAATTATAACCGACCGCGTGCGTGAGGAGATCGCGACGCTGGCCCGCGACCATCCCGGCGTGGTCGTCATCGCGGATTCTCGTGCGCGTGCCGGCCTCTTTCACGAGGTGATGCTCAAGCCCAATGCCCGCGAGGCAGCCCTTGCCCTCGTCCCTGAAGGCGACGGTCCCATTCCTATCGAGACCGACCTCGCGGTTGCACGGGCCAATGGTCGGGCCCTCTTCGCGCGCACGGGCAAACCGGTCTTCGTCACGGTGGGCGCGCACGGTATCCTCTGTTTCAGCGATGCGGGCGAGGCTCACGTGCCTGCGGTCCCCGTCGAGGGCGAGATCGATGTCGTCGGCGCGGGCGACAGTGTGATGGCAGGCCTCGTCACGGCGCTCTGCAGCGGTGCGACGCCCGAAGAAGCCGCCCTGGTCGGCAACCTCGTCGCCTCCATCACAATTCAACAGCTCGGCACCACCGGCACGGCGCGCCGGGACGAGGTGCTGGCGCGATTGGGAGCGTGGAGGGGGGACGAGTAAGGCGTGAGCGGATGAGGCGTGATTCGTGATGCGCAATTCTCCTGTCACGCATCACGAATCGCCGCTCACGCGTCCCAGCGCGCAAGACGCCGCCTAAAGCCCTACCAGGTAACCCTCCTTCTCCAGCCGGTGTATCATCTCCGCATAAACCTCCTCGGGTAACGGGCCTGCTTCGGCAGCGGCGACGTTGTCGGCGAGGTGCTCCAGGTCAGAGGTGCCCACGATTGCTGTGTGCAGGTCGGGGTCTGTGATGCCGAAGCGGATCAGGAGTTGTGCGCGGCTCTCATCCTGCTCCCGGAAATCGTCGAGGCCTGATTTCTCAAAGTGTTCGTCGAGAGTCGATCCGAATGGGGGGCGGACGAGGCCCCGGATGATCGTGCCCCAGCCACGGCTCGCCGCTTGGGCGATCAATGCCTCACTGTAGCGGATGAAAGCCGAGTACCAGATCTGGATCGCCTCCAGGTCATTGCCGGTCAGATAACCTTTGAGTTGGTTGTAGCCGTATCCTTCCGACTGGCCCGCCATACTGACCGCGATATGCCGCACCTTGCCCTCATCCTGGATCCGGTGCATCTCCTCCATAACCTCGGTACCCTCCACCTCGCCGGGGTCAGCGCTGTGTATCTGCCAGACATCGATTACATCCGTCCTGAGGCGTTTTAGGCTGTGCTCGATATTGTGGCGCACTTGCGCGGCGGTCCAGATATGGCTGGGTTCGTCGGCATCGCCTCGTCGCGGAATGTTACAGCCGCACTTTGTCGCCAGCACATACTCATCGCGCCGGTGTGCAATATGCTGCCCGATCATATCCTCGCTGTGCCCATAGTCGGGCGACGTGTCAATGAAGTTGATACCGTGGTCGAGTACCGCGTTGAGCAGACGCTGTGACTGCTGCTCGTCCGCGTTGCGCAGCGCCATCGCCCCATACCCCAGTACGCTTACCTGCAATCCTGTGCTCCCAAATTCCCGCATCTCCATCTTCGATCTCCTTTTCCTAACCTAAAACGCGTGCGGCCAGCGCTCCCATCCTCCTCGCCGTGGCCCGCAGCGAGCGCTCCTCGTATAGCGCGACTGCCGTGCGCAGGTCGTCGTTGAACGGCGCCAGCCAGCGCTCGTCCAGGTT
>SLDA01000013.1 GCA_007125545.1 Thermoflexales bacterium | reverse complement strand
TGGCCAGGAGGACGGGAGACCTTGTACTTCCGGAGCCTTGGGCGAGAGGTCGCACCATCGCATAGCCGGGACAGATTGTGGGTGAGAATGGATCCAGAGCAGGAGCAGCAGCCCGATGATGAGGAGCTGACCGAGCAGATCCTCAAGGAAGCCGAGCGCCGCGTTCAGCAGAGGGAGCAGGACGCGCCGCCCGGAAACACGGATGCGATTGTGCGCGCCAATAAGGCGGTCTTCTGGATGTCCCGCCACTGGGTGGGCTGGCTGAATGCCATCGTCTTTTTGTATACGGGCGGGGCGATTCTGGCGCCCGCGCTGGCCTATCTCGGCCTCCCCCGGCTGGCCTCCGCGCTCTATGCGTTCTACTCGCCGTTCTGCCACCAGTATCCGTTCCGCTCGTGGTTTGTGTTTGGGGAGAGGCTGGTCTACCCGCTCCGCGAGGCGCCGCTCTCGCTTGCGGCTATGAGCGCGACGCACAGCTTCATCGGCAACGCCGAGGTGGGCTTCAAGATGGCGCTCTGCCAACGGGATATCGCGATCTATGGCGCGATGTTGGGCGGCGGGATCGTATATGGGCTGATTCCTCAGGGAAAGCGGCCCAAGACCCTGCCCCTGTGGATTTTCTTCGTCTTTGCCTTCGTCCCGATGCTGATCGACGGCGGCGTCCAGTGGCTGGCCTATGCTGTCTGGCAGTTCGTGCCCGGTGTGATGCCGGAGCCTTTCGAGACGATCCCGGCGATGCGCGCGCTGACGGGGCTGCTGTTCGGTCTGGGGATCGCGGGGGTCGGCTATCCGGAGCTGGACAAGTACTTCACCGAGACGCTTGAGATGCTCCACGCCCGGTATGGGTGGAAACGGTAGAGGGCGGTATCCGGAATGAGCGCTACGACCCGGTGGACCAAGGAGACGCACGATGGCCCCGCCTGTTGATCCGGCCCTCCTGCGACTTGGACCGCCGGCCTGCATCGCTACCGCGGTCGGGTTGCCGGCTCTGGAGTACCACGTCTGGAGAGCGTTCGAGAAGGCCAGGGCGCGCGCATGACCAAGAGGGGGACTGGGCCCGATATCGTCCTGATCGTGCTCGATACCCTGCGAGCGGATCGACTCTCGTGCTACGGTCACGCGACCGAGACGACCCCGCATCTGGATGCTTTCGCCGCCGGCGGCGTGCTGTTCGAGCGCGCGATTTCACCCGCGCAGTGGACGATTCCGGCCCACGCTTCGCTCTTTACAGGCGAGTTCCCGATCACGCACGGGACTACGCAGATCACCGACAAGCACAGCGCGGCACACTCAACGCTCGCGGAGCAGCTCGTGCGGCTCGGATACCGTACCGCGGGATTCTGCAACAACCCGCTCCTCGGCATCATCGAAAACGATCTCGACCGGGGATTCCAGGAGTTCTACAATTACGGCGGGGTGCTGCCCAACCGCCAGGAGATCACGGGACGCCCGCGCGATCTTTTCCGCAAGGCAGCGGCCGGGGTGCGCGGGCGGTTGGGCCGGCTGAACGAGCCGATCCAGGCGGCCTTCACCAGCGACCACAGACTGCTGAACTTTGTGCTCCATCCCTGGCTCGTGACACTGTGGGAGCGCCACATCAACTTCAAGGGCAACACCCGGCAGTCGATTCAGGATCTGGTGGGATATATGAACCGCCATCACCAGCAGCGGGACGCACCGCCGCTCTTCACTTACCTCAACGTGATGGAAACGCACCTGCCCTACCGGCCGCCCCTCACCTTTAGCCGTAAGTTCGCGCCCAGCTTTTGGCAGGACCGCCCGGCGCGCCGGTTTATGCAGTCGCTCAACTATCGGACCTACGACTGGGTCGCGCCCATTGCGACGCCCTTTACCGCGGGCGAGCACCGCGTGCTCAACGAGATGTACAACGCGGAGGTGGCCTTCGTGGACCACGCGCTGCGCTCGCTGCTGGCGCACCTGGACCAGCCGCGCGCGCGCGACACCACCCTCGTCATCATCACGAGCGACCACGGCGAGGGGCTCGACCATCACGGCTACGTGGGCCATTCGATGGTGGCCTACGAGGATCTCGTCCGGGTCCCGTTGATCGTGCGCTATCCGCCGGATTACCCCGCCGGCACGCGGGTGACGCACCCGGTCTCGACCCGGCGCATTTTCCACACGGTGCTGGACGCTGCGGGCGTGAGCACTCTGTCGCGGGGGGAGGGCGAGTTGGACGTACGCCCGCTGAGCCTGCGGCAGAGCGTGAATGGCGGCGATCGAGGGGGCGACTGGGCCTGGTCAGAGGTCTACCCGATCCAGACGGTGGTCCGGCTCATCGAAAGGCGGCATCCGGACGCGATCGCGCGCCACCGCTGCCTGGCAGTCCGGCGCGCGATCTATGACGGGACGCAGAAACTCCTCACGGTCGACGGCGACGCCGCCGAGCTTTACGATGTCCAGGCGGATCCCGCCGAGGCGCACAACCGCATCGACGCAGAGCCGGAGACCGCCGAGCGGCTCGACCGGCAGCTGAAGCAGCTGCTCGCCGAAGCAGGCACGGGTTCCGCCTTTGATTCTTCCATTCCCGGTCAATTCAGCTTGGATCACAGCCGGCGCGTCAGCCAACGCCTGCGCCGGCTCGGATACATTGAGTAGGAGAGAGAGATATGCAACCACCTACCGGCCCTGTTCTGGTCGAAATCGGCCCCCTGGTCGTCTATTGGTACGGCTTTCTTATCGCCACAGGCATCGTGATGGGCGCGCGCGTCGCCACCTATCTGACGGAGCGCGGAGGCGAGAATCCCGAGATCATCTGGGATATGATGATCCCGGTCGTGCTGGTCGCGATCATCGGCTCGCGCCTCTACCACGTCTTCTCCACCCCGGAGGCGGGGCTATTGGGCTGGCCCTACTACAGGGAGAATCCGGCTCAGATCTTCGCGATCT
>SLDA01000043.1 GCA_007125545.1 Thermoflexales bacterium | reverse complement strand
CGCAGAGATCTTTCTTTCTTCTTTCTTTCTTCTTTCTTTCTTCTTTCTTTCTTCTTTCTCTCTGCGTCTCTGCGTCTCTGCGTTAAAGATGTTCGCTAGACCTGTTCGCTAGAGCAGATGCTTGGCTCAGCACCGGTCTTAACGCAGAGGCGCAAGAGGCGCCAGAGAACGCAGAGGTCTCTCTTTCGCAGGAGGTATCGCTCATCGATGCCGTGCTCCGCACATTGCGTTCGGCGGAGCCGGACGAGAGGCGTGCGCCGGGTTCCCGACCCGCTTGATGCCAAGGGCAGACCCACCCGGCGCACGCCGATGAAGAGCTCGCCAGGCACGACAAGATCGGCAGCTATCGCCTGAACAGATACGTGATGTCTTGCTGCTCGTCGTCCTCATGGTAGAAGACGATCGCGCCACGCTGGCTGCCGTCCTCCAACACGATCCATCGACCCAGATGGCGCGTGCCGTCGACCTCGGCGTCGGCCTGGTAGAAACCGGCATCCCCCTCGACCTCGACAGCCGTGAAGGCCTCGGGCGCGCCGCCCGCCACCGTCACCGTTCCGCGCACCTCGTCCGCCAGGCTTTCGATCTCAACCTGAATGTCGCCCGCCGTCAAGGTTCCCTGTCCATCGCTTACCTGCCCGGTGAGCCACGCGACCACCTCGAGCCCATCGCACAGGTACGCCGCCACCTCCTGCACGCCGTCCCCATCATCCGCTTCTCGCGGGATGATGGCGATATATAGGTCAGCATCGACAGCCGCCACGAAGGCGTCCGGCACCGCTTCGGCACGCAGTGTGCCCGCCGGCAGCGCCACCTCCTGGGTCTCGAGATCCAACGCCAGATCTGTGACATCAATCTCCGGCGCTGCACAGGCCGAGACAACCAGAACCAAGACACTCAGCACGCCCAACCATATCCACTTTCCAGCTCGCATAGCACCCCTCTCTCTCACATCGCGGGGGTAACACATAGCAACCCCGGCGACCAAGTCCTATCCCTCCACAGTGTACACGCGAGACCTCCCAGAAATCTTACCTGGCCCGGGCACTGTTTACTGCCGGGGGGGATGTGGGGCGCGTTTTCAGTAGCGCAGACCTGCGATCAGCTCCCAGCAAGGGGACCGGCGTGGAGAGAGGCTAGGAGGGGGCTGGGCGGCGCCGGGCAAGTTGGCAAGAGGGCAGATGGCGCATCGCCTATCGCGAAACGCACTGACCCACGTTGAAACAGACCCGCGGACAGGCGGGCGCTGGGCGAGCCGTCACCAGAGTTGGATTGCCTGCCCTATGGCCCGTCCTCGCCCAGATCGGGGCCGGCGGGGAAGCATACCTTGGTCACGGCGCCATTATCGTTTCTGATCGACCACGCACCCCGCAAGCTGTGCGTGACGAGGGTGTCGACGAGCCCCAGCCCCACAGAGCGCCGGTCGCCTGCCAGGACGGCGTCAGGATAGCCGGGCCCCCTGTCGCGATAGGTCAGGCACACCTGGCCGTCACCCACCGCCACATCCACCCGGATCTCCACCCGCCCCGCCTGCCCGTACTTGGCCGTGTTGGTGGTTAACTCGCCCAGCACCAGCGCCAGGTTATGCGCTTGCTCCGGTGTCACACGCACGGAGGTGGGGCGCACGTCGATGCGGCACCGCGTGTCCGGCGTCGCTGCCTGGATTACGTCCCCGGCCAACGTATCCAACTCGAGGGGGCGCCAGCCCCCGGCCGAGAGCAACGTGTGCGCCGCCGCCAGACTGCCGACCCGTTCCGCCAGCCGCTGAAGGGCCTCCAGGGCCTCGCCATCCCCCGTCCGGCCCAATCTCGCCCGCTCGCTATAGATCAGGCTCAGAATCCCGGTCAACGTGTTCTTGACACGGTGGTTGATCTCCTGAAGCAACGTCCGGTTCGCCTGGTTGAGCACTTCCAATTCCTCCGCGGTGCGCTGCAGCTCTGCCTCGGCCCGCCGGCGCTCAGTAATATCGTATAGGACCGCAACCGCCCCGATAATCCGCCCGCCGTCATCCCGGATAGGGGCTGCGGAGTTGAGCATGGTGCCGCACGTGCCATCAAAGCGCTCGAAATCGATGGCCTCACCCGCGACGACGTCGCCCGCGTAGAGCGCCCGCCACAGCGGCCAGTCCTCGACAGTCAACGGCTCTCCGCTGTCCGCCCACCAGCCCTTGTAAGCCCCGCCCCCCTCAGCAGGGGTGACCGGGGGAACGTCCTCACCCCAGATATCGAAGTACCTGGCGTTGCGCTCGATCAGGTGTCCCTCGGCATCGGCGATGACCACCGCGACCGGGAGTGCCGAAAGGGTCGCGCGCAGCCGAGCTTGCTCGGCGGTCAGATGCTCGGCCAGGCGGAGCAGGCGCTCATTCTGACCCTCCAGCTCCGTGGCCTGGGCTTCCAACGTCGCTGTCTGCTGCCTGAGCAGCGTATTCGCTTGCTCGATCTGGTCCCGGGCCTGCACCAGCGCTGTGATATCGCTAAAGCTCGCGACCGCCCCCTGCACCTCGCCGCTTTCGGTCAAGAGGGGGGCGGCGCCGGCGGAGACCCAGATGGTCGCGCCATCATCCGTCGACCGGAGCGCCATCACCTCGCCGCGCACGGTCTGACCGCTCAGCGCGCGTGCGGCGGGTGCCGCACCGGGGGCGTAGGGGGTGCCATCGGCACGCTCTATCCGCCAGCGCTTGAGCCGCGTCTCAAAATCCTCCTCCCGCACCTGTGGCGAGTATCGCAGGATGGCTTGCGCAGCCGGGTTCATACGCCGGACTTCGGCGTGCGGACCGTAGACCAGGACCCCGTCGGCAATCGAGTCCAGCACCGCGTCCAGTTCGGCGGCCTGCTGCTGGACGGCTCGCAACAGCACCACGTGGTCGGTCACCTCATACGCGACGACCAACACGCCGCTGACCCGGCCCTGCACATCGTGCAGCGG
>SLDA01000457.1 GCA_007125545.1 Thermoflexales bacterium | reverse complement strand
CTTGCCGAACGCGGCACCATCTTCACCCACGCACTCTGCCCGTCGCCACTCTGCGCACCGTCACGGGCGAGCCTCGCGGCAGGTAAATCCTATCCGCGCTGCGGCGTGGCCAACAATCAGGACGACTACCCACTGACACAGCCGACTTTCTACAGTATATTGCGACAAGCGGGGTATCACGTCGCCGGGGTTGGGAAGTTCGATCTGCAGAAAGCCCGCGCGCAGCACAGCCTGGACGGCAAGGCGTTTCTGCAAGAGTGGGGCTTCTCCGATGGCATTGACAGCCGCGGGAAGTGGGATGCTGTTAATGGGTGGGATGGTCAGCCGCGAGACGCGTATATGGCTTATTTGAGCCGCCGCGACTTGGCTGAGATGCACGTCGCGGATATGGAGCGACGGCGCGATGCGCACTACACCGAGACCTCGCCCACACCGCTGCCCGAGGATGCCTACTGCGATAACTGGGTCGCCGACCGGGGCCTCGACCTACTGGAGCATTTCCCGATCGACCGACCCTGGTTCTTACAGGTCAACTTTCCCGGACCCCACGACCCAATGGACGTGACGGAAAAAATGCATGCGCGCTGGGCAGATGTCGACTTCCCCCCGGCGCACGCAAACGACGAGCTCGATGCTGAAACCCACACCCGGATCCGGCGGAACTATGCCGCGATGCTGGAAAACATCGACCGCCACATTGGGCGCTATCTGGACGCCGTCACGGCGCGGGATGAGATCGCGAATACCATCGTTGTCTACAGCAGTGATCATGGCGAGATGCTGGGCGATCACGGTCTGTGGGCCAAAACCAGCTACTACCAGCCCTCTGTGGGGGTCCCGCTGATTGTCGCGGGACACGAGGTCGCGCCGAATCAGCAGTATGACGGCCCCGTCAGCTTGCACGATCTGGCGGCGACCTTCCTCGACTATGCGATGCTCACTGTGCCGTCGCAACTGGACAGCAAATCGTTGCGCCCGGTGCTTTCCGGGCGATCGGAAGCGTACCGGCCCTACGTCATCTCAGGCCTTATCACACCGCGCAGCACCTGGCACCTGATCTTCGACGGGCGCCACAAGCTCGTGCAGATAGAGGGCCAAGCGCCACTCCTCTTCGACCTCGAAGCTGATCCGTGGGAGGATCGCGACATCGCAGCCGAGGAACCTGAGATTGCCGAATACCTGCAACAGCGGCTCGCCCTGGAGCTAGATCAAGGAGCGTGAGCTAGCGCGCCAGAGCGATTCCCACCGGTACACACCCCTTTTTCGATAGTCTCCGTCGTTTGCGGGGAGAAGAACTCTTGTCATTCTCCTCGCCGGCTGTCGTACCCCATTTGGACTCCCAGTTCCGGATCGACGTGCCCGAAGGTGGGAAGCTACCTGAGTACTCCCGCACTACGCTCCCAATGCAAAGCTAACCCGAATCCACCGGGGAGCCAATCACTTCCACCTTCTGCTAATCCGTCGAAACAGTAGACTAGTCTTGCTTGATTGAAACGACAAGTATCACAATTAGGCTTCAGGCCTCACGAGGAGGCCGCGAAGCGAAAGGAGAAAGTATGGCACAGACACCTGGAGGCACACCTTTCGTATTGTCAGCTAGCTCGTTGGAAAGCGATAAAGTCGTAAATCCCAAGGGCGAGGATCTCGGCAGCATTGAGGAACTGATGCTGGATGTAAACTCGGGCCGCATCGCGTATGCAGTGCTCTCCTTTGGAGGCATTTTGGGTATCGGCGACAAACTGTTCGCCATTCCCTGGGATGCTCTGAAACTCGATACCGTCAATGAGCGCTTTGTACTCGACATGGACAAGCAGATGCTCGAAGACGCTCCGGGCTTCGACAAGGACAACTGGCCGCAGACGACCAAACATGATGACGATACGTGGATGATGGAAGTCTACAACTACTACGACACCGACCCATACTGGCGCTCAGGCCGGAGGCGCTAGGGCGCTAGGGCAAGCGCATCCATGGCTACGAGCGAGGTAAGCGGGGTCAACTAGAACGCCTATCGCGCGGTGTAGCCCAAATCGTAATGCGAAGAGTGTTGGGCCGGTCTTCCGCCACCAGTTCTGTGAGGTAATTCGGAGCTGTGATGAGGAGAAAGATCGGCCCGCATTGTTTATCTTGAAGATGAGGAGAGAACCAATGAAAGGATTGCGGAAATACCGTTGGTGGCATCTCGTTTCGGCGCTGGTGGTTCTGAGCATGTTCGTTGCTGCCTGCGCCGCCCCCAATGCAAACAACCTGGATAACGGGATAGCAGAAGATACGACGCCTCCGGAGGACCCGGCTGACCCGGCTGCACCGGCTGAGCCCGTAGAACCGGCACCCCCGGACGAAGACGAGGATGTAGCGGATGAGACCCCCACACCGGACGTCGATGACGAAGACGTCGCGCCGGAACCCGATGACCCACCTGACGTCGAAGAGGACCTGGATGGTGCCGCAGCTCAGCTGAATCCCGACGTGTCGGGAAACGTTGAGTTCTGGCATTTCTGGGGTTCCCCGGTTCGCCGTTCGGGGATCCGCGCTGCAGTGGCAATCTGTGAGGATAAACTGCCCAATATCAATATAGAAGAGGTCTTCAAGCCGTGGGGTGACATCTGGACTGCGAACGTCTCGGCGGTCGCAGCGGGGTCCGGAATGCCCGACGTTATCGTGGAGAACCGGCCGCAGCTTCCGCAGCGTGCTGTCGATGACGTGACGACGAACTTGCAGCCCTATATCGACCAGGACAACTTGAATCCCGATCAGTTCTGGTCCTTCACCTGGGAGGAGACGCTCTACGAGGGTGACTCCTACGGTATCCCCTTCGAGACCGACGTACGCGTCTTCTTCTGGAACAAGCAGGCTTTCGAAGAGGCCGGTCTTGACCCCGAGCGCCCGCCGGAGACCTGGGATGAGTTGTGGGAGTACGCCG
>SLDA01000421.1 GCA_007125545.1 Thermoflexales bacterium | reverse complement strand
TTAATCGCGCGCGCTTTGCTCGCTGGTGTTTTGAGGCCTACGAGCAAAGTGGTGTACTCACCGAGCTGGATCTAGGGCTGCTGAGCGGGTTATCGGAGCACTATATCAGCAAAGTGCTACGTGAGTATGAAATAGAGACCGGCGAGATTGTACCGACTCGGGGCACTGTTCACGACTTGGGCCCTGCAGTTACCCACAAAGCCGAAATTGTGCGCCGCTGGCTGCGCCATGAGTCTCCTGCTCAGATTGCTCGAAAAACTCATCACGCCCAAGCCTCCGTGGACCGTTACATTGCAGACTATCAGAAGGTGCGTCTACTGGCGCAACGAGCCCATAACTCTGAGATACCGGCCCTCACCGGTCTGTCTGCGGGGGTCGTTGAGCAGTATGTCGCGTTACTGACGCAGTACGAGCCGGACCTAGCCCTGTATCAGTCTTTCTCTCAGGAGAAGATGCCTGTGTCGTAGTCGTAGGGCTGTGGGCAATGTGGATAGGCGTGCTTTTCGGCTATCCACATTGTCCACAGCCTCTCATCGGTGGGTCATTAGGACTTATTCATATTATGCTCTCCACGGAGAGGTCTCACCGCCCGGGCCAAAGGCAGCAGGTCCACGCCTTCGCTCTCTAGCGTGATAGCTTGCACAGCGGGTGGCCGCGTGCTCACACGCTGCCATATACCTCCAACCAGCAGGATGACGGCGAGAGTGACATATATCCAGAACGTACGCCGCTTCCGCGCGCGGCGCGCGCGGGCACCGCGTGTTTGGGAATTGCCGGTGCGGTGTCGAATCAGCTTGTCCATGTATCTGCTCCTATTCTTCACGAACACATCAGAATCCGGTTGGTCGTGACCGACCTTACCTTCCTCAAGAGGGTGAGGAATGATTGGCGGTCCCGCACGCGATCATCGAAAATCAGGCCTCAACTACCGTTACCCAGAGCGTGAATCGGGTTTCGGGGGTGTCAGGGTCGTTGCTACGAATGAAGACTTGGCGCATAAAGTCGCCAGTGGCACCGTTGTGGGTGGTGGGATCAAAGGTCACGGTGAGCACCGTCGACTCACCGGGCGCGATCCGGTCACGCTCCACCTCCACGATGGTGCAGCTGCACGAGGTGCTCAACTCAGTGATCTGCAGGGTGCCGGTACCGTCATTGCGGATCTCGAAGGTCTGGGTAACCGGGACGTCGTTGGGGATGGTCCCAAAGTTCGCCTCGGTGGTCACCAGCACGATCTCACCCGCTCCCCTTCCAGTATAAGCCGTGGCGAACGCCAGAAGTAGAATTAGCGGGGTTATCCAGATGAGCCTCGCTTTCCCGACCAGAGCTCGCCGCCTATGCCGTATGAGAGCGTGCATTTAGCACTCCCACCGGGTATCGAGCGGATGGAGTTGTGCCGGCTCCTCGCCCTCATAGGGCGCGGTGCCCTGCTCCCGGCGAGCTGACCGGGCTCCGGCAACATAGGTCTCAACCGTGGGGAAGGCGGCCCACGCGACCGCCAACCCGGCGAGAGTACCCGAAATGAGCCGCGCCCAGGAATTGAAGGAGCCGAGGGCATTCCCAAGATAAAAGGCCTGTCCCAGTCTATGCTGCGTGAGCGTTGCGAGCCATACATTCGTGTATCTGAAGCCGGCGTCGAATGGAGCAAAGTCGCTTAGAACGTGCGTCGTACCGTCAATGGCCATCGGGACCAGGAGAAGCACAGGCCACACGAGGTTTGGACGCCGCAGCCACCGGCGCACCAGTGCGAAAAGAAGCCCGCCGACGAAGATCCCCCCGTAGAGCGCAACCATCCGGTCGGACCAGGCAACCTTGTAGCCGAGTTCGGGCGTACCCAAAAAGGCTCGCAGGGCGAGGCGCGGGTCCCCCCGCGGCGCCAGGGACAGCAGTTCGGAAGCTGCATAGCTGGATTGCGGCCCGAAAAGGAAGAACGAACGATCGGCGAATTGGTGGCATAGGAAGCCATATACAAAGTAGAGAACCCGACCGGGCCACGTCGCGCCGACTTTCATCAGGAATGGCGCGAGCCAGGGGAGGCCGATGAAGATGCCCCATCCCAGGTTGAAGAGTCCAAGCCAGTGGCGAGCCATGACTTTGGTTATCCCCTTCAGTGATACCGGCAGTGACCCGCGTGCGCAGTTCACAGCGTCTGTCGATTCAGACTGTGACGCCCCGTAGGCTGTCATCGTTTCTCTCCCTGTCGGCAAAGCACAATCATCAGAAGCATAGAACAGGATCTCCTTCACGACACGGCTGTCGCGGTAGTGGCCATAAGATACCCGTTTCCGAGATGGTGTGAAAGGGACGTTATACGGGTGCGCGCCCCGCCAAATGGCCCACGACGGTGTGGGTTAACAGCCCTGTCGGAATTGCCGCGAGTTGGGAAAATGGCATAGTGATTATTGAGGCTGCAGAGTCATCACATCAGAAGGAGACAGTATGGCTATGACTATAACCCTGGAACAGCTAGCCGTGGTCGGTGCTGCGGCTAGCGTCGTTGACTGCATTGGAAATACGCCCCTTGTAGGCCTGGCGCGCTATCACCCGGCACAGGGCGGCGCTGGGATTTTTGCGAAATTGGAGTACCTGAACCCCGGTGGCAGCGTGAAGGACCGCATTGGCAAGTCGATGATCGAGGCGGCCGAGCAGCGGGGGGAGCTGGCACCCGGCGGCACCATTATCGAACCGACGGCCGGGAATACGGGCATCGGACTCGCCGTCGTCGCGGCAGTGCGGGGCTATCGGTGCATTTTCGTAGTGCCCGAGCGTTTTAGTCAGGAGAAGCAGACCCTGACGAGGGCGATGGGCGCCAAGATCGTCCACACACCGACGAAAGAGGGGATGGAGGGCGCCATCGAGAAGGCGCACCAGTTGGCAGCCGAAATACCAGGCGCGGTTGTGATGCAACAGTTCGCCAATCCCGCGAACGTGGCAGCACACTATGAAACTACCGGTGCGGAGATCTGGGAGCAGATGGAGGGCCGCGTCGATGTAGCCGTGTTAGGCGCTGGGACCGGCGGCACCTTCACGGGAGTTGTGCGGTATCTGAAGGAGCGCAACCCGCATCTGCAGGGCGTGATCGTGCAACCGCACGGCGCGTCGTTGGGGAAGGGCTATGCCGGCTCCCACAAGACGGAGGGGATCGGCATCGACTGTATGGAGACAGCCGAGCTATTGGATGAAGCGTTGATCGACCGGATGTTCGTGGTGAAGGACGAAGATGCGCATGCCGCCGTGCTGGAACTGGCACGCACCGAAGGGATGTTGGTGGGCAGTTCCAGTGGCGCCGCAGCCCACGCAGCGCGCGTCGTCGCGCGTGAGATCGCGCGGGGCGGGAAGGGGCAAAGCGCGAAGGCCGGGGCGCGCATCGTGACCCTCTTCGCCGACGGCGGAGATCGATATTTGAGCAAGGGACTGTACGACAACTTCACTGAGTGGAGGGCATAGGCTATGACTGCAAAGACTGATCCCGCACACGACCATTTCGAGACCCTCGCGATACATGCGGGTCAGGAGCCCGATCCCACAACGGGATCCGTTATCCCGCCCATTTACCAGACCTCGACCTATGCACAGGAAGCAGTCGGGGCTGCGAGTAGCGGTGGAAAGAACGGCCGGCCGGTGTACGAGTACTCACGCACCGGCAATCCTACACGGGCGGCGCTCGAAACGTGCCTGGCCCGCCTGGAGGCAGGGCAGTTTGGACTGGCATTTGCCTCGGGTATGGCCGCGACCGACACGATTATGCGGCTGTTACGTCCAGGCGACCACGTCATCGTCGGGAATGACGTGTATGGCGGGACGTACCGGCTCTTCGAGAAGGTGGGAGCGCCTTTCGGGCTCACCTTCGACTATGTGGATTCGAGCGACATCAGCCAGATCGAGGCCAAGGTGGGAGCTCAGACTCGAATGGTCTGGCTCGAGACGCCGACGAACCCTTTGCTGCGGTTGGCGGACATCGCGCGCATCTCCGAGCTTGCGCGGGGCTACGGCGTGCGTGTCGTTGTCGACAACACGTTCGCCACGCCATTTGCCCAACAGCCCCTGAGCCTCGGGGCTGACCTGGTCGTCCACTCCACGACTAAGTACCTTGGCGGCCACTCGGACGTCATCGGGGGGGCGATCCTGGGCAAGGATCCGGGCCTGAGGGAGGAGTTGGCCTTCCTTCAAAATGCGGTGGGCGCCGTGCCAGGCCCCTTTGACTGCTGGTTGACGTTGCGAGGCATTAAGACCCTGGCGGTGCGGATGCAAGCGCACTCCGCCAACGCGCTGGCCCTGGCGGAGTTCCTGGAGCGCCATCCAGCCGTCGAGTCGGTCATCTATCCGGGCCTCCCCTCGCATCCGCAGCACGCCCTGGCACGGCAGCAAATGCGCTGCTTTGGGGGGATGGTGACGTTCACAGCACGAGGTGGGGAGGCTGCCGCACGCAGCATCGTCGAAGCGACGCGCGTGTTCACGCTGGCAGAGTCGCTGGGCGGCGTGGAGTCGTTGATCGAGCTGCCGGCCCAGATGACACACGCCAGCACGAGCGGTTCGGGCATGGATGTACCCGCCAACCTTATTCGTCTCTCGGTCGGAATCGAGCACGTCGACGATTTGCGAGAGGATCTCGCGAGAGCGCTGGGTTAGCGAACCAGGTCGCTGACCCGGCGCGATCCAGCCCGGATCCTGTCCTCCAGCCCTGCTAGGCACGCGGAATCACGATCCGCGTGCCGTCGTGCCCCACGACGATCTTGCCGGTGTAACGTGCCGCAATGGGGCGTTTGAAGTAGCTGTTTATCAGCAGCCTCTGCTCCACGGGCGGGGAGAGGTGCGTCAGCGCCAGGCGCTTGACCTGTGCCTCCTCCGCCAACGACCCCAGCTCCTCGGCGCTTATGTGATAGTCCCGAATATCGTGCATGATCTGGGCCGTCGTTTCGTTGCCACCGGCTTGGTTGCCGCGCTCAATCTGCTCTACAGCATCCATCGCCATCACATCGGATATGAGCAGGTCGGCCCCACGGCTCTGTTGCAGTAAGGTGTCTGTGAAGACGGTGTCGCCGGAGAGGACCACCGCCCTGCCGTCAAACTCGATGCGGTACCCGACGTTGGGTACGATAGGAGGATGCAGCACGGGGAAGGCGGTTACCGTCACGCCGTCGCGTTCGTAGACGGACACGGAACCACTTGCCGCCGGGGAGTCAAACTCCAGCGCCTGAGCCTCGGCCCATTGCAACGGCATGAGTTCGTCACCGTGATGCGCGGCCCGGTAGCCGTACTCCAGCGTGTACGCCTGATGAAAACCGGCGACGATGCGGGCGATGCCCACCGGACCGTGGACAGGCAGCCGATGGCGCCGTCCTAAAATCCAACTGCGGTCGATGACCTCTCCCAGATCGGCGAAATGATCGGCATGGTAGTGCGTCATGAAGACCGCCTGTAGCTGCGCCACCGGAAGGTGCAACGCTTCCATGCGCCGTGCCGCGCCGTCACCGGCGTCGAAGAGCAGGAATTGCCCATTGACAAAGAGCGCCGTGCAGCTTTGCACGCGGGCGGAGGGCATAGGCCCGCCCGTGCCGACCAGGACCGCCGTGATCACGTCGGGGCGGAGCAGCGCTTTCGCCGTGTTCACGCGTGCCTTTTGGCGGCGACGAATCATCGTCTGCGCCAGGAGTGTGCGCACCTTCTGCGTTTTCATCCCGGCCCGCCGGCGGCCTCGACGCGCTCTTTGAGCGCCTGACACATCGCCCGGTAGAGCGGGCGCAGCCTCAGATCGAGTTGATTGCCCACCACCCCAACCAGCCGTCCCTCGAAGGTCTCCTCTACGACAAACCGCGTGAGATTGGGGCCCAGGGCCTCGAGTTTCATGCCAAATCTGGGAGTCATCGCGCGCGCCGGCACCGTATCCAGCCACACCAACTCATGGGGGGGATTGTAGCACACGATGGTCGCTTCGAGCGGTCGCGGCAAGGGGGCAACGCGTACCTGTAGCCGCTCGTTGAGACCCGGCGTGCCGTCGATCGCCAGCAGCAAGGGGTTCCAGTCGCCGACGCGCGCGAAGTCGGTGACCACCTCCCATACGGCTTCTACGGGTGCGTCGATCAGCACTTCACTCGCGTAGAAGCGTTTGGTCTTCTGTTTGAGGGGCATGGCCGGGGCAAACGCCTCGACCGGCGGCCAGCTGATCTCGTCGGGCAGGGTGCCGTGCTGTTGCATCACCTCGATGAGGCGCGTGTGCAGCCGAGCACGTTCGGCAGCGTATTCGGGCCGCCAGTGGTCTTCGTGGGCGAGATTGGTGACCTCCAGCGGGTCGTGCTTCAGATCATACATCTCGTATTCTGTGGGCGCGCCGGTAAAGGGATCGTAGTAGACCGCGTATTTCCAGTCCTGTTCGATGATCGCCCGAATACAATCCGCCGCCCCGACCGGCCAGGTATCGTCTTCGGCGGTGAAATGCACAGTATCCTGCACCGAAGCGGTAGGATCGGCCAGAATCGGCGTCAGATCGCGGCCCTGGAAGCCGTAACGTTCGGGATCGGACACCCCGGCAATGCTAGCGAGAGTTGGGACGATATCGACGAGGGCGGCCAGCGCACCGGTTTCCTGTGCTTCCGGAAAGAGGCGAGGATTGGAGAAGATGAGGGGAACGTTGACCGTTTCCCGATACACGTTGTAGAACTTCTCGCGCATCGCGCCGTGGGCCATGCCCAACTCGCCGTGATCGCTGGTGCGCACGATCAGGGTATTCTCGGTGAACCCCCGGGCGTCGAGTGCGTCGAGCACCTTGAGGATCTGGCCATCGACTTCCCGGCAGAGGTAGGCATAGAAACGGGCGTAGATCTCCTGCTGCCGGCGCGTGCGGCAGGCGCCCAGCCCCAGATCGAAAAGCCGGCGGCTCTCTCGGTGAACGCTGGGTTTGGTGGAGATATCCTCCGCCACGGTGGGCGGCGCATCGATGGGCAGGTATTGGAAGGCGTCGAGATCATAGCCCGCGCGGGCGTAGAGCGGCTTGAGACCCAGGCCTTTCACACCGCGGCCCGGATAGCCCTGCACATCATGGGGGCCTACCAGCGATACGATGAGGCAGAAAGGCCTGTCGCCCCGGTAACTGTTGAGAAATCCGACCGCGCTCTGTTCGTAAGCTTCGTCGCGGTGCACTTTGCGGCCCAGTGCGGTGCCGTTGCCATCGACGTAGCGCCCATCATTGTTGATGCTGCCCCCGCCGTAGTCATTCAGCGATTTGGGATCGCTCGCATCGGGGGGATTCCACTCGTGAAAGCCATAGGCACCGGCCATGTGCGCCACATCGGCCTCCGACCAACGCGGGCGCCCCTCACCTTTATGGTATTTGACAGGCCGGGAGAGATGGAACTTGCCTTTGTACACGACGTAGTAGCCGGCTTCCTCAAGAATATGGGCGAGATTTGGAATCTGACTTGAGAGGATGTTGAGGCGGTTTTGGGCCACTTTCTGCGGTTTGTTGTCCTGCAGCAGCGTCTTGACGCCGTGCTGCGCGGGATAGAGCCCGGTCAGGAGCGACGCGCGGCTTGGAGAGCAGGTGGCACTGTTGCAATAGGCGTGAGTGAAACTCAATCCGTGCGCCTGCAAGCGTTGTCGCGCCGGCAGGTTCGCCTCGGCCCAGCCTTCGGGCCAGTGCATGACCGCGCGCTCTTGCTCGGTGATGATTAGGACGATGTTGGGAGGGTGGGACGTTGGAGCGTTGGGGCGTTGGAACGTGGGCACGTTGGAACGTGGGGGCGTTTGGGTGTGTGGGGGCATAGTGGGTTCCTTGGGTTATGCGGCCAAGAGGGCCATCATCTTCTGAGCGGTCTCGGCACCGGCATTTTGATTCTGCCCGGTTACGATGCGCCCGTCGACGACGGTGAGGTCGGCGAGCATATCTTTGAAAGCGGTGCGGCTTTCGAAGATGGCGCCGGCCCGGCGGAGCTCTGTCTCCGGATGCTGGGGGGTGATCGTGATGCCCAACTCCTCGACCTGCTTGTCGGTCACGCCGGTCATACGGCGTCCCTTGACCAGCGGGGCGCCTGCCTCATCTGTAGCGCGCAGGAACCCGAGCGCGCCGTGACAGACCGATCCGAGGACCGCACCGGCAGCGTAAGCCTCGCTGATTTTGCGGCCCAGCACCTCGGACGACCCCAGGTCATAGGCGGCCCCCCACCCCCCGGCCATATAGATCAGGTCGTACTGGGTGAAGTCGATCGCGTCGATTTTGAGGGAGTTTTGCACCTGCTCCTGCAGAACAGGATCCGCGAGATAGCGTTTGTCGGCGGGCGTGGCCAGCGGCCAGCGCAGCGACATCGGTTCGAACGGGATCTCGCCACCCTTGATACTGGCGACATCGACCTGCATATTGGCATCCAGGAACTCGTAATAGGGCACCGTCATCTCGGAAGCATAGACGCCCGTAGGCTTGCCCGTCTCGCCCAGCGTATCGTGGCTGGTCGTGATCACCAGCGCCCGCTTCCCCAATAGATTGAATCTGCGCCCCTCGTAGTGCGGATGCAGCCCCACGCGATTGAGCAGTTTGGGCAAGACGACGTACGTCAGCGCCCCCAGTCCGACCACCCCACCCACGATCTTCCACGGTTTCATAGTCTACCTCCCTTAACCTGACCTCAAGTGACATTTAACTTACACGTGTACGTTTTCACAACTATAACACGTGTACGGAAATTGTCAACTGTACGTTTTCGTGTATGATCTGTGAGATAGAGTGGGCAGGTACTTGTGCGCGTGGAAGGGCGCCAGCACTGTCGCCGATACCAACTAGTAAAGGCCGGGGCAAGTGGATGGCTCCGGACCTCAGGGGAGAGCCTATGGAAAGAGATGCGGACCTGGATCCACGGGTGAGGCGTTCCCGCAAGAGTCTGGAAAACGCCCTAACAGAGCTATTGCAGGACAAGGCGTATCCGGACATCTCCATCACGGATATTACCCGGCGCGCCGACTTGGCCCGTGTCACGTTTTACCAGCACTTTGAGAGCAAGGACGCGCTACTGCTGAGCGTGGTAGCGGATTTCTTCGCGCGACTCTATGAAGCCACGGATGCAGCTCTGGCCGAGCAGTTTGTGCAGAATGGAGACATCGAAGTCGCGCGGGAGCTCTCGGAACGACAGGCGATCGATCCGGGCCAGATGCAGCTCGTGAAGGTGGCGCTGGAGAATATCGGGCCCGTGGTGCGGGAGCTGGCCATCGCGTCCTTCCTGCCCGCGCGGCCGGAGGGTCTTGATGCACCCGAGCGTGAGATCGTGGCAACCTACCATGTGGCGGGCGCGCTGGCGCTGCTGGAAAAGTACTTACAGGGCAAATTCGACATCTCGTTGGAGCGGGCCACGCTGATCCCGAGGGTGTTCCTGCGAGCCCTGCGCCTGGAGGCGATTGACAACGGCTTGCTCGACGAGGTGCTTCAGATATCGGACTCATACAACGATCCGGCGTAGCGCGACCCCGGTGAGGAGGCCCGCACTCCATCCCACCAGTACATCCCCCACGTAGTGGAGGCCCAACAGCACGCGGCTGAGACAGACAGCGCCACTCCACGCCCACAGCCCCACCGCCGCCCAGCCGGGCAGCAGCGACGCCAAAGCCATCGAGAGCCCGCCCACCCGCATTGCGTGCCCAGAGGGGAAAGCGTGCTGATCCACGCTGACGAAGCGCACGCCCAGGCTCGTGGCCGGTCTCGCGCGGCGGAAGGCGGCCTTGAGTAGCCCGTTGAGCACGGAGGTGAGCGCCCAGATCCACAGGATGCGCACGCCCAGGCGCCTCGTGCGGTGTTCGGGCGCCCGGGACCCGAGGAGCAGTCCGAGTCCCGCCGCGAGCCAGACAAGGTTGCCGCCGGTATGGCTTAGAACGGCCATCACACGCAAGACCATCCGTCCGCCGAGCCGGTCGACGAGCATGGCTGTCAACTGTCCATCCACTGCCAGACAGCGCGCCCCCCAGCGCGCCGGGATCCGGGTCACGGGCTCAAGAGCCGGCGACAGATCTCCAGCTGGAACGGCTTGTCCACATCCATCCCCATCTCGGGGTAGTCGACCTCAACCGCGCGCGCGCGGAGTCCAAACTTCTCCTCCATCCGCCGCTCCAGCTTGGCCACGCTCAAGCGACCCAGCGCGTACTGAACCAGGAGTCCCGGTCCCAACCGCAGCGCTTGCTGCATGACGTGTTTGCGACTGGCGGTCAGAGCGTCCCACAGCCCCCGATGCGCCTCCACGATGTGGGGCCTAATCACGTGGGCATCCCCGGCTGTCAGGTCGCCCTCGACGAGATGGGCATAGGTCCGATGTGAGGTTGGAAACCCCTGCTCCATGCGCTGCCGGGAGATCACGCTGAAGTAGAGCTCAGTCGTTGGATCGGTCGTGCGGTCCAGTAGATGATCCACCATCTCGGCGCTGAGCAGCGGAATGTCGGCGCTGACCGTCAGGACCTGGTGCGCATCGGGATCGCGCTGCTGGACGAACTCGACCCCGGCCAGCACGTTGTCCACGAGTCCGCCCCGAGAGGGCAGATAACTCAGCGGTTTGGTCGACGTGAGCCCGGAGCGTTCATCCAACCCGACCACAATGATCTCGCTTACGCGTTCGACGCCGTCCAGAGCGGCCAACACCCACTGTACCATCGGCCGGCCCGCGATGTCGACCAACGCCTTGGGCCGTCCCTGGGTCACCTCATAGAGCAGGTCCTGCGACCTCGGCACGCCGCCGGCCAACACAATCGCGTAACTCATACGTCCCCCTCTGCGTTCAGTCTATGGATTTGCGGGCGCAGCTGAAGCACCTCGATGATCTCGAGGAGCTCATCGCGCGTCAGCGGACGCCCCTTCCCTACCACCGCCACCAGAGCCGCCTCTATCATATTCGTCCCGAAAGAGCGGCCCTCCAGGCGCGGGGTGGTGGTGACCAGATAGCGCACCCCGGCCTCTGCGAACCGCGCCACGTCGGCCGGCGTCGTCGTATTCGTGATGATCGTCTTGCCGGGCAGGCGGGGGGGCATGTGCCGCAGGGTGTAGTGGCAGTCGCCGGCGATCACCGTCGCCCACTCATACCAGCGGACAAAACGCGGTACGGATTGGTGTTGCGCATCGCCTGTGGGATAGAGAATGTGGGCCGGCAGGCGACTGACCACCGGTCCTAT
>SLDA01000520.1 GCA_007125545.1 Thermoflexales bacterium | reverse complement strand
TTCACGTGCAAGTGGCGGTGGACGCGGGGGTTGTGCCGGGCACCTCCCTCTGCAGCGGCGCTACCGTAGAGGCGGCCAACAACAACACGCCGGAGAGATACCAAACGAGTACGACCTGCCATACTGCCGGTCTTCCCCATCCGGAGTTAGCGATCGAGAAGAGCTGGGCGGGCGGACAACTGGTGCAGGGGGGACGCCTCGGTTACGAGGTGATCGTTCGCAACACGGGAAACGTGCGGATCGCGGGCCCGGTGACGATAGCCGACACCATCCCGGCATACGCGACCTTTGCGGAAGTCGTGGCTGACGATGACGCCCCCTTCGCTTTCGAACTCAACCCGCAGGTGAGTGGCAATCAACTCATCTGGCAGTTCTCCGGCATCGGCGCGGGCGAATGGGCTCGTTTCTGGCTTACCTTCGATCTTGATGAGGGTGTACCCGTGGGCACCGAGGTCACCAACGTCATCAGCCTCAGCGGCAGCGGATTGCAGCCGGCCTCTGCTTCCTGGACGGAGACGATCCGTGAATCCGGCGCGAACCTGCGCGTTCGGAAGACCGGCGAGTGGGCGAGATCCGGCAGGAATCACCACCGCATCCGCTACCGTGTAGACGTTGAGAACGTGGGAGACCAGAAGGTCTACGATCTGACGCTCGTGGATACATTCGACGCAGCGATGCAGATCGCCGGACCGGTCTTCGTCGACATCTGGAACCGGACCAGGGTGGCGGTAGCGGGCCCGGGCCAGAGCAACAGCTTCACAGCCAACCATCTCCGAGCCCTCGGACCGGGCAACAACTTCAGCGTTGCGTTCGACACGTGGCTTACGTCCGGGGATGGCTGGTTCCCCGCGGGATCGCTCGCACCGGAACAGGAGTTCACCAATACGGCAACGGTGACGTCGCCTATGCCTGACATCGATCCCGGGGACAACACTGCCACGGTGACGCTTGCGGCCGATCCAGACCTCCAGGAATGGTCCATCTTTATCCCGCTCGCCTTCCGCAACTCGCTACCCTGACCAGAATCATCCTATTTCGAAAGGAGAAAACTATGTGGTCTTCAGATTCCAAGTCCAGACGCTTCATCCTCGTCCTTTCTGTCGGAATTGGGGTGTTGGCGCTAGTATTCGCAAGCCTCTTCTTCGTCATAAACAACCCGGTTCGGGCAGAGGACCCGCCGGACCTTGAACTCGACCCCAGGCTGATGGCGATCGACCCGGGGCTTATGGCCGCGTCGGCCTTACCCATCCGCGTGAGCGCCAACTACACGGACGATGTGCTTGAGGAAGGGTATCCCGCAGACCATACGATCTGGATAACCGTGACCAACCACGCGGGCGTCACGAAAGCCACGATCGAGCTGTGGACGCAGGATATCGAGCACTGGACGCCCTTCGAGCCGGGTGTATGGGCGACCGGCTTCTCGACGGAGTTGGGCACCTGGGTTCCTGCAAAGCCGGATATCGTCGTGGGTGACATTGTGCATGTGAAGAGCGACGAGGGCTACGAGACCTCTATGCAGGTGGGGGAGATCACCGGTGAGGTTTCCACCGCCCTGAATCGTGTCACGGGCACGATCCACGCGCCCTGGATCCTGCCGGACGACGTCCGGGTCAAGTGTATGGCTTTTAGTCCCCTGACCGGCGATCGCGCCCAGGTGTTCGATGAAGCCGCGGACCGTTCAACCGACCCGGATGGCGAGGATGTCTATACGTGCGACTTTAACACCGTCGGCTGGCAGCTTCAGCCCAGCCACCTCGTCGCCGTCTCCTACGACCCGCTGATCGACGGCGGACGCAGCAACCGCAGCCTCAGGGTCCTGGAAGTGCCGGGGCCCCATCTACAAATCAAGAAGTGGGCGCCGGGTCGTGCCGGCGTTCTCGATGGCGCACCCGGAAATCTGATCATGAACATCGAGTATCGCAATGTCGGTACGGTGGATGCCACTAACGTCGTCATCACAGACACCATGCAGGGACTGACCTACCTTGGCGATACCTCCGGAATCGCACCCACAGGTACCGGCACCTCCGGCGATCCACTCCAGTGGGAGATCGGAACCGTGCCGGCGGGCGAACACGTGCAGTTCCAGCTGTTCGCCACCATCACGGCCACTGCGACTACCACGATACAGAATGACGTACACATCACATCCGGCGAGACGAACCAGGGCTTCCCGTCCGAACGCAGGGATAGTTGGTCCACAGTGGTTACGCCGCAAGGCGCCTGGCTCACAGCTCACAAGAACACGTGGACGCGCAGCCCGGTACCCGGAGAGTCCTTCGTCTACGAGATCAACGTGTGCAACACTCGCCAGCGCTGGACGGTAGACAGTGGAGAAACGACCGTCACCGATACGTTGCCGGAGGGCACGCAGATGATCGACTGGTGGTCCGAGGAGGCGGGTTGGGAACTCGAGAGCGCCAACGGACAGACTCTGGTCTTCACACGCGACTCCGTTGCAGCGGACGCCTGCAGTCTCATCTACGTGCGGGTAGCGCTCGACGAGGGCGTGGCACCCGGCGACGAGCTCTGCAATACCGTCACCGTGGATGCGACCAATATCAATACCCCGGTGCAGTACCGGCAGGATGAAATCTGTCACACGGCCGGGCTGCCGATCGCGGATCTGATGATCGACAAGACGTGGGCAGGTGGCCGGCTCGTGGCCGGCGGGTACCTGCGCTACGAGGTGGTCGTGCGCAACACCGGCAACGTGCCGATCGCCGGTCCGGTCACAGTGACCGACATCATGCCACAGCACACGAGCTTCGTGGACGCCGAGGCCGACCTCGACGCACCCTTCACCTTTGCTGTCACGCCTGCGGAGAACGGCAACCAGCTAGTCTGGGAGTTCACCGACATTGGGCCGGGCGAATGGGCCCGTTTCTGGCTCATCCTCGGTATTGACGAGGCAGCGCCCGTGGGCGCCGAGCT
>SLDA01000298.1 GCA_007125545.1 Thermoflexales bacterium | reverse complement strand
CTTGGGAATGTAATAGCAGTAGTCGCAGTTCAGGTTGCAGATAGGCCCACGCGGCTTGGTCATCACGTGAAAAGCTCGTGGGATAGATTGTTGTTCAGCCATCGTCGCTCCTCAATCCAGGCTTGGGCTGTGCTCGCCCTGCTCTAACAAGTGTTCGGCCTTAATGATCCGCCGGGTATGCGTTTTCCCCCGCATAATCAACGAGTGCGAGGTTGCGCGGACACCTTCGTATTTTACACCAGCAAGCAGAGATCCGTCTGTGATACCGGTTGCGCTGAAAAAAGTCTCCTGGTCGCCCACGAGTTCATCGACTGTCATAATTTTCTGTAGATCGTGCCCGCTCGCCAGTAGGGCCTGTCGCTCTGCTTCACTTTGCGGCGCCAACCGGCCCAGCATTGCACCTTTGCCGGCTTTGACAGCGCACGCTGCCATCAGGCCCTCGGGATAGTTACCGGTTCCCATCATGATATCCACACCGCCCGACAGGAAAAGGGCTTTCAGTGCGCCAATGAGGTCGCCATCCGACCGCAGCGTCACACGGGCTCCTGCAGCACGGATTTCGCGGATGAGATCGCTGTGGCGGGGACGGTTGAGTAAGAAGACAACCAGGTCGCTCACGGCCTTATTCTTGGCTCGGGCGACGAGTGCCAGCGTCCACGCTGCCGGAGCATCCAGGCACTCCGGCACAAGCGTCGGCGCAACTTCAGGACCGACGACTATTTTCTCCATATAGACTGCCTGTGGCGCGCTCCAGAATGCGCCGCGTGGCGCAGCTGCGATGACAGAGATCGCGTCGGGATGCCCCCTGGCCAATAGAAACCGGCCCTCAATAGGATCGGCCACCAGATCCATCTCGGGCCCCCATCCCGTGCCAACGGATTCGCCGGGGTGAAGCGGATCGCTGCTGTTAAGCTTATCGATCTCGCTTAAGATAATCCGTCCCCGGAACTCAATCTGGTTCAGGGCCATTTCCATCGCTCTGGCGGCGCTGTTGTCGCTTTCGGTGGCGCGGGACATACCCATCCAGCGCCCCGCCGAAAGTGCGGCGGCCTCTGTAGCGCGAATGAGGTCAAGACCAAGATTGCGGCTGTGATAGGCTTCCCTGGCGTGCTCACCGGCCACGGGTCTCGGCAGAGTTTGCCTAGCTGAGTTGGCTAAGTCCTTGTGCATCATAAAGTGGCTCCTACTTTCTGAGGTCGATTGCCGCAAGCAAATGCTGAGAGTCCCACGCCGACATGCCGCCCTCCATCACTCGCACATCCTCGTGCCCCTGGTCGAGGAGCAGCGCTGCCGCCCACGTGCTTCGGCGTCCACCCTGGCAGACGACGACAATAGGACCATTGGTCGGTATGCGCGCCACACCGTTGGCAAGCTCGTTGAAGGGCAGCGACTCGGCGCCGGGAACGTGACTTTGCCTGAACTCACGCGGTTCGCGGACGTCGATGACCCGGGGCGGCAAATCCTGATGGAGTGCAGCCCATAGCTCTCTCGGATGAACCTGTGGCACCTCGTGGGGCGGATACCGTGGATTGATGTGGGGGCGGATGAGATCGAGTCGTTTGGGCAGATTCTGGCAGTAGCTGAAGACCCGAACCGGGCACTCGTAGATGCAGATAGCAGGATCCAGGACCTGGTGGAAGAGATGGGGCACGGCTTCATCGGGACCGAGGAAGTGGTCTGCGCCCACGGTCTCGTAGAATCCCGTGCTGTGCATCAGCTCGCGAACGCGTGCATGAACGTGGACGAAGTATACATCTCCGCCGTGATCTCGATAGGCGTTGACGATGCTCTCGAGTGCATGGATGCCGCTGATGTCGCAGTTCTCTACGGGGTACATGCGCAAAAGCAGGTACCGCTGAGTCGGATTCCGCTCCAAGTTCTCCTGAATCCTCTTCTCAATATGGTTAACAGCGCCGAAGTAGAGATCTCCCAGTATTTCTACCACACCGAGCTGTGTACAGGAGGGCATGCCGGGGCGGGGCGTGAAGTAGCGGTAGTCGGCGCTCGGGAGCACGACCCGGACGCGTGGCTTGCTCGTCTGGAGGAGATAGTAGAGGATCGACAGTCCGATGCCGAGAAGCACAGCGAATTCAAGCGGAAGGGTGAGCGTCGCCCCAATCGTGATCAGCATAATGGTTCTGTCGCCGTGATTGCTCCGCCAGATGCGGGAGATCTCCTGGCGATCAATGAGGCTATAAGCCGTGACGATGATAACGCCGGCCAGCGCCGCGAGCGGCACGTACCCAGCGAGCGGTGCCAGGAGCAGCATCGTTAACAGGACGAAGATTCCGGCAAAGGCACTGCCGAGACTGGTGCGCGCACCGGCCTTGTGGTTGACGACGGAGCGCGTGAAGGAGCCTGCGACAACATAACCGGAGAACAGCCCACTCATTATATTGGCCAAGCCCTGTCCGAAAAACTCCTGATCGCTATCCAATCTCTGGCCCGACTGTGCCGAGATACCGCGGGCGATGGCTACCGACTCGACGAGGGCGATGGCGGCAACAGCGAGCGAACCCGTAGCCAGGCGGCTGATAAAGCCAAGATCCCGCATGGACGGCGGGTTGAAAGGGGGAAGCGTCCGCGGCAGTTCGCCCACAACTCTCACGCCCTGCTGGTCAAGCCTGAAGAGCGCGACGAGAGCAGCGACCGCCACCATCGCAATGAGCGCAGGGGGAAGCTTGCGCTTGTATCTCCGGACAATCAGGATGATCGCCATCGTACCGAGACCGATCAAGAGGCTTAGCAAGTGCGTTTCTGAGATGTGAGCGGCAATCTCGGGCAATGTTTCCCACAGACCTGGTCGTGAGGGCACGGACAAGCGCAGAAGATGACGCATTTGGTTGATGCCGATAAGAACACCGGCGCCGGCAGTGAAGCCTACAATAACAGCATCAGATATAAAGTTGACCATCACGCCAAGGCGGGCAACCGCCATAAG
>SLDA01000111.1 GCA_007125545.1 Thermoflexales bacterium | reverse complement strand
CTACCCTGTCATTCGCGCGCGGGCGCACAAGCAGCGCAGCTCCGACTGGGGCGATACCCGCCTTTACAATCTCGACGAAGACTACGCACAGACCCGGAATCTGGCAGGCACCGAGGTGGAGAAGAGGTACGAGACCCTGTTGCTTGAGACGATGGCGAAAATGGATGCGCCCCCATCACAGGTCGAGCGCCTCGGACTGAGCCCTGAGCCGGAAGACGCGTGACGCCTGAAGCCTTGGCCTGATCACCGCGGGACACAAAAAGGGCCGGCTTGGACAATCTCCAAGCCGGCCTATCCGTGTGCCCCAGAGAGGACTTGAACCTCCACGCCCAAAAGGGCACAGGTCCTCAACCTGCCGCGTATGCCTATTCCGCCACTGGGGCCCGAACGCTTAGAATTATACGTGAAAACCCCACGTTGTCAACAACTTGGCGCCCTGTTTCGGGCGCCTGGCGTGCCCTCGACAGCCCGCCCGGGCTCCTGACGACACAGGACCCGACCCCGGCATATGTGCCGGCATCGGGTCCCGGATGAGGAACGGAAGACACGCCAGGTCTCCGAACGTGGGGCTATCGAATCGCCTTCTCCGTTTGCTTATCGAAGATGTGGATCCGGCTCACATCGAAAGCCGCTGTCTTGGTCATTCCTACCGATACCTTCGTTCGTGGGTCGAAACGTCCCATGAAGTCGTTGCGATCGGTGCTCAGGAATACATTAACCTCGTTACCCATCAACTCCGTGATCTCGACCTTCGACTCAACCAGCGAGGGCACGATGCCGGGTGGCGGGTATTCGGGGTCGTGGATGTGCTCGGGTCGCAGGCCGACCACCACTTCTTTGCCCAGATAGGGCTTCACGCTGTTCTTCCGCTCCTCGGGCAGATTGACCCGGAAGTCCTTGCAATCGGCGAAGATGGCGCCATCTTCTTCGATGATCGAAGCGTCGAAGAAGTTCATCGAAGGGCTGCCGATAAAGCCGGCGACAAAGACGTTGCCGGGGTAATCGTACAGCTGCTGGGGTGAATCGACCTGCTGGAGCACGCCGTCGCGCAACACTGCAATCCGGGTGCCCATCGTCATGGCCTCAGTCTGGTCGTGGGTCACGTAGATGAACGTGGTTCCCAATCGCTGGTGCAGCTTGGAGATCTCGGCACGCGCCTGAACGCGCAACTTCGCATCGAGGTTGGAGAGCGGCTCGTCCATCAAGAAGACGTTGGGTTCGCGAACGATGGCGCGACCCACCGCCACACGTTGACGCTGGCCACCGGAGAGTTGCTTCGGCTTCCGGTCGAGCAGATGCTCGATGCCCAGCAGGCCGGCAGACTCCTTTACGCGGCGCTCGATCTCCTGCTTGGGGACCTTGCGCAGCTTCAGACCGAATCCCATGTTATCGTACACGGTCATATGCGGGTAAAGGGCATAGGACTGGAACACCATTGCGATGTCGCGGTCCTTGGGGGGTACATCATTTACCAGGCGCTCCCCGATCCGGATCTCGCCCTCGTCGATCTCCTCAAGCCCTGCGAGCATCCGCAGACTCGTGCTCTTGCCACAGCCTGAGGGGCCGACGAACACGAGGAACTCCTTGTCGGCGACCTCGATGCTGAGATCTGAGACGGCGATCACGTCTCCAAAGTGCTTCGTTACGTGACTAAAGGTAACACCGGCCATATGAAGCTCCTTTCTGAATCTAACTTAATCAACAGCGACCAGAGTGGCGCGCGCACGGCGACGCCACAACACAGACTTCCCCAAACACATCCGGCGTGAAAGTCTCACGTCAGTACAATCCTGATACCCAACTCGCTCAAGTCCCACAACGGCGAATCGTCAGCCTCCCGCCCCGTGATCAACACGTCGATCTCGCTTGGGGGCGCGATAAACAGGGCGCCGACGCGACCGATGCGCCCCGGATCAATCAGCAGCAGGATCTCGGCGCCCAGCGAGAAGAGGGCGCGCGTGAGCGTGGCGGCTTCGCGGTCGTCGTGGGTGAGCCCGCGCTCGGCGTCGAGCCCATTCGCCTCCAGCAGAACGTAGTCGGCGCGGATCCGGCGCAACATCTCCGGATCCCCGTAGATCCCGTAGCTCTCGCTGACCTGCCCGCCGATCACGTGTAGCGTGTGACGCTGCTGGCGGGCAAAGCTCCAGGCCGAGTCGAGCGCATTGGTGATCACCGTAAGCTGCGAGTGGGCCTGGAGAAAAGGGACAACTTCGTGTGTTAAGGTGCCGGGCCCCAAAAAGAGGACGGCCCTCTCCGGTATCAACCGGGCTGCGGCTTCGGCGATGCGACGCCCAACATCGGTGGTGGTGCCGGGAAGGCCGCTGCCCTCCCAAAGAACCGCGCCCCCGTGCACCCGCCTCAGACGGTTCTCGCGCTCCAGTTGGGCGAGATCCCGGCGAACCGTCACCGGGTCCACGCCGATCCTTTCAGCGAGCTCGCTCACCCGAACGGCGCCCTCTTGCTGGAGCGTCCTCAGGATCGAGAGATGGCGTTGGCGCTTAAGCATTCACGTCCCGCATATGAAACCACTATAGCACGCCCGCACGTGCAAGTCAACCAATTCGAACCCAAACGTGCAAAAGCGTGCAATATCGGTCCAAACCGGACTTTTAAGGCGTCGTCTCAATCTCCGGCAGCGGCGTGATCGGCAGTCCGTGGTAACCTTCTACAATTTGCCGGAACATCGGCGCCGCGACATTCGACCCCTCGCCGGCGTTCTCGACGAGGACGACCATCGCGATCGTCGGGTTGTCGGCGGGGAAGTAGCCCGCGAACCACGAGTGCGGGCCCACCCCCTCCTGGGCCACTTCGGCGGTGCCCGTCTTCCCGGCCACAGGGATGCCCAACCCGCTGAACCGGCGCGTGGCGGTGCCGATCTGGCTGTTGGTGGTCACCGCGAGCATAGCGTCGCGGATGATCGCCAGGTGCGCTTCCGAGACGGG
>SLDA01000618.1 GCA_007125545.1 Thermoflexales bacterium | reverse complement strand
CATCTGCGGAGCGCGGACATCTTGTCCGCCCATCTGCGGAGCGCGGACATCTTGTCCGCCCATCCGGGGGCTTGTTTCAGAACATAATATCGAAGAGGAGAACAAACTATGAACGCCACAACAGGGCGATCGCGGTTTCTTACTGTTGTAACATGGAGTATCTTGCTGGTGATGCTGGTCCTGGCCGGCTGTGCCGGTCCGGAGAATGATACTGAACTGCCAAATGGCGTTGAGGAACCCGTAGCACCGCCGAACGGCGTCGAGGAGCCGGCGGAGCCCAATGGCGAGCGTGCCGGGATGCTGCGCTTGAGCGCCGTCCCCATCGCGCAGACCGATCCCGCCTACATCTCGTCGGACCCCGAAGTCCTTGTCGCCGCGCACGTCTACGACTACCTGATCGACATCGACGCCGACAACGAGATCCAGCCCCGGTTGGCAACCGACTGGACGGAGAGCGACGACGGGCTCACCTACACCTTCACCCTGGCCGAGGGCGTGACCTTCCACGATGGCTCGGAGTTCACGGCTCAGGACGTGGTCTGGACCTATGACCGCCTGCGCAATACCGAGGGGCTCCCCACCGAGGATCTCTACAGGAACATCGAGAGCATTGAGGCGACCGGCGACCTGGAGGTGACCTTCACGCTGGCCGAAACCAATCCCTTCTTCCTCTACGACCTCAGCGACAACCACGCGCTGATCATCCGCGATGGCACCGAAGACGCAGGCGACTTCAACGGAACCGGCCCCTTCAGGGTCACCGATTACCAGCCCGAGAACCGCCTGATGATGGAGGCCAACGAGAACTACTTTGTCGAGGGCCAGCCGGCTCTGGACGCCGTGGAGATCATCTTCTTCAACGAGTTGACGACGGCTGCGGACGCTTTGCAGGGCGGGCAGATCGATCTGGTGATGGGCCTCTCGCCCGATCTCTATGATAACTTGCGCGCACGGTCCGGCCTCGCCGGCCAACATGTGGATACGAATCAGTTCGCGGCGATTCGCCTGCGCACCGACATGCCCCCCGGAGATGATCCGGCGGTGATGCTGGCGCTGCGCACCGCGACCAATCGTGGGGCCCTCTTCGAACTGGTCCAGCAGGGCTATGGCGCGATAGGACGCGACACGCCTATCGGCCCCATCTTTGAGGACTACTACACCGAGGAGCACGAGCTCCCCGACGGCGATCCTGAAGCCGCCCGCCGGATTCTGGAGGACGCCGGGTATCCCGACGGCGTGGAGCTGGAGCTGAACTTGCTGGATACGCTCAACTATTCCGATATCGCCGTCGTGCTGCAGAGCCAGTGGGCGGAGGCCGGGATAAATATGACCGTCAACATTATGCCCGAAAGCATCTACTACGGCGAGGGGCGATGGTTGGATGTGCCGCTGGGCATGACGGGGTGGGGGCACCGTCCTTATCCGCAGTTCTATCTGGACGTGATGCTGGCCTGTGACGCCATCTGGAATGAGACGCGTTTCTGCGACCCGGAGTTCGACGAGCTGATCGCCACCGCCGGTAGCAGCCTGGATGAGGATGAGCGCATCGAGGCGTACCACGAGATGCAGCGCATTCTGATCGAGGAGGGGCCCTTCATCGTGCCCTTCTTCTTCGCCGAGCATGCGGTCATCAACGAGAGCTTCGAGGGGTTCCAGCTGCATCCCTTCTCGGGACGCTCGGACCTTCGCCCGGTTCGCTTCCCGGAGTAGTGGGATACGATGGGTGAAGTTGCGTCTCAGCAAGTCGACGCGCAGCCGGCCCGCACCGGCCGGCTGCTGCGTGTCCTGAAGCAACTGCTCCGCGACCCTGCTTCCGCGCTGGGGAGTGCGATCTTCGTGATCTTCTTTATCGTGGCCCTGATAGGTCCGTGGATCGCACCCTACGGCGCGAACGAGCAGATTCCCGGGAGTGCCCGCCAGGCGCCCTCCATAGAGCACCCGTTCGGCACCGACATCCTCGGGCGCGATGTCTTCAGCCGCGTGCTTCTCGGGGCCCGGGACGTCCTCACGTTGGCCGGGGTCGGAACCCTGGTCGCGGTGATCGCGGGCACGATCATCGGCCTGGTCAGCGGCTACCAGGGCGGCTGGCTCGACGAGGTAATTATGCGGCTTTTCGACAGCCTGCTCGCGCTGCCCGCTTTCCTGCTCGCCTTGCTCCTGCTGGGCTCCCTGGGTCCCTCACGCAATAGCGTCCTGCTGGTGATTGCCGTGGTCTACACGCCCATCGTGGCGCGCGTGATCCGGAGCGTCGTCCTTGGGGTGAAGACGAGAGGGTATGTCGAGGCGGCGCGCGTCCAGGGCGAGACCTATCCCCATATGCTCTTCCGCGAGATCTTTCCCTCGACCCTGCCTGCGCTGGCGGTAGAGGCGGCGCTGCGCTTCTCCTACGCTATCTTTCTCGTCGCCTCACTCGGATTTCTGGGCGTCGGCGTGCAGCCGCCGAGCCCGGATTGGGGGTTGATGGTCCAGGAGGGGCGCGCCAATGTGACCCAGACGCCCTGGGCTCTGATCGCGCCCGCGGCGGCCATCGCCATTGTGGTGATCGGGGTCAACCTGGTGTCCGACCGGCTGAAGAGCATCCTCCAGATCCCTGCGGAGCTCCGGCGATGAGGCCCGGTGCATGGTGAACCACAACGGACCCCTGCTCGACATCGACGATCTCACGGTCGGATACCGGCAAGGTGAGCGCCGGCTGGAGGCCGTGCGCCACGTGTCGCTCAGGATCTGGCCCGGACAGAGCGTCGGCATCGTCGGCGAGAGCGGCAGCGGCAAGACTACACTGGCTATGGCCGTTATGCGCTATCTGCCCCCGGAGGGCCAAATCCTCTCGGGAACGATTCGATTCGGCGACCGCGAGGTGCAGGACCTCTCCGACCGCGATATGCGCGATCTATGGGGCGGCCAGATCGCCCTCGTCCCGCAGGGTGCCCGCTCGGCGCTCAATCCGTCGATGCGACTCGGCGATCAGGCCGCCGAGATCCTGCGTTATCATCGCGGCCTGAGCCGGAAAGCCGCCCACGAACAGGCGCGGGCAAGCTTCGAGCGCGTGCAGCTTGGCGACCCGGAGCGGATTGCTCGGGCCTACCCGCACCAATTGAGCGGCGGCATGCTGCAGCGCGTGCTTATCGCTATGGCGTTGAGCACCGAACCTGCCCTGTTGGTCCTCGACGAACCAACCAGCAGCCTCGATGTCACCACCCAGGCCGAGATCTTGAAGCTGGTTCGCGATCTGATCCGCGGCGAGCAGCATACCGCCGTGCTCTATATCACGCACAATCTGAGCGTGGTGGCGCAGCTCTGCGACCGGGTAGCCGTCATGTACGCGGGTGATCTGGTCGAGGATGCGGGGACCAGGCCCCTCTACCGGCAGCCGCTGCATCCCTACACCCGCGGCTTGCTCGACTGCGTGCCGGTCCTGGGCACGACCAAGCACGAGGTCGATCTGCGCCCCATCGACGGACAGATTCCGGGACCGGAGAGCCGTCCGCAAGGTTGTGTCTTTCGCCCGCGCTGCCCCCTCGCCATCGACGTCTGCGAGACCTACCCGCCGCTCTATGATGCGGGCGAGGAGCGCCGGTCGCGCTGCCACCGCTGGGAGGGCATCCGCGCCGGCGAGCTGGATCCCGCCCAACCGGTGCCCGCACGAGAGCGCACGCCGCCCGGGGAGCGGGCGGGAACGGCGCTCGACGTCAAGGACATCTCCGTTCACTTCTTCGAGAGGGCTTCTCTGCCGCAACGGCTGCGGGGCGAGCGGGGCACGGTGGTCCGGGCGGTCGATGGCGTCTCTCTGACCCTGGGCAAGGGGCGGACGCTGGGCCTCGTGGGTGAGAGCGGCAGCGGCAAGACCACGTTGGCGCGCGCGATTATCGGCCTCGTCGCCCGCACCTCCGGCACGATCGAGTTCCTGGATATGGCGGTTCCGCCAAAGCTGGCCGGGCGCTCGCGCGATATTTACAGCGCGTTGCAGGTCGTCTTCCAGGATCCCACCGACGCGCTCAATCCCTTCATTGGGGTGGGGGAAGCGTTACGGCGTCCGGTTCAGCGGCTGCGGACCGAGAAGGTGGACGACGCCGACCAGGTCGTGGCCGCCCTGCTGGAATCCGTCGATCTCTCCCCGTCGTATGCGCTGCGGCTGCCGGACGAGTTGAGCGGCGGCGAGAAGCAGCGGGTCGCCGTCGCGCGGGCCTTCGCACCCAACCCGGCGGTGCTTCTGGCCGACGAACCGGTCTCCTCTCTGGATGTGTCGGTGCAAGCTTCGCTCCTCAATCTTCTCGACCAGTTACAGACCGAGCACGGCACCGCCATTCTCTTCATCTCGCACGACGTGGCAGTGGTCGGCTATCTCGCCGACGACATCGCCGTCATCTACCTGGGTGAATTGATGGAGGTGAGCCCGGCTTCCGCCCTCTTCGATCCGCCCTACCATCCTTACACGGAGGCGCTGCTGGCCTCTGTGCCGCTGCTCGACCCGGATGCGGAGCAGCGCGAAGTGCAGCTCAAAGGGGATATTCCGAGCCCCTCGGCCAAACCGTCGGGATGCCCCTTTCATACCCGCTGCCCCCGTTTTCTGGGCGACATCTGCGTCGAGCAGCGACCGCCGTGGCGGGAGCGCGAGGGGGGCGGCAAGCGGTATTTCTGCCATATAGCGTGGGACGATCTGGTCCGGCAGCAGGAGCGCATCTTCCGCTTCTCTGAGACGGGGAAGGAGGTCTAGGATGTGGCGCTATTTTCTACGGCGATTGGGTTTCTTACTGTTGACCCTGGTGGTGACGTCCATCATCATCTTCCTGGTAACGCGGTGGCTGCCGGGCGATGTCGCGCGGGTCATCCTCGGCCGCGAGGCCGGCGAGGCCGCGGTTGCCCAGGTCCGCGAGGAGTTGGGCCTTGACGATCCGCTGCCCGTCCAGTATGTTGACTGGGTGCGCGGTTTTGTGGTGGGCGAGTGGGGCCTCTCCTACAGCACGCGGACCGAGATTCTCCCTCTGGTGACCCAACGCTTGCGCAACTCGCTGATGTTGGCGGTGGTCACGCTCGTCCTGGCAGTGCCGCTGGCGGTGGGGTTGGGGGTGCTGGCCGGGTTGAATGAGGACCGGTGGGTCGATTCTCTCATCAGTGTGGCCTCGCTTTCCGTTGTTGGGCTGCCGGAGTTCGTCACGGGCCTGATTCTCATCCAGGTGTTTGCGTTTGGCTTCGGCCTCTTCCCCGCCACTTCCCTGATCTCGCCGGATGCGGGGTTCTTCGAGGCCCTGCCCAGCCTGATTCTGCCCGCGGTTACGGCGATGCTCGTTCTCCTGGCCTATATCGCGCGTCTGGTCCGCTCCGGCGTGATCGAGGAGCTGAAGCAGCCCTACGTGCGCACGGCGGCTCTCAAGGGCCTGCCCTATCGCACGGTGGTCGTGCGCCACGTGCTGCGCAATGCGCTGTTGCCCGCCGTCACCGTTCTGGCGATCAGCATTGGCTGGTTGGTCAGCGGGCTGATCGTGGTGGAGAATGTGTTCAACTATCCGGGTATGGGACGGCTGTTCATCTTTGCCGTCGACCGGCGCGACTTGCCGCTCATTCAGGCGCTCACGATGGTGACCGTGCTGATCTTTGCCTTCGCGAACCTGCTGGCCGATATGGCCTACGCCCTGCTGAATCCACAGATCCGGCTCGGTGAGTGAGAGCACGGCGCCGGCGCCCAACTCAAATCTAACAACTGCAACGAAGCTCTAGTCCAGCTCAACGAAATCCTGCTTTGAGAAACCTGGGGTTGGAGTATACTATGCACATATTGTTTCTGTTGGCTATAGCGGGGAGGAGCTACCATGGCCACACATAGAAGTCGCTCATCGAGCGGAGATTCACAAAAGGTGGATCAGCTTTCCGGAACTCATTCTAATAGTGTGCCTGACTTGGGACGGCGTTCGTTTCTGAAGTTGGGCCTCATGGGCGTTGCACCACTCGCGCTGGCGGGAGTTGTCCCTGCCCGGGGACTGACCAAACGGCTGCCTCTGGTTGCAACGTCCTCTGATCAGAGGGCATCGAACCCGACCGTAACAGCGGAGCTGCCCCCGGCCCCCCGACCCTTTGGTAGGACCACGCGGAACCAACCTGTGCGGGAGGGGCCCTCAGCGAACTCTGCCATTGTAAGATGGATGTCGCGCGACAACGTCTTGCCGTTGCATGGCGCCGTGGAGGGCACGCCGCCCTGGCCTACCAATCCCATTTGGTACAAGACCGACGGTGGTTACATCCATAGTGGGTATACGCAACCGGTCGATGACGCACCCCAGGAACCTATCCTGGATATCCCGGAAGTCGGCTTCTGGGGACAGGTCTCGGTGCCGTGGACCGATGCGCGGACGTCGCCTGGATCGGGCGGTGTGGTTCACAGGCTCTACTATGGGACGGGCTACCGGGTGGTCCGGGTTATCGAAGGAAACGACGGGGAACTATGGTACCAGCTCAAAGAGGGCATCTCACCCTGGCGGCCGGGGCCATACGTACCGGCCAATACGCTACGGCGGATCACGCCTGAGGAGCTGGCGCCGATTTCGCCCGGCGTGCCCGACAAGCGGATTGTCATTAACCTGGCGGAGCAGACGCTCTCCTGTCTGGAAGGGGATGAGACGGTATTTCACACGTTGACCGCCACGGGGCTTCCGCGATCGCCCACCCCCCAGGGTGAGTTCCGCGTGACCTACAAGCGCACGTTCCGGCGGATGACCATGCAGGATATTGCCAATCCCTACGATCTCCCCGGTGTGCCCTTCTGTATCTACTTCACCTGGAGGGGCCACGCGATCCACGGGACGTATTGGCACAATGACTACGGACGCCGCCAGAGCAATGCGTGCGTCAACCTGACGCCGGATCAGTCGCAGTGGGTCTTCCGGTGGGTGGAACCGGTCGTCCCCTACGAGCAGTATACGGTCTTCGCCGAGCCGCGTTCGGCCGGGACGCGCGTCGTGGTTGTGTAAGTTCGCGGCGGGCGGAGCGCGTTTGTCGATCACTTTAGTTGAAAGGGAGGGTGTAACCTATGGCGGATGGTATTCAGGTCACGATCGATCGCGAAGAATGCATTGAGTGCGGGGTTTGCTGGAATGAGTGCCCGGAATTTTATGAGATGGGCGATGATGGCTGGAGTCAGGTTGTAGAGGAGTACCGGGTCCAGGACAGCCTGGCGCATGGGGAGGCCCCGGCGAACCTGGAGGAATGTGTCACTGTAGGTGCCGATGGCTGCCCCGTTGCGATCATCCATGTAGGAGGGTAGCGGAGAGATAGTCAGGAGGGTAACCATGAAGTACCATGATTTCTTGGGCCAAGTGCAACATCGTGCCGAGATGGCGACGACCGAGGAGGCCGTCAGCGCAACCCGCGCGACGCTACAGACGTTGGCCGAACGCGTGACGCGTGGACAGGCCAGCCACGTGGCGGCACAGCTTCCCGAAGAACTCGCCATCTACTTGAGCGACGCCAAGCCAAAGCCCGAACGCTTCAGTCTGGACGAGTTCTTTGAGCGCGTGGCTGCACGCGAGGGAGCCGACATGCCTCAGTCCACTTACCACGCACGTGTTGTCGTGGAGGTGCTCGGAGAGGCCCTAAACCCGGATGAGTGGGAGGAGTTGCGCGGACAACTCCCCGATGAGTACAACCCGCTCTTCGAGTCCGGCAGCACCGGCCCTATGCAGACCGGCTGACCGGGCCGGCATCCCGTCCCGGACGATCCTAACTAAAACGTCAGCACCCTCCCGGACCCGTTTGGGGTTCGGGAGGGTGCTGCTTGCATGGTGCGTGGGGCACGAGACGCGGCAGTCTAGCGCGCGGCGGGTAGGTGCACCGTGAAGGTACTCCCGCTGTCCGGCCCCTGCACGCTTTTGACGGTGATGTGTCCGCCCATACTTGACGTCAGTGCTTCGGCAATCACCAGGCCCAGGCCGGTTCCCTGCTGCTCCTGCTTTTGACGGTTGAACTGGCGGAAGCGCTCGAAGAGGTGTTCCAGTTGGTCGGGCGGAATGCCGACGCCCCAATCTTGAACCGAGATGCTGACGTACTCGGCGTCCGCCGTTGCACTAATGCGCACCCGGCGCTGGTCCCTGCGTGAGAACTTGATGCCGTTGTCGATCAGGCGCTCCAGCGCGTCGGCGAGGAAATAGTCGTGTACGTAGACGGGCGGCAACTGCTCGGGCACATCGAGTTCCAGCGTCGCGCCTTGCTCGACGGCGCGCGGCTCCCTGATCCTGACGATGCGCCGTATCTGGTCCGCGATGTCCTCCTGGACCGCACCGAGCAGGTCCAACTCCTTTTCGATCTCGCCCGAGTCGAGACGCACCACCAGCAACAGATCCTCCACCAGCCGGGTCAGACGATCGGCGCCTTTCTTGATGCCCGATAGAAACTGCTGGAAATCGCCGGCCGGGAGGTTGGCGGCTTCCTCAAGCGCCAACTCGGTGTAGCCATAGACGCTGGTGAGCGGTGTGCGCAACTCGTGGCCGAGTAGCGTGATGATCTGGCGTTTCAACTCCTCAAAGCTGCCCTCCGTAGCCTCACGAATGGCCCTCGCCCTCCCAATGCGCGAATTCACGACCACGACAAGCTCCTGGGGATCGAAGGGCTTGATGATGTAATCCTCCGCACCCAGCGCCTTGCCCTTCAAACGATCTTCTCGTTCTGCCCTGGCGGTGAGAAAGATGAAGGGGATGGGGATCCACTCGGGATGCTTGCGGATCTCCTCGAAAAACCGGTAGCCGTCCATGCGGGGCATGGAGATGTCGGCGATGATCAGATCGGGCACAAAGGTACGCATCCGCTCCAGTGCATCGACACCGTCGCCGGCAGTTGCGACCTCATACCCCTCCACCTCCAGGATGTCACGTATGGCCAGTAGCAGAAGGTCATGGTCTTCGACGACGAGGATTCTCTTCTTCATAAATGACCTCTTCTTTTGAAAGCCATAAGGGTGCTGTGTGATTGGACGTGCTCTGCCCAGGCCGGTACAGGATCGGGCCCCTTGACCTGGGGTCGGGACCCATTATCCACCGGTGCCGGGGTAGCGCAAGCCGGTCTGCTACCGCGTGGGTCGCTTAGCTGACGAGCTGTTCCGCCTCTTCCTCCGTCATAGGCTGGCGATTCGCGATACGGTTCTCCAGATCCTTGGCGAGCTGTCTGTCGTTGATCATAATGGTGCCCACGATCACGCCATCCCGAAGCACGATCTTTTTGTAGGTGCCCCCGTCAGGGTCAAGCTTGCGAATCTCGATACTGGCCTCGTCCTCCGGGTTGACGTCACCCACGGAACTGACGTCGATCCCCACGACCTTCAGGGTTGTCGAGGGAATGACGGCATCATAGTGCATCTCCTCACCCACCATGTTGGCTGCCGCCACCCGCGCCTGCCACTGGGCGATAGGCGCGATGGCCCACGAGTATCCCCTAAACACGGCCACGTCGCCCGCGGCGTAGATGTCGGAATCGCTGGTTCTCATCTGCGTATCGACGACCACACCACGATCCACGACGAGTCCTGCGGCCTCGGCGAGCTGGGCGTTAGAGCGCACTCCGGCGGCCACGATGACTGTGCTGGCAGGGATGACCTCACCGCTCTGCAAGCGTATGCCGCTGACGTGTCTTTCGCCAAGGAACTCCTGGCTCTGCGCCCCCGTGATGACCTTCACGCCCATCGATTCCACGAAGTCCTTGAGCAGGCCGGCGCCCTCCTCGTCGAGCTGGCGCGGCATCAGGCGTGGGAAGAACTCCAGCACGGTGATGTCGTTGCAAAAGCCCCGCAGGCCCCGCGCCGCCTCCAGGCCGAGCAAGCCTCCGCCGAGAATCGCGACCTTCTGGCATGTGACGGAGGCCTTTTCCATCTCCAATGTGTCGTCAAGGGTTCGCCAGGTGAGAACGCCCTGCTTGTCCGCGCCCGCGATCGGGGGCACAAACGGCAGGCTGCCCGTCGCGAGAAGCAGCTTGTCATAACCCACGTCTTCGTGGTCGCCAACGTCCGCGTGGCCGCCAAAGTCTGCGTGGCCGCCTAAGTCCGCGTGGCCGCCAACGTCTGTTTGGCCCGTGACCGTGATCGTCTTACTGTCGGGATGGATGGCGGTGACCGGCTGTGCCAGCTTGACCTGGATACCACGCTCCTCGTACCAGGTCAGGGGACGGCGCAACAGGCGCGCGAGGGGCAGCTCGCCGGCCAGAAACTCCGTGAGCTGAGGCCGGTAGTAGTAGGGGTACTCCTCGTCCGAGTAGACGATGATTTCGCCCGCCTTCCGGCGGGATAGATCGATGGCTGCCGTAATGCCCGCGACGCCACCTCCGACGATGACAAAGCGCATAGGGTGCTCCTTTCCCGCTCCCAACGAATGCTGCTGACACGCCCATTCTACAGCGAAAGCAGGAGAATGACAGTGCCCCGCCATCACACGGTCGTATGCGTGATGGACGCCCTATATGGAGTTGACTTCTAGTGTGACCGTTTCTATACTAGTATTGCCAGCAGCTCATATTGTGTGCGGGGTAGTGATGAGTTGAGCGCATTATGATGAACCCTTCTTCGTAAGACGACTGACGGGAAACAACACAGAACGATTCCAGATGTCGTCGAATCTTCGATACTACGTTTTCTTCAGAAGCGTACTGAGTGACCCGTGTCGTATGCTTGTCAGAGGTCGTTGATGTTGACGGTATTTGAAAGAAAGTGAATGATCACGGTGAATGGCTTGCGTATGGCCCGGCGCAATTTGGGCTGCTGTGCACTATCGGTTGCAGGCAACGCGGACCGACTTTTTCCACGAGGATCAAACAGTCTGTATCGAGAAGGGAATGAATAAGCGAATGGTGTTAGCCTTACTGCTCGGCAGCGGTCTGTTGATTGCCCTGGTGGTGGGCGGCGCGTTGATCTATGCCGCATACACCCGCGACATGAGCGCGGCGGAAGCGCGCGTGGCGGCCGGCCGCCGGTTGGTCGAGACCGCCTGTGGGCCAGTCGAATATGGCGAACAGGGGAATGGATCTCCGGCGCTTGTGATCCACGGCGCGGGCGGTGGCTATGACCAGGGTTTGCTGATCGGTACACTGATCCTCGGCGAAGGCTACCGCATTATTGCTCCTTCACGCTTCGGCTACCTGGGGGCCGAGATTCCCGCTGACCCTTCCATCGAAGCCCAGGCGGAT
>SLDA01000610.1 GCA_007125545.1 Thermoflexales bacterium | reverse complement strand
GAGCCGCGATTAACCAGGTATCAATATCCATTACGACATCAGCATGCGCACCGTGCAAGTCCCTATCCGTACGCGCGCACCGCCTCCAGGAATGCGGCGACATTCGCCCATGGAATGTCTGGCTCTCCCAGATCGTAGGCGGGCGACAGGATCAGCCCTTCACGGCCCAGGATCTGGATCCTTTCAGCTACCTCGCGACGGATAGACTGAGGTGTGGAAAAGCTGAGCGTCGTCTGGCTGCCCACCGTGCCCCAGAGTGCGAGGCTGGAGCCAAACCGCTCACGAATCCGGGCGGCATCCATATGGTCCGGTTGGAGCGGGTTAATTCCATTGACGCCAATGTCGATGAGGTCCGGAATGATGGGCGCGTAGTTACCGTCGCTGTGGAAGATGACGCGCAAATGTGGTTGGATTTCACGCGCCACACGGATGATCTTCGCCATCCGCGGCTTGAAGAAGCGGCCCCACGTCTCGGGGCCGATCATCATCGTCACCGGCGCACCGACATCGTCGTCGAGCGACAATACATCCACACCGGCACGTGCGAGCACGGCAGCGTTCCGGCAAGCCAATTCGGTCAGCCGGTCGAGCAAGAAGTCGGCCCACGCCGGACGCTCGATGAGATCGAGGAGGAAGTTCTCCAGCCCACGGAGGCGCCACGCCGCTTCGAACAGCTCACCCCCAAGGTGGGGCAAGTTCCCGCCTGCTGCCAGCCCTCGCTTGTGCAACTGCGCCACCTGATCTTCTAAACCCTCGACCAGGTAGGGCGCACCCACGTCAGGAAAGGGAAACGCTTCGAGGTCCTGCAGAGACTGGGCCCGCGCCAGCGGGTTGCGCTGGTCGGGCGTTTCGGGACGATACGACCACTGTTGGTAGGTCGCCATCTGTTCAAAGTTGCCCAGCCGAGTATCGTAGGAGAAGGGTAGCCCCGCCTGACGAAGCGCCTCTTCCTCCGGAGAAGCGGGCAGGCGCACAAACTGCACATCGATCAGCGACTCCCAAGCGTAATCGGGAGGCGCAATCTCACTCAGATCCACGTGGTAGAAGTTCAGGGCACAGGGCACGCGATCAGGTGTGCCACCATCCAGTGCTACCAGGACACGTTCTCGACCGTCCATCATACCCTCCGATCAACGATGCAAAGACACCGTGACAATCGTGCGGGATCGATTATTAGAGGAAGAGTAAGGGCATGTAGATCGGCACCTCGTCATAGGGTGCAAGCTCTCCGCTAGCGACCTGGTAGAGGCGCCGGTGGCTCGCACGCGCCGCAGTCACCAGAGCGTCATAGGGACGGCTGCACGTGTCGACAAAGCCGATGTTGTAGTTCTCTCCATCGAAGCGCCCGAGCGCCGATTGGTCATAGAGGGTGAAGTAGTGCACGCCCACGCACCAGGGCTTCGCCGCGGCATCCTCCAAGTAGACCCGGAACGCCTGTCCGCGTGCAGCCTGATCCGGCACATGACCGATGCCGCTCGCAGGCAGGCCCACATCCAGAGCGCCGAAGTGCCACTCACCGACCAGAATCGGCATACCCAACAGGGCTTCGATCTGAGCCATCTCCTCGGCCAGCACCTTCTTCTTGTAACAATTCATGGAAAAAACGTCGAAGAAACGCATCCCTTGCACAGCCCAATCCGGTGGGATGGTGTAGTAACGAATGCCGAGATTGAGGTGGTTGGGATCGACACGGCGGCAGGCCTCGCTCAGAGTCCCGAAGTAGCGGACGACCATGCGCTCGCTGAACAGCGCCAGTTCGAGTTTCGCCGCCTCGGTCAGCGGACGGTGCCAGAGTCCCTCGGCGATCTCTGCGAAGGTCACCGGCATCCCCCAAGCCTCCGCCAAAGTCTCGTCACTGTCATATCGCTCCCGCATAAAGTCAGCCAGCGCCCGGCGCGTGTAGCAGGAAGCGGTATTGTAGAGCATACCCGCAGCCGGCGATTCCGTCGCGAAGCCCCAGTTGGGCTCGTTCATCAGGAAATAACCGATGAAGGCCGGATCAGTGGCGGTTTCGCGAAGCTGTTCCGCATAGGTGTCCGCTGCTTGCTCGAATTCGGGATGATACACATCCGGAAAGTCTCTGTAGATCGCCGTTATCCCGTCCAAGCTGTGCTCGCGGAGGGGCCTGACGTAGGGCACCTTGCCGAAGGCAATGCGCCAGTCGGACCAGTTAGCGACCGTGTTGAAGCCGAAGTCCACGAGCTGCGAGAGTGCGATCTCGGCCCATGCATCGAAGGCGGCATCGGGACCGAACGCCCGGATGAAGTTAGCCCGCAGATAATCGACGGAGCGCAGTTCATGCCGGCTGAAAGCAGCGGCATACTGACCCTCGGCGTCCGGTAGCCAGGATAACGCCGAGTCCAGGCCCTCATAAGCCGTATCGATGCCATAGGAGACACAGTCGAGGCCGGAGGACCAGAAGGTGTAGCCCTCGGGATCGACCAGCCACCAGCGCTCGCCGTCGGAGTGCGTACGGAAGAAGCCGGTTGCCTCAACCTGACGCGCCAGCCACCCACCCCACCGTGAGAGGGTTCCGGAGCCGTCCTGGACGGCGGCATCTCGGACGGCGGCCCGCTGCTCTTCCAGCCGCGCCACCAAAGCCTCGGCGGATGGCGTCTTCTCGGGCCAGTCGTGAATCGTGCTCTGCCCCAGTTCATCCAGCAAGGGGCCTTGAGGCAGCACGAGTTCGTCGAGCAAAGGTGGCGCGTCAACGGTGGCCGAGACCGGCGTGACGCAGAAGCGTACGGGATCGGGGCCCTTGCGCTCCACGACAATCCGCATACGGTCGACGCGGGCGAGATCTACGCGATCTCCGCCGCACAGCGGCTTGAGCCAGGCACCTTCACGGGGATACCGCCACCGGTTCTGGTTAACCGCCTCCAAGGGCACGCGCATCCGTGCCAGGCATTGGTTGAGCAGCCCAAACGACATCCGGAACGCCGG
>SLDA01000620.1 GCA_007125545.1 Thermoflexales bacterium | reverse complement strand
TCGACCGGCGGGCCAACCCCTCTTTGGGCAGCCGCTGCAATACGACATACTCGAGCCCGTGTTCGGCGCAGAACGCACGCTTCTCGGGCTTGTCGCCATCTTCATTCACCGCATAGATATCGGGATGGATCTCCTCGATATTGGGAGCTGCATCCATCCAGCCCATTCCTTTGGTCAGTACCGCTTGGTTTACGTAACGGACCGACTGCACCATGTAGCGGCGCAGATCCTCCGAGTACATTGGGTGCCCCTCGCCCTTGAGATGTCGCACGTTGGCATCGTTGCCCACGGCGACGTAGAGATCGCCCAGCTCCGCGACCTCTTCGAAGAAGCGAATGTGTCCGGTGTGTAACCAATCGTAGCAGCCCGTCACAATCACCTTCTTCGCGGTGGTCGGCGCTTCCCAAGCGTTCTGCTCCGGTATAGGAAATCCTTCCAGATCGCTATCGGCAAGCATGCGAATCTCGACACCTGCAGCTTCGGCCGCCCGCCACGCGCCCGCCGCCGGTTCGTCGTCAGAGGTGAGAATCGCCCAGATATCAGGACGGCTTCCATCGCGGAGGATTGCCGCTACAGCATCTGGAGGACGGGTGACGAGCGCCAAATGCGAGAGATAGCGAACCGCCTGAAGAAAGTACCAGCGTTCGGCTTGAGGGAATTCCGGGGGAGATCCGGTCAGCGCTTCGATTACCTCATCGGACCACACTCGAACATGAAGCTCGCCGAGTCCGGCAGCCTCCTGTAAGAACCGCATCTTTCGAGAGCGCAGATCATCAAAGCTACCGGAAACCAACACTCGCTTCATACTCACTCCTCAAGGACAGCAAGCTCACTGACGCCGTGCGCTTTCACGAAGAAACGCCGGAGAGCAAGATCCGGCGTTTCTTCAGTCTATGACCGGATCAGACCCTGACGTTAACCCGGAAGCCTCCGGGCACGGGCTCCTCCGATACGACGTAGATATATCCACCGCCGCATCCTGAGTACATGGCGCCAGTATAACGCTTCTGATAGTAACTCAGAATCGTGCCAAGATCAAATGGAATGCTAGGATGGCGCACGACGTCCGGCAGGATCGCCTCCCAACAGAGCATACATTCGTTCATAGCATCCCCCAGCGCTGCAGCGTCTTGAGCCAGGATCGCGGTGTAACAGTCCTGGCCCGTCTGGCCTAACCGCGAAATCCAGCCGGGGTCTAGGTTCTGGGTGCCCAAGGGATTATAGCCGGGCGGTCGCTGTAGAATCGGCACCATCGAGATCACACCTTCCAACCAGCGTCCGACCTCCGGATCACAATTGCATTCGATGTGGACGGGAAAAACACCCCTTTCGTGATCGAAGTCGTAATCCAGGCGGTTGACCCCCGCATAGATAAGGCCGATCATGTCCTGTGATCCTGAGGGCTCTGTCCTGCCGCGATTCTCCTCCTCATACAACTCCCGCACCAGATCGCCGGGCTCACGCGCGGGGAGAGTCTCACCCCACAACTGCGCTGCAACTCTGCGAGTACTGGTCCCCATTCCCGCGCGGTCCATAAAGCGGCAAGTGGGCTCCAGCCCAACCACCACCATCGAACCGGGAGGCGTAGGGTTGTGGCGCGAAACAAAGGGCTGATCGATCCATCCGCCCGCGAACGCCATCCGATAGGGTAGCGCACCAATCACGTCGGTGATCTGAGCCGCAGACCGGACTTCTTCCTGGGACTTCGTTCGCCTATGCATAGTCATCGCCTACGACGCCGGGTCAACTGCCGGCGGGCGTGTAAATACCCGCCCTGCGGTCGTCATACTGGCTCTGAATCCAGGCATAGGTCTTCTCCATACCGACGCGTAACGGGGTGTCGGGCTCCCATCCCAGAACCTCCAGGATGAACGTGTTATCACTGTTGCGGCCCGCAACGCCCTGCGGCGCATCCAGGTTATACCGGCGCGCCAACTCGACCCCGGCTATCTCCTCGATGGTGCTCACGAGACCATTGATCGAGATGAGGTGGCTCGACCCCAAGTTGATCGGCGTCGCGATAAGATCGTCGCAGTGCATGATCAAGTCAATGCCCTTGACGCAGTCGTCGATGTACATAAAACTGCGCGTCTGGGTTCCGTCGCCCCAGATATCGATTTCCAGGTTGCCGCTCTCCTGGGCCTCGATAACCTTCCGGCTCAGTGCAGCAGGCGCCTTCTCGCGCCCGCCGTCCCACGTTCCGTAGGGGCCATAGACGTTGTGGAAGCGAGCGATAAAGGTCTTGAACCGGCGCTCGGCCCAGTACTCCTCGCAGAACATCTCGCTGATCAGTTTCTCCCAGCCGTAGCCGCGCTCCGCCATCGCGGGATAGGCATCGGACTCCTTGAGTGCCAGAACTTCAGGCTTCTGCTGGAGCTGGGTATTGTAGGCGCAGGCGGAGGAAGAGAAGAAATACCTGGCAGCACCGGCACGATACGCCGCCTCAACCATATGCGTGTTAATCAAGACACTTCGCAGACACTCGATTCGGAAGCGCTCAATAAAGCCCATGCCCCCCATATCTGCCGCCAGGTTGTAGACCTCGACAGCGCCTTCGGCGGCGCGGGTGCAGTTATCGGGATCGCTGAGATCCATCGTCAGTGACTCGACCCCGGGCACGCGTTGGTACCACTCCGGAAGCGGCTTCTTGTCCACAGCACGAATCCGGGTAAACCCCTGGTCGTGGAAGTGACGTGTGAGTGCACCGGCTATGAACCCCCCTGCCCCTGTCACGACGATCAGATCGTCCTTGTTCAGCGTGGTTGCGGCTGTCGCATATTCGCTCATGTCTCTAGCTCCCTATCGTCATCTTCAACACATAGGCATGGTCACAGGGACGATCCGGGGGTATTTGGACGGTCAACCCGGCTTCGTTCTGCGACCATGTCAGCGGCGCTCCGCTGCCCAACATACGCACATCCGTGATCTGGGCGGTGGCCACGGG
>SLDA01000020.1 GCA_007125545.1 Thermoflexales bacterium | reverse complement strand
GGCCGGCGGCGCTAAAAGGGCCGGCGGCACTAGAAACGCCGGCGGCGTTAGAAGCGCCGGCCTCTGACGCCCTCAACACGCCGTTGAGCGTCGCATCTCTCACCGACCTGCCCCCGGACGTACACCGCCGCGCCGCGCAACACCTGGAAGAGATGCGTTTGTCTGAGATGGCGCCGGGATGGGAACGCGCCGTCCTGGGAGCGGATGTGCGTGTGCTCTACCGTCCCGACGATCTACAGAACCCGGCCTATTACGAGGTCGCGGTCATCCTCCCCACAGCGAATAACACGCCCGCCGGCTTCATCATCCTCGCTGCCAACCAAAACGACTTCCCCATCGCGCACTGGAATAACACCGGCGAACCACCTACTCACATCCTTGAGAGCGAGTCCGATGGGACCGCGCGCGTGTTCTACAAACTGGACACGCTTTCGTATCTCGCCGAAGACAGAGGGGGTAACATTGCGGCGACGTTGGGCCAACTCCCGCCCAAGATCGAGGGGATGCAGATGGCGTGGCTGGATCAGGAGCAGGAACTCGGCGAAGCCGCCTGGGTTCCCGATAAGGATACGCCTGAGGACGAGGAGAAGAGCGCCATCAGCGGCACACTCTTGATTTCGGGCACCGTCCTCCCGCCCACCGAGTTACAGATTACTGCCTGGGAGTCGTGGGACGCCTTGAAGGCGGGTTACGTGGGTAGTTACGGCGTCTTTCTGGAGCAGCAGCGCCGCGAGGCCAGCGAACTGTGGCGAGGCGAACAGGCCGACCTGGAGTACGGCATCGTCCTCCTCAAGGAGGAGGTTTTCGACCTGGTGATGTTGTGGCCCGAGCCAACCGTGGTACTGGACGGGCCTGGCCACTCCTACATCATCACGCAGACCGTGTCCCAGGGCAGCGGATTACCCGAGTTTTTCAGAATCACCGTAGCCGACAACGTGCCTCTGGGATCCACGCCTTTTACGGCGACGGTGACGTACGGCAACGGAGTCCAGGAGACGGTGCGCTTCCAGATCGTGGAACAGCGTTTCGCATATCTACCGCTTGCCCTGGTCAATCAGGGTGGAAACGCCACCGCGACCTCTGTGAACGTGGCCGGCGAACCCTTCCGGTTGGGTGGAGAACTGGGCATCGCGCCTACCGCGGTCAGCAGTTGGGGATCCTGGCACTACTTCTGGGCCGGTACGCACGGCGCCCAACGCCTGTACAACCAAATGCCGGCCAGCGACCCGCAGAATCCCTCCAGTTGCTACAGCGGCTGCGGCGCGACGGCCTGGGCGATGCTGTTTGGGTGGGCCGATAATCAGGCCGCCAGCGGCAACGCCTTCTGGGCGCCACGTTGGGGACTATATCGTGTGAACGGCGGTTACGGCGCGGACGCCGTCGCCCCGCAGACCTGGGACACCGGTGTGAAGAACATGATCTGGGAGATCCGCCAGCGCATCAACACCTTCTGCGCCTTCGGCAGCGGCGCGACCGCTCCCTGGGATATGAGTGGGGCTGCCGGCTACCTCACCAACCGCTCGGGGACGCGCCTCTACACGAATTACAACTCTCTGGGAATCTCTACAAGCGGCTTGCGTGAGCGGGCGCGCGATTCCATCATCGACTACAGGACACCGGCCATCATCGGCACCGGGTGGCTCAACCACTACCCGTTGGCCTATGGCTACGCCTGGCGCTCACGGCAGCGCTGCTTCATCGGCTGCTGGACCGAATATAGCCGCTGGTTCTACGTCAACCAGGGCTGGGGCGGGAATAACGACGGCTGGGTTTCGGCGAGCACGTGGTTCGCCGGTCGCATCCGGCCCTAACACGGAGGTAGGTGCAGGGTGCAACGCGCTTGAAAAAGCGCGTTGCACCTTGTGAAGTCTCGTAGGACGCAGAATGCTTTCAGGGGATCACCAGATCCCCGTTCTGGTCTGGATCTGGCGATCCAGGCCGAGCAAAATGACGTCTACAACTCTCCACCTGACTATCCCCAGTTCGGTGGTTCTTCGTTGCGGGGTCTAGTTCGCCGGCCTTGCTGTCCTCCTGCCCCCCAAGTACAATCGTGGTATGATCAGCTTTTGTGAGATGTAATTGTCCAGAAAGGTGAACACGTTGATCACACGATTTCTAGCCGACGAGACACCCAAACCGCCCCTTTCCGAACAGCATAACTAATCAGGAGGAATTTCATGGAAGAGACCGTCGCTAACTATGAGGAGTCCCAAGTCCCAGACTACACACTGCCGGATCCGCTAACCTTCGACGATGGGAGCCCCGTCTCCAGCCCTGACGCGTGGCATAACCTGCGGCGTGTCGAGGTTTTCACCCTGTTCGAACACTTCGTCTACGGACACGCGCCCGGTCGACCCGAAAGGTTAGTTGTGGAGACGACTTCTGCAGTTGATGGTGCTCTCGACGGGCTTGCCACACGGAAAGAGATCAGGATACGCTTCTCCGATGCGCCTCACGACCCGGCGCTTCATATGCTGCTTTACCTCCCGCTCCACCGGGAGGCGCCCGCCCCTGTCTTCGTGGGCATCAATTTCCAGGGCAACCATACCATCCAATCCGATCCGGAGATTACGCTCCCGGCGCTTGCGGGCATGCGACCCGAGAAGGAGTCGCGCACGGAGCCCGAGCGGATGGAGGCGTTGGAAGCGTTGCGCGGCGCTGCAGCTTCCCGATGGCCGGTCTCCATGATCCTGCGGCGTGGCTATGGCGTGGCAACGATCTTCTGCGGCGATATTGATCCCGATTTCCACGACGGCTTCGAGAACGGCGTACATAGGCTCTATCCCAGGGATGACAGTCGTGGGGATGCCTGGGGCACCCTCAGCGCCTGGGCATGGGGACTGAGCCGTGCTCTCGATGCTTTCGAAAGTGACCCCGACGTCGATGCCACACGTGTGTCCGCCATCGGGCACTCGCGTATGGGCAAAGCCGCGCTCTGGGCCGGC
>SLDA01000623.1 GCA_007125545.1 Thermoflexales bacterium | reverse complement strand
TCCGGGGCTGAATGGCCACGCGGGGAGTTTTCACGTGGACCCATCGGAGTTAAGCGGAAGCATTCGTGCTATGCGTGAGCACGCGCATCATTTCGCGCATCAAAATGGCACCCGCTTCTGGTTTCTGGGCGATACCGCCTGGTCACTGTACGTTGACAGCGACGAGCAGGGAAATGATCGATCCGCAGCGCAGCATCATATTGATGTGCGAGCATCGCAAGGGTTTAACGTCATTCATAGCATGTTGATGAGCGAACTAGGTTGGATCAACGCCGGAGGCCCGCCTTTTATAGAAATGGCGGACGAGCAGCTTAATCCTCTGTATTGGCAGGAAGTGGATCGCCGACTGGCGTATCTGAACGCTCAGGGCATAGTTGGCGGTCTGGTACTTGCCTGGGCGCGCAAGTCCCGCGACGAGTCGGAGCCTTTTGCCTGGGATCGCTTTCCCGACATGGCGGCACGATTACGCTACGCCCGTTACATCGGTGCGCGCTATGGTGCTTACAGCGTCTACTTCATCGTCGCCGGGGAATGGAATGCCAGTGCGCAGGACCGTGATTACGATGTGGTGCGCCAGGAATACGTGGAGATCGGTGAGACGCTGCGTGAAGCGGACCCACACCGGCGTATGGTCGGCATTCATCCTGGCACGGGAGGCATCTACGTTGCGAGAGAGTTCAACCAGATCGCCCATTGGATGGACTTCGGTGATTACCAGCAGAACTATACCGATCTTAATGCCCAGATACAACTTTCGCGGGGGTTCGGTAAGCCCGTGGTCAACGCCGAGTATGCATACTACCTTAGGGACGCCGATCACGATGGCAAGGTCGATAAGGAGAACAGCCAGACGCTTGACGTCATACGTCACGCGACATGGGATCTCGTGATGGGTGGAGGATATGTCATCACCGGCTTCGGTTCGACCTATCTGGGAGGGGCGCGTAACGTGGGGCCGTTCGATGTGGACGCCGCGCAAAACGATGATTGGGAAGATCAGGTTTCCCTTCTGCCCGCCTTCTTTGCCTCACTACCTTACTGGCGACTGACACCACGCAACGATCTGGTGACGGCAGATATGCCGCGCGGTGCGGATAGGGAGATCGAGGGTAAGCCTGCACCGCCGGCTCTTACCTATTGGTGCCTGAGTGAGCCGGGTACCATCTATGTTGTCTACGTCCGCGGGTTCGATGGTCCCATCTCTCTGGCGCTCGATGCACCCCCTCAAGCCTACAACATCCGGCAGTTCGATCCTCGGGATGGTAGTTTCACAGATTGCCTGACGGGTGAGTCCGTGCTGTCCTTTGTATACCACCCACCCGACACCCGCGACTGGGTAGTCGTACTGCGCCGGCAGACTGACGACGAACTGTAATCGCCACGGTCAGTGCCGGTTACACGCACATGCCTCACATATGGAATATCAACTTGGCATCTGCTCCTGTTGTTACTCCCTGGCCCGTGCCACACGGACGGGGGTACCATGGACGACGGTCCGCAGTTGGCTTGCATCATCTATAACGTGACCGATTACATTGACCGGGCTGTATGCCCGTGGCTGGGAGCCGGTGCTTGCAGGTGTTGGACCGTAGAAGATGCAGAAAGCGCGGCCCACAGGCCAGTAGGCAAGACTGCCGATGTCGACGTCAGCGCGTGCGTCCGTGGCCTGATCTACTTCTACCGGAATCTCGAAGTAGATCTCGTCACCCCAAACCGATGCCTGCGATTGGATCGGCAGGTGGCGCCAGATCTCTTGAGCCGTGGCGCTGTCATTCAGTTCGGCTCTCAGAGTGATAGTCCCTGCTGTGATCACGATCTTTTTCATAGATCCTCCCGGGTGGTTCTGTTCAAGCAGTAACCCATTCTGCACATGGTGCGTAGTATAGCGCCACCACCAGATGGGTCAATCTGCTGCAGGTGGCGAAGTCATTTGGCACCTGCGCCCACTTGCAATGGGTACGGTCGGGTGTACGATCGGGAGCGGAACGATCCGAGCCCTCCCGCCGAAAATCAATGCCGGTAGTCGTGACCCGAAAGGAGAACCCGATGTCGTCATCAGCGCCTTTTCGTGGTATTTTCACCATTCCTTCCACCCCCTTCCGAGCGGATGGCGAAGTAGACGTCATAAGTTTCCGCCGCCTCGTCGACTTCTGTGTCGATTGTGGTGCCCATGGCCTCGTCTATCCCGTCAACGCCAGCGAGTTCACCTCTCTAAGTGATGCCGAGCGTTTGGAGCTCTCGACCGTCCTCGTGGAGCAGAATGCCGGTCGTGTTCCTGCCATCATCGGTGTTGCCGCGGTCGCCGGGCCGGTGGCGACCAAGTTCGCGTTTCATGCCCGTGAGATCGGTGCAGACGGTGTCATCGCGATGCCCCCTTACATTAAGCGTGCCCCACTCTCTGAAGCGGACATCGTGGACTACTATAGGAAGATCGCGGAAGCGGCTCGGCTGCCGGTCTTCATTCAGAATTATGGGCCGCCCGTTGGCACGGACATGAGCGCGGCGCTTCTTCTGCGGCTCTGTAGCGAGATTGATGCGGTGGAGTATGTGAAGGAGGAGACCGTTCCAAGCACGATCAAGCTCACCCAACTCCTGGAACAGGATAAGAGCACCTGCAAGGGGGTCTTCGGAGGTGCGGGAGGGCGCTATCTGATTGAGGAGTATCGTCGTGGCTCCGCCGGCAATATGCCGGGCTGCCACGTAACGGACGTCGTCGTCGCTTTCTGGGAGGCTCTGGAGGAGGAAGACGAGGCTCGCGCCCTGCACATTTACAAGGAAATGGCACCGCTTTTCTTCTTCGAACACCAGCTCCCCGGCTGCTACAAGGAAGTCCTCTATAGACGGGGTGTCATAGACTGCCCGATGAAACGGAATGGCGAGATGCCGCTGGATAGCACTGCATCGGATTATCTCGACGAGATTCTGGCTGCGTTGCAGCCTTTGATGACCTGGGCGAAGTAGCGAGCCAACTGGCCGACCGGTTGCGGAGCGTCCTACCATTGGAATGCGCCCGGATCTCCAACGGAGTCCATCGTTCTCTTTCGCCGTACCCATGTACAATAAGAGCAACATTGACTGCGAGAGAGGGGGCTGCTACGTGCAAGTGTGGGATGACCATCAGACCGAGGGTGGCTTGAACGACTTCGTCGTCATCGGTGGCTCGGCGGGCAGTATTGCGGCGATGAAACTTATCCTGGGTGCCCTTCCGGCCAGTTTCCCGGCACCGGTTCTAATCGTCATTCATCTTTCCAGGCGGCGCCCCTCTGCACTGGATCAAATCCTCAACCGTGCCAGTGCACTCCACTGCGAGTTTGCACACGACAAGCAGGAGATCATCCCCGGACGCATCTATCTGGCCCCACCCGAGCGGCATCTCGTCGTTGCCGGTCAAGTGATTCGGCTTATCCACGGGCCGCGCCACAATCTCTCTCGCCCTGCGATCGACCCGCTATTCCGATCCGCTGCCGAATCCTTCGGTCCCTACGTAACCGGGATCGTTCTCAGCGGGATGCTGGATGATGGCGCGCAAGGCCTTATTGCGATCAAGGAGCGGGGGGGCACGACGATTGTACAAGATCCCGAGGACGCGATTCACAGGGGTATGCCTGAAAGTGCCTTGCGTTACGCGGAGATCGATCATGTCTTATCGGCGGCGGAGATCGGAGCGTTGTTATTGGAGCACGTCGGTCAGCGCACGCCAGAACTAGCCCGGCCGTCCGATCTCCTTGTAGAGGGCAACCCTGGTCACGTGCCGGCCCTGAAGGAGGCTGCGGGAATGCAAGACCCCAACGAAGTGATTCAGCCTGAGAGCGACCTGTATGTGCTCAGTTGTCCTGAATGTGGGGGACCCTTGTCCGAGATTCGCGACAATAAACGCCTCAACTACACCTGCGTCGTGGGTCACAGTTTTACTCTGGAGACGCTAAGCGAGGTACAGCATGACGGCGTCGAACGAGCTCTATGGACGGCCCTTCGTTCGCTACGTGAACTTATCTCACTGCGGCGGCGGATGCTTGAACGGATGGAGCTGCGCCAATGGGACTCTCCACGTAGGGCGGAATTGCAGAAAGAGATAGAAGAAGCTCAACGCGACGCTGCCGTCCTCCATGGGTTGCTTCAACGGGAACACGTTTAGCATCCCGTACAGCTTGCTCTGCTTCAGTATCCCGCATCCATATCCACTACATTGTGAAGCGCTGTGCCCGCGATGTAATGGTGCAGATTGTCGAGGAAGATATTCAGGGCCCGTTCATTGTAATACGGATTATGTCCTGCATAGTGGCTGGTAATGATCACATTCGACATATCCCAGAGGGGAGAATCCTGCGGTAGAGGCTCGTTTTCGAAGACATCGAGTCCTGCACCGCCGATGCGGCCTTCCTGCAAAGCCCGAATGAGCGCCTCCTCTTGAATGGTACCACCTCGACCGATGTTGATCACGATCGCGGAGCGCTTCATTGCTTGCAGCTCCGGTTCACCGATCATACCACGCGTCGCCTCGGTCAACGGCACCGTCATGACGACAAAGTCAGCACGGGGCAATACCTCCAGAAGGCGATCCGGACTTACCATTTCCGTTATCGTCTTCGCCCCTTTCGATGGATCGCGTCGAACACCGATCACGTGTACGCCCAGCGCAGTCGCCATCCGGGCTGTCCGCTCACCAATCGCGCCGACTCCGATCAGCACCATTGTCTTGCCCGGTAGCTCGAAAATGTCTTCGCGGCAAGGATCATCAGGTTTTCCCCATTCATGTTTGACCTGCGCGCGCACGGCGCAGTGCAGACCCCGAGCAAACGATAAAAGATAGGCCAGGATATGCTCAGTGATTGGAATAGCGTGCACGCCCGATCCGTTAGTTAGCATAAACTGCTTCGTCACAATATCGGGGTTGCCGGTAAACGCGTCAACCCCTGCCGCCCAGTGCTGGGCCCAACGTAGGTTAGCCAGTCGTAGAAGATCGGCGGGCTTGAGCCATCCCGCCGCGATCTCCACCTCTTCGAAGTCGGGCGCCAGCGCCTCGACGTCGCGCGTTACAATCGTCTTCCAGTCGGGAAGCAGAGCCTGCGCCTCCGCGAGCTGTCGATCCGTGATATCGTCCTCATCCAGAGCGAGCCAAAGTATTGCCATCGTTTACCTCCTCAACTCATTCTAGCTGAAGCTGCTGGGCAGGCCAATAGAGAGTCTACCGCATCTTCATATGACAGCGTGCGGACCAAACCGGTAAGGCGAATACCGGTCTCTCCGTGTGCCACACGTTGACATATGACTCAGCCCCAACGCTGCCAACGCAATTCTACTCCTACCCATGCAATCCGAAGCTCTGTCCAACCCAGTCCGCCAGTACCCCCGATCGTGCATTGATAGACTTTTCTCATGAGGCTGCATAGATCAAGGAGGTATAGACGATGTCTTCGCACGATAGTATCGCACGAGCACTCCTTGAGCAGTACGGAAAGACCTTCAGCGATGAACTGGATATTGCGGTTGCGGACAACACGCCTTCAACGCTTTTTCGACTGCTCTGCGCGTCCCTGCTCTTCAGCGCTCGTATTAGCACCGATATCGCGCTGGCGGCGGCCCGCGCCCTCTTCGAGCACGGTTGGACGTCGGCGGAGAAGATGGCTGACTCAACGTGGGAGGAACGCACGCGGACTTTGAACGAGGCCGGCTATGCCCGCTACGATGAGAGCACGTCACGCATGCTGGGCGACACCGTCGCATTGCTACTCGATCGCTATGATGGCGACTTGCGTAACCTCCGGGAGCAAGCTGAACGTGACCCGGCGCAGGAGCGGGAGCGGCTCAAAGAATTCAAGGGTATTGGCGATGTGGGTGCAGACATCTTCTTTCGTGAAGTGCAGCTGGCGTGGGATGAGCTCTTTCCTTTCGCCGATGATCGGGCGCTGGAGGGCGCGCGCAAGCTCGGACTGCCCGACGACGCTCAAGGCCTGCTCGACCTGGTCGGTACGAAGGAGTATCCCCAACTTGTGGCTGCATTGATACGGCTGCAACTCCACAATGGCTTCGATGGAGTACGGCAGCGCGCGGAGGAATTGGATACCTAGCGTGGCTGCCGGGACAGTCAGGGCTCTAGTCGTCACTTTTTGGCACTCATAGCCCTTGGAGGTAGCCGACGTCGACACACCTCGCCGGCAAGGGCTTTTTCGATAGGGGTGAGTAAGGAGAGCGATATGACGAATCGATACATATATCCGGCGCCGAGCACCGCTGCGATTGCCGGACACCCACTTCACCCGGCGTCGATCCCGTTTCCCATAGCATTCCTGGTGGGTGCGCTTGCAACGGATCTGGTCTACTGGATTACACGCGTTGACTTTTGGGCCAGGTTTTCAGTGTGGCTTATCGGTGCCGGCGTTGCCATGGGGATCGTTGCCGCAATTCTGGGTCTCATAGATTTCTTCACTGTTGAGCGGGCCCGCCAACACAAAGCAGGGTGGATTCACTTCATAGGCAATCTCGTGGCGATGATCGTCGCCGCCACCAGCTTGCTCATTCGGTGGGGCGACCCCGTCGCCGCCGTACTGCCGCTGGGCTTGATTTTGTCGGTCATCACGGGAGGGGCTCTGGCGGTGACCGGATGGTTTGGAGGAGAGTTGGTCTTCCGGCACCTGATTGGTGTGTCAGGGCCCGGAAAGTGACGCATATCAGATGATTAGGACAGGGGGTTGTAAGTGTTAGGAGGATTGAGCCGATGACGGATTTGAAGACACGACATGAGATGAACGACGAGGAGAAGCGTGAACGAAAGCTGCGCATCTTGACTCACTCGGCGGCAGCTATCACGCGCAGTATCACGGATGCACTTGTAATTAAGGATGGGAACATCTTCTTCCTCACGGATGGAGACGGTAGCGTGCCGTTGGACGAGGGTCATGGCTTTGGCCTCTATCACAATGACTGCCGCTTCCTCTCCGGTTATAGCCTTGGCATCGGGGACCAGGAGCCCTATGTCCTGGTCGGGAATTCTGACCCTGGCCACGAGATGATCTTCGAGCTGACAAATCCCTCTATTGGCCAGGATGGCGAAGGAGCGGAGATCGACCAGGTGGCGATCCGCTGGGACCGGCTTCTGGACGGGGAAGCCTACACACTGGAGGAGTGGCTCGACCTGAACAACTACAGCAGTTCGCGCGCGCGCTTTCCATTGTCGTTCACCTTCCTCTCCGACTTTCGCGATGTCTTCGCGATACGTGACCTTCTGCCTGAACGACCCGGGGAGCTTCAATCCCCGGCCTGGTCCAATGAGGAGGGAGACAAGCCTGATACGTTGACCTTCGAATATCACGGAGCCGACGATATCGTGCGCCGTCTCGACATCCGTTTTGATCCTCCACCAGATGAGGTGGACGAAACCACCGCTCTGTTTCACGTTGATCTGGAAGCGGGCGCGCAAGACAAGATTCACTTGCGATTGGAAATCTCGGAATCCACCGAAGGCGATGGGGAGACGGGTGAGGACCGGGCTCCCGGGAAGGGATCCCGGTCCGCGTCGGATGCCCGCGATGATATGCCGGAGCGATTGATGGGCCAGACCGAGGTACGTACCGATAGCATCCTCTTCAACAGCATCCTCAATCGCTCATTGCTCGATCTGCGGCTCCTGGAAAATCGGATGGACTCCTGGCGTTACTATGCCGCAGGCGTGCCCTGGTTTGTCACGCTCTTTGGACGCGATAGTGTGTTGGCCGCCATACAGATGCTGGCGTTCGAACCTGCCATGGCCGAAGAGACGTTGCGCCTTCTGGCCGCCTATCAAGCTCACGAAGCGGACGACTGGAATGAGTCACAGCCGGGTAAGATTCTCCACGAGACACGTATTGGCGAACTGGCCAACATGCACGCTATTCCCTACACCTTATACTACGGCAGCATTGACTCGACCTCGCTCTTTCTCATACTACTTAGCCGTCATGCCGTATGGACGGGTCGGCTCGACCTTTTTAACGAGTTTCGCCAAGGTGTGGACAAAGCCTTGCAGTGGATCGACGAGTATGGTGATCTCGATGACGACGGTTACGTCGAATACCAAAGCTGGGCGATGGGCGAGCGGATCGCCAACTACGGATGGAAGGACTCGGGTAATGGTATCCTTCATCCGGATGGTACCCTGCCCGAGCCCCCACTCGCGCTGGTAGAGGTGCAGGGGTATGTCTATGCTGCCAAGGCCGAGATAGCAGAACTCTACGAGCGTGTAGGCGACCAGGACAAGGCAGACCGGCTGCGAAAAGAGGCTGCGGAACTGCGCGAACGGTTCAATCGCGACTTCTGGTCTGAGGAGTTGGGGTGCTATGTCCTGGGGCTGGATGGGGACAAGCGCCGGATCTCTGCTGTGACGACAAACCCCGGTCACGCTCTCTGGGCAGGCATTGCGGAGCAAGACAAGGCACAGAAGACGGCAGAACGGATGTTGACCGAGGATATGTTCAGCGGGTGGGGCATACGCACAATGTCGAGTGTGCATCGGGCCTACAATCCTACCGGCTACCATCTCGGCACGGTCTGGCCTCACGACAATGCCTTCACGGCAGCCGGCTTTCATCGTTACCGGCTCGATGACGCTGCGGCGCGTGTTGCACACGGTATCATCGACGCGGCGTCCCACTTTGAACGCAATCAGTTGCCCGAGTGCTTTGCCGGCTACGCGCGCGGCCAATACAGAGTGCCGGTGCGTTATCCGGTTGCAGCTCATCCCCAAGCCTGGGCCGCAGGCTCGATTCCCTATTTGCTGACGACGCTCCTTGGATTGCAGGCGGAAGGCTTTAGCAATCGCCTGCGGTTGAGCCGATCTCGGCTGCCGGAGTACATGAATCGTCTCGAGATGCGTGGATTGCGGATAGGGCAAGGGAAGGTGGATCTGATATTTGGGCGGACTCCGGATGGCTGGTGTGCGGCTACCGTCGACAGGGTCGAGGGTGATGTTGAGGTCGTGATGGACCTCATAGTATAGGTAGAGAGCGAGTCGGCTCGATGGCGCCTTCCAAAGTGCGAAACATGCGGCAGGTTTCAGCCGGCGGGGTCGTCTACCGCGAAAGAGCGAACCGGGTCGAGGTGGCCCTCATTCGAGTTGGCGAGATGGATCGCTGGCAACTGCCCAAAGGCATCGTGGAAGCTGATGAGGAGAGGGAGGCAGCTGCCCTGCGCGAGGTCCGTGAGGAGACGGGTGTGGAAGCAGAGCTCCTCGCGCCGCTCGACACGATTGAGTATTGGTACTATGGTAAGCGCAATAGCACCCCCACACGCTTCCACAAGTTTGTACACTTCTACTTGCTTCAGTACCGCTCCAGTGGCACGCCTGAAGAGGACAAAGAGGAGATCAAGGAAGTGCGCTGGGTAGGCCTCGACGAGGCTGAAGCGATGCTAGCCTTTGCGAAGGAGAAGCAGGTTCTCGCTATGGCCCGCGAACTGATCCAGAAGCATACCGAATCGTGAGGTGTGAAGCAGAAGATACCCATCCTGCTTCACACCTCATCACCGAGACTACGCGCTAACCTAGTGCGTGCGCGAGGATATGCCCTGCCTCTGCATCTGCCAGTTCCGCGACCGGGTCTCCGCTCTGGAAGATCAGGGTTGGGATCGCACCTTGCTTCAGGGAAGCATCGATCATAGCGCGGCGATTCTCACCTCGACCGTAGTTGTACCCGATGCCCCGTGTCAGGCCCCTGAAGAGCACCTCGTTCACGGGCAAGGTAGCATCGAGGATCCAGTCGACTTCCTCGCCTCGCATTGCCATAGAATGCGCATAGTTGTACAGGTGGAACTGCACGATCGATAGGTATTGCGTCGAGATCTCGTTACGTGCCTCGCCCGCCACGCAGAAACGAGGCGCAAGCTCGGCCAGCTCACGAATGAGCTTTCGCGATCCCGCGGCGTAGCTCAAACCCTCAAGAATCGCGTTGTCGCTGTTATGGATAAGCTGCGAAACGTCGATGAAGATGCTGTCGAGGCCTAGCTCTCGGATAAGGTCAGCGACCTGCCGTGTAAGCTGGCGACGCCAGGGCGACCAAGCCAGGTGCACATTCACGAGGATGTTCCATTCCTTGTGTGCAGGCATCAGTGAGTAGCTCTGCGGTGGGCCGAAGCTGCGCCATCCCTCAACCGGCAGCCAACTCCACCCACCCCAGCGAATATCGGTTGGGCTCCGGGTGCAGAAGTCGCGCGCCTGGAAGAAGAAGGGATGGTCAGGGTTCATCTGGCAGGCATTGGCGTGCGGCGCGGCATGGAAACCCATGGCCCGGGCCTTCTCCAAAAAGGCCCGCCCCTCTTCGCTCGGTGTGAAGGAAGGATAGTCTTGATCGTACCCATAGGGTCGCCAATTCGGGACGTGCAGGAAAATGCTCTTCGGATCGAGATGCGTGGCGAGTGCATCCAACAGGCCCGGAACTGTCGGGCACCACGAGACGGCGAGACGGATGTCGTCAACCCAGTCAGGTCGCAACTCCGTTACACGATCGAGACGGTACGCATCCCAGAACCAATCCCGGTAGCGTTTCACCGGCAGGGCCCAGTCTCCCTCGTAAGCCGAGATCCGCCAGGCCACGTTGCCGGCACAGCGATTCTGTTCCAATGGGCCATACGACTGGGTAACGAAGGCGACGACTTGCCGGCTCTTCTCATGGCCGATACGCACCTGCTTGAAGATACCGTGCTCATCCCACGCCTGCACGGTAAATCCCCCAGCCTTGCCCTGGAAGACGAGGAAACCGGCTTCCCAACTATGCGGCCAATCTGCCCTCTTTCCCTGCATCTGAGGATGGTCGAGAGGGAGGCGCACGCCCTGCTGGAAGGGCGCCACAACATCCAACTCCGGCAATATGCCGGGTACGTTGAAACCGATGCCGGCGACGCCGCCCTGCATTGTCCATGCCGACGGCTCGATCAGGATGTCGCCCGTCGCCTCGTCGATGCTCACACGAAGTGAAACGTCACACTCCCAATCGTTGAGCACAATCTCAGCGATCTTGTCCGTAAGCAGGTGATAGTGCACCTCGCTGGCGAGTGGGTGCACACCCAGTGGGGAACGTTTGCCGTTCTGGTGATAGAGATCGAAGGGGGGCACATCCTGACTCAGGGCAGGATCGAGAAAGCTCTCACCCGTGCGGGCATTCTTGATCGAGACGAGTTTTGCACCGGCGAACTCTACGCTCGTTGTGGTCGATTCTGCGATCAGCCCTGTTTCG
>SLDA01000529.1 GCA_007125545.1 Thermoflexales bacterium | reverse complement strand
CGTCACCTTCTTCCAGACCGAGGGCCCGCCCACGCACCTGGCGCGCTACATCAAGTGGCTCAGTCCCGAGCGCCAGGCCCCCCGCGTCTTCCGCGAGGACGATCTGCTCGTCCGCTTCCTGCGTTCCAACATCCGGGCAATGTATGGGCACCCGCCCCACCGGCTCGAGCTCTGGGTGCGGAGCGCCGAGGGACGATTGATCGACGGGTACACCACACAGTGGAAGACGGCGGGCAGCACGAGCCTGCTGCACGAGGAACAGGTGTGGGGCGACCACACAGGCACGGCAGGCTCGATCCCGACCGACGACGTGCTGGTGGCCAGGCGCGTGAACGCCCGTCTGGAGCCCAACGCACGCTACGAACTGCTGGTGACCGGCGGCGAGGGGGGCGAGCTCCTGGCGCCGGCGTGGGAGTCGGGTGGAGCGACCGGCGCCGGTTGGTCGCAGGCAGAGGGTGTCTTCACGCGCAGCACAGCGGCAGCAGACACGTGGTTGGCGGGCGATCCCACCTGGCAAGACATCGACTTCGCCGTGCAACTCAAGGGCGGCGCGGGCGAGGCACTCGGCGTCATCTTGCGCGCCGACAGTATCGCCCAGACGACACCGGGGAGCCCGATTTGGCGTGCTTACCGGCTCGCGCTACGGCCAGGCGGCACTCACACCCTCGATCTGCTGGTGCGGCGGGCCGGAGGAGAAGGGCTGGAGATCGCCCAGCTTCTGCAGGCGGATGGGGCGCCGGTTATACCGGACGAATGGACCACCCTGAGAGTTGCGATCATCGGTGACCGGCTGCGAGCGTGGCTCTTCGACCAACCGTTTCTCGACGTGAAGCTGTCGCAACTGCCGCTGCCCGCTCCCGGCAGCGGGCTCCATTCACCGATCCCCCAGGGGCAGGTGGGCCTCTATGCCGCGAGCGCCGGTCCGGCCTTCCGGCATCCCCGCGTCCGGAGCGCCATCCTGCACGCGTCCGGCTTCACGACATCGGCGTTCGAGAGCATGGCTGACCTGATTAACTCTTATGGTGGAAGTGCCGCCACGGTGACCCTGGCGCACGCTTTCCCGGCGGAGTTCACGTCCGGCACGCCACCCACGAGCACAGCCCTGGCGTCCAGGCTCTGGCAGTGGCATTGCGACCAGGTCGACTACCGCTTTGAAGCGCTCGCAGGCGGACGAGAGGCCCTGGAGGAGTCCCGGCTGGCGCTCCGCCAGGCGCGTGCCGATCACGACGCGGCGTTCCGCGCGCTGGCCCCGAGTGTGGGCGCGCTCTTCTACCAGCCCTTCGCGCCGCGACTGGAGGTCTACCTGCTACGGGCGCCGGACGGCGACGCCCCGACCGTCGTGGGGATCTGGATTCGCTCTCCCGAGAGCCTCGACCTCAGTATGGAGGACGACACAGCCGCGGGCGGCGATGGTGTGAGCGTGGGACGCACGACCCTGGGTCTGGCGCGGGACGGCAATGCCGTGTCCTTCCGGCGCTTCCACGACGCCGACAGCACGCAAGTGCTCCTACTACCCGAAGGCGGGGACGAGTGGGCACCGGGAACCTACACCCTCACCTTCACCTACCGTCGCGACCACGGCGATGAGGCGAGTAGCAGCGACCATCGCTACGACCGGCCCGTGGAACAAAGCGGCGGCGACTCGGGGCCTCGGGAAGCGCGAGTCACGTTTGGAGTCCCGGGGTCAGGCGTATAAGCCGGTGCTGTCACAAGCTGTAGTTTGACTTTCGCAGCGTTAGTCGTGATCATGGAGGGGCGCCACTCACGGGTGGCGCCCCTTCACACGTGCAGGAGCGGGAAGCATCGACTTCAGCGGCGAGTCCAACCGGATGCGCCCATTCGAGGGCTCAGGTAAGGCTGCGAGGAGGATGGACCATGCGTGACACATCGAAACAGGCCTTTCTCTGGGGCGTAGCCACCGCCGCCTATCAGATCGAGGGCGCGGCTTCTGAAGATGGAATAGGTCCCAGCATTTGGGACGTCTTCTCACGCATACCGGGCAAGATCCGCGACGGCTCGAATGCGGACGTGGCCTGTGATCACTACCATCGCTGGCGATCCGACCTGGCCCTACTCACCGAGCTGGGCGTCAATGCCTACCGCTTTTCGGTGTCCTGGCCGAGGGTCCTGCCGGAAGGAAAGGGCCGGGTCAACCCCAAGGGCCTGGACTTCTATTCGCGGCTGGTCGATGGCCTGCTGGAGCGGAGCATCACCCCCATGGTCACGCTCTGGCATGCCGACCAGCCGCAGGCACTGGAGGAACAGGGCGGCTGGGTCAACCCGGACATGGCCGGCTGGTTTGCCGACTACGCCGCCCTGCTGTTCGAGCGGCTGGGTGACCGGGTGCGCCATTGGGTCACCCTCAATGAGCCCAACTGTTTCCTCTATCAAGGGCTGGGCACGGGCGGGATTGCGCCCGGCATCTCCGACTGGAAGGCATGCTACCAGGGCATTCACACGGCGCTGATGGCCCACGGCGAGGCGGTCCGCCGCTTCCGCCAGAGCGGTCGCCCGGGGGAGATCGGCATCACGATGAGTGTCGACCTGTGGAAGCCGACCAGTCATAGCCCACAAGACGTGGCTGCCGCGGACTACGCCGATACGCAGAACAACTGGTGGCTACTCGACCCGTTGTTCCGGGGCCGGTACCCCACCACATTCCTGCAGAGTCTTGGCGAGAATGCTCCCGACATAGCCCCGGGCGACTGTGAGAGTATGGCCGAGCCCTGTGACTTCCTGGGGGTGAACTACTACTGGAAGAACATCGTCCGTGCCGGCGAGCAGAGCCTGGGGCAGGCTGCCAAGAGCGACTATACCTCTATGGGCGGCGTCGTCGATCCGCAAGGTCTGGTCGAGGTACTGACGAGCATCGACACGCGCTATGGTCCCCAAGTCATCTACATCACGGAAAATGGGTTGTATGAGGATAATCCGCCGCCGGTCGACGGTTTGTGCGAGGATCCG
>SLDA01000616.1 GCA_007125545.1 Thermoflexales bacterium | reverse complement strand
TTCACCTATAGCTTTGGCGGTGATCTTCACCGCCGTGCAGAAGATGTGCTGGTGGACTACTACGACGCTATGCTCTACTTGGCAAGTTGGGGCAGTCGGCAACTGGTGTTCCGCTTACCCACAGCCCTTGTGGACACCGAGAAAATGTGTCAGTACAATATCGTGACACGGCAGTATCCTCCCGATGCGATTGGTATCTCCACCCAAGGCGAGCATGTGATTCTGAATATCCGGTTGGACGAGGAGGAGGGCCTCGGCTGGATTGAGGGTGAAGGTTGGCTGGACTCTCTGGTGGGCCTGAGAGATGCAATTCTGCAACAAGATTACCGCCTGCTCTACCTGGCCTGGCTCAAAGGCTTGGCGCTCGCAGGTGACGTGGATATGGAGATGCAAGAGCCCCCGGTACCGGCTGGATTGCAGACGTTGTCACCCGCACTGGAAAGCTTTATCGAGCTGTTCGGTCTCGATGAAGACTTGATCCACGTGGCGGCAGAATCAAGCCGCGTGCTGGATGAAGGGATCTCCGACGGCGACCTACGCCTCGCTATCGCTCAGCTTCCAGCGGAGGAACGAGACGTTTTCCTATGGCGACTGGCAAGGGGAGAGCCGCATCTTTCTCTGGCGCTGAATCGGCGGCTGGGTGTGCTCGGCGGCAAGTCCCAAGGAGCGGCGTCCGAGCGCCGCTCGGTGGGCGCGTTGTTTGCGGCGGTAGAGGCTTTGCGAGAGCGCCGGCGTAAGGAGCGTGCGGCCGTAGCCGAGGCCACACGCGTGGCGGAGTTGAAAGCGCTCGCCGGACATGAGGAGGAGACCTGGCGCCAGGTTGACGTGTTGATACAACGATCTCAGGCAAAGGCTTACGAAGAGGCTGTGCGGCTTCTGACGAAACTCCAGGGTCTAGCGGAATATCAAAGTCGACAATCTGCCTTCGAGGAACGCCTGGACCAGATCTGTGATCAACACAGCCGCCGTCGCGCGTTGATGAGGCTTCTCCGCGAGGCCGGCTTGATCGATCCATAGGAGAGCATCTAATGATCCCATCCTTCAGCGAAGCGGTCATTCGCCGGCAGACCACGCCCGAGTCGTTCAGCCGGGGCGAGAGCTACTATGGGCAAGGCGCGGTTGTCTCCCTGGTACAGCGCGGCAACACTGTGCACGCCGAGGTCCAGGGCAGCCAGTACGAGCCCTATCGCGTGCGGATCGCGTTTGACGAGGGCGGCATCACTGGCGCGGTCTGCACTTGCCCGTACAGTTGGGGCGGCTGGTGTAAGCACACCGTCGCCGCGCTGCTGGCCTGCCGGCGCGAGCCCGACCTCATCGAAGCGCGCCCAACCCTCGACGAACTGCTGGCAGGACTGGACCGCGAGCAGCTGCGCGACGTCTTGCTGCATCTCGCGGCCAATGATCTTTATGCCGCGGATGAGATCGAGCGCCAGATTGCGCTGAGCCAGGTCACGCCACACAGGAGCGAACCCGGTGTCCCCTCTGGGGATGCACCACAGCCGCGTACCTCGATAGATCCCATGCCTGTCCGCCGCCAGGTAAAAGCTATCCTCCACTCCCTGGATCGCATGCGCCGTTCCGAGGCCTACTGGCACGTGAGCAGCGTAGTGGACCAGGTACGCCAACTGCTGGAGCAGGCATGGCGCTTCATCGAGGCCGGCGATGGAAGAAACGCTCTGTTACATCTGGAGGCGATCACCGATGAGTACGTGGCGGGTTGGACGGGTCTCGATGACTCGGACGGCTTCGCCTGGCAGTTCTTTGAAGAGTTGGGTGTCGTCTGGACCGAAGCCGGCCTAGCAGCTGACGATCTTATCGCCGAGGAACGTGAACGATGGGCACAAACGCTGACCCATTGGCAGGCTAAGCTCAGTGACTACGGGATAGACGACGTGTTCGACGCGGCACAGGCGGCCATCCTGCAGGGTTGGGACTATCCGCCGCTTCAGCGCGCCTTGCAGGGCGAGGCCCCCTCTACAGGCACCTGGGAGGATGCGGCGCCCTGGCACGCCGACGAGCTGACCCGCGCCCGCCTCCGGGTGTTGGAACGGCAGGAGCGTTATCAGGAATTCCTCCATCTAGCCCGGGCCGGGGCGCAATTTGAGTTGTACGTCCGCATGTTGGCCCGCCTGGATCGGATAGAGGAAGCGGTAGACGAAGGGCTGCAAGTCCTGAATCGGCCCTCCCAGTTCTTGGCCCTGGCCAAGGAGCTGCGCGAACGGCAGGACCTTGCCGCCGCCCTACGTGTCGCCGAGCACGGGCTGACTGCCGAGGGCCACAAGGGCGAGTTGGCCGCCTGGCTGTGCGACCTTGCGGATCGGATGGGGGAGATGGCCCTCGCGCTCGAGGCGGCGACGGTCGCGTTCCGCGAAATGCCCAGTATGGCTGCCTACCAAAGGGTCCAGGATCTGGCCGGCGAGCGCTGGCCGGAGATGAAGGATGACTTGCTGGCTCACCTGCGTCAGGCCTCCGGCTACGCCAGTTCTCAGGCCCAAGTTGATATCTTCCTCCATGAGGGACTACTGGATGAGGCCATCGCTGCCGTCGAAAAGGACGCGAGCTACGATCTCATCGAGCGGGTGATGGACGCCGTCGTGGCGCGCCGTCCAAAGTGGGTCATCGCAGTCGCGCGCCGGCAGGCGGAACGCATCATCGAAGCTGGGCAGTCCCAACATTATGACTACGCGGTGAACTGGTTGGCGCGAGTGCGTAGTGCCTATCAGGCTGCGGGCCGTGAGGCCGACTGGTGCGCGTACTTGGGTGAGATCCGTGACCGGCATCGCCGGAAGTACAAGCTGATGGGCATGTTGGAGGCATTCGGATAGGCCGTACAAACCGGGAAGAAGAGTTCTCTCTTTGCTGCATCAGCTATGCCCGCTACGGCCCCCACTGCAATTGGCCGGCCGCTATCTCTCATCTACGAGCCGTGATTCCTCCTGAAATCCGTTTGACAAACGCATCTACCTAATTTATAATGATTACAGAATGGTTATACATACAGATAGGCCCCATCCGTGAAATCAATCGACACTCTTCTCAGCCGGCTACGGCAACGTGGGCTCCGAATCACGCCGCAACGACGGGTTATCTTGGAGTTTCTCGTCAACGAGGAGAGTCACCCTACCGCCGAACAGGTCTACCAGCGTGTGTCCTCGCTAATGCCCGATATCTCGCGTACGACGGTTTACAATACACTTCGCGAGTTGAGCGACCTGGGCGAGTTAGCGCCGGTTCAGGACCTCAGCCAGGACGGACGGCGTTATGATACGAGTACTGAACCGCACCATCATTTGTATTGCGTTGCATGCCATACCATCATCGATATCCATCGCGACTTTGAAGGGATGAGTCTTTCACCTGAAGAAGCATCCGGCTATCAAATCCTGAGCCACCAAGCGACCTTCTACGGTATCTGCCCAGACTGCCAATCCCCGGCAAGCGTTGCAACGCAAGCAGGATGGACTGTCGATCCTGATGCACTCAATTCTGAAACGTAGTCAGTCGCACAAGGAGGTCGGCCTATCGATCAAGCACCACGATTCCAAGAACGCGCTTGTGAACGCACGGATAGAGAAGGTCCAGGGACAGGCGAATGCGGGATAACATCAGAGCTTTGGCTGATTAGTAGCTACAGAGTTTATAGCCTCGAGCTTTACATACAAGGAGAAACAAGATGAGTAACGAGTCCAAGTGTCCGGTAACGGGCAAAACGGCCATCCCCACTGTGAGCAAGGGTACGTCGAATCAAGACTGGTGGCCGAACCAGTTGAACCTCAAGATCCTTCATCAGCACTCCACTAAGAGCAACCCGATGGGCGAGGATTTCAACTATGCTGAGGCATTCAAGCAACTCGACCTCTCGGCTGTGAAGCAGGACCTCTATGCGCTGATGACCGACTCGCAGGATTGGTGGCCGGCCGACTACGGCCACTACGGAGGGTTCTTTATTCGGATGGCCTGGCATAGCGCCGGCACCTATCGTATGGGCGACGGTCGTGGCGGCGCGGGAACGGGCAACCAGCGTTTCGCGCCCCTCAACAGCTGGCCGGATAATGTGAACCTCGACAAGGCGCGCCGGCTGCTCTGGCCAATCAAGCAGAAATATGGCGAAAAGATCTCCTGGGCAGATTTGATGATTCTTGCGGGAAACTGCGCGCTTGAGTCGATGGGCTTCAAGACCTTCGGCTTTGCGGGCGGACGCGAAGACATCTGGGAACCGGAAGAGGACACTTACTGGGGAACTGAGACCGAGTGGCTGGGCGATAAACGCTACTCCGGTGACCGGGATCTCGAGAATCCGCTGGCTGCCGTGCAGATGGGGCTGATTTATGTGAACCCCGAAGGACCGAACGGTATGCCCGACGCGGTCGCGGCAGGCCGGGACATTCGCGAGACCTTCGCCCGTATGGCGATGAACGACGAGGAAACGGTTGCCCTCGTTGCAGGTGGGCACACATTTGGCAAGTGCCACGGTGCCGGCCCGGCAACCCATGTGGGGCCTGAGCCCGAGGGCGCTCCCGTCGAGGAACAAGGTCTCGGTTGGAATAGCAGCTTCGGCAGCGGGAAGGGCGACGACACCATCAGCAGCGGCCTGGAGGGTGCCTGGACGCCGAATCCGATCCAGTGGGATATGGGCTATTTCGACATGCTGTTCGGCTACGATTGGAATCTCATCAAGAGCCCTGCCGGTGCCTGGCAGTGGGAACCGGTCAATCCCGATGAAAAGGATCTCGCGCCGGCTGCCCACGATCCCTCGAAGCGAGTTCCCACAATGATGTCCACGGCGGATCTCGCTCTGAGGATGGACCCGATCTACAAGCGGATTGCAAAGCGGTTCCATGAGAACCCCGATGAGTTCGCCGATGCCTTCGCCCGCGCGTGGTTCAAGTTGACGCACCGCGATATGGGCCCCCGCTCACGCTTCTTGGGCCCAGAGGTTCCGCAGGAGGAGCTGATCTGGATGGACCCGGTGCCCGCTGTCGACCATGAGCTGATCGATGCTCGCGATATCGCGGAGCTCAAGCACAAGATCCTGGCCTCGGGCCTGTCGATCTCAGAACTGGTCTCGACCGCTTGGGCTTCAGCATGCACCTTCCGTGGCTCCGACAAGCGCGGCGGTGCGAATGGGGCACGCATCCGCCTCGCGCCGCAGAAGGATTGGGAAGTCAACCAACCTGAGCAACTGGAGAAGGTGCTGGAAACTCTCGGGAGCATCCAGCAGGCATTCAACGACGCGCAGTCCGGTGATAAGAAGGTGTCGCTCGCCGATCTGATTGTTCTGGGCGGCGTTGCAGGCGTAGAGCAAGCTGTGAAGAAGGCCGGTCATAATCTGGTCGTTCCCTTCACGCCGGGACGCACCGATGCGTCGCAGGAGCAAACCGACGTCGAGGCATTCGCGGTACTCGAACCGGTTGCAGACGGGTTCCGTAACTACCAGAAGGCCAAGTACGCGGTCAGGGCAGAGGAACTGCTGCTTGATCGTGCGCAACTACTGACGCTGACCGCTCCCGAGATGACGGTTCTCTTGGGGGGTATGCGCGTCCTGAATGCCAACTTCGGCCAGGCTCAGCACGGCGTCTTCACCAAGCAGTCAGAGGCGCTTACCAATGACTTCTTCGTGAACCTGCTCGATATGGGCACGGCCTGGAAGCCTACCGCAGAAGACGCGGACGTGTTTGAGGGTCGAGATCGTGCATCGGGCGAACTGAAGTGGACGGGCACCCGTGTCGATCTTGTCTTCGGTTCAAACTCCCAGCTTCGGGCCTTGGCAGAGGTCTATGGCAGTGCAGACGCTCAAGAGAGGTTCGTGACCGACTTTGTAGCAGCTTGGAACAAGGTTATGAACCTTGACCGCTTCGACCTCGCCTGAGCGTAGCGGATACGATTTCGAAGTGCTACGAGAGAACGGTTGGGGTCGATGGATTAGACCGTGTCAGTGGGCCAGACCGAGGGTGGGACTATAAAGGGTCTAGCTCGGGATATCGGTACTGCTCTCTTGACTCTGCTCGCAGAACACCGCCGGGCGAAAGCGCGCGCTTTCGCCCGGCGACTATTGTGCCTTAGGCCTTCCGGTGTATCATCCATGCCAGTCTGGCGTGCACAAGTCGTCAGGAATTAGCCAAATAGCATAACCTATCCTAACAGTGAATCTAGAGGAGCACAGATGACCATTACAAATAAGAACGCCGCTGCAAAAACGGTCGGCTTACACCACATCACCATCCAAACGCGAGATTGGGAGGCGTCTCTACGCCTGTATCGGGATGTTTTGGGCATGGAGGTAGTCACCGAGTTCGGCCCTCAGGAACGCCGGTTGATGCTGCTGGATGTGGGAGATGGCAGCCATATCGAGTTGATCGCCCCCACATCGGATAGCCCGGCAGCAGGAAGCGCCACGCCCAATGATCCGTTGGTCCATCTTGCCCTGGCTTCAGCCGACGCCGCCGCCTCCCTCGAACTCGCCCGGCAGGCTGGATATGAGGTGACCATGGAGCCCAAGGATGTCATTCTGGGCGATCTCGAAGCAACGGTGGCCTTCTTCAAAGGACCCAATGGCGAGGTGGTGGAGTTCTTCCAGACGCGGTAACTAGCGGCACAGGTTCCAGGTTCAAGTGCGCAACCCTTTTTCACTGCCCCCTATACGACCGGGTACAATGGTCGTATAGGGGGCTGCTGAGTTATGAGGCTGCGGCTTTCCGCTCGGGTCAGCCGGCGCTGCGTCCATATGGCTGCCGGCCCTCCTCTGGTCCTTCGACACCTCAGGAGCTCACTGATGGATAGGCCCACTTCACACGCTACCCGGCACGGTCGCCGTCGCTCAGTGAGGGTGGGGCGTCTTCAGGCCGGCTACCCCAGGACTTGTTAGGACGCGGTCCCATCACGAGAGAGAGCTCACCGCCGTTCTGAATGGCTTCGTGTTCAAACCACGGTCGTTCGTGGGGAACACCGTTGAGCACGGCTCGCTGGATATATTTGTTCTGAGCACTGGACCCCTCCGCGTTGAGTGTGAAGGTAGGGCCATCGGGCGGGCGGAGCTCGATGTGCTCAAAGACCGGACTCCCCAGGGCATAGTAGGGTTCGCCAGGACACGTGGGCAGGAAACCGATCGAGTTGAATATGTGCCAAGCGCTCATAGCACCGCCATCTTCGTCACCGGGGAGGCCCAATGGAGTGTCGTCGAACCAGATCTCCATAATCTGGCGGATGCGGCGCTGCGTCTTCCAGGGGGCTCCGGCGAAGTTGTACAAGTAGGGGATGTGGAAGCTGGGTTCGTTGCCGGTTACGAACTGCCCCACCAACCCCGTTGAGTCGGGGAACTGCCCGAGAAAGTGCCATTTTGTACCGTCGCAGGGTTCGATAAACAGCTGATCGAGGCGATTGACAAAACTCTCACGTCCCCCCATCAGGTTAATAAGGCCTGCCACGTCGTGCTGCACGCTCCAGGTGTAGGTCCAGGCGTTGCACTCTGCGTAATAAGCACGTCCTCCCGGGCCGGCGGAGAGCTTGGGGTTGAACGGCTCAATCCAGTTGCCGTCGGCACTGCGCGGTGCCATGAAACCGTGGGCCGGATTGTACAGCTTGCGGTAGTTGCGGGCCCGGTCCATGAAATAGGTGTAGTCTTCCTCCTTGCCCAATTCCCGTGCCATCAGGGCCAAAACATACTCGTCATAACAGCACTCGAGGCTCACGGCTACCGCCTGCCGTGCTTCGAAGGGGTGGACCTCTGGCACGGACTCCTTCTCGTCCGGCCCCAAAGCCGGGAAATACCCCTGCTCTACATAGATACGATCGAGTTCGGTCAACGGGCCGTTGCGCCAGGGGAGCTTGGTCGCCTCCGTCACGCTCTTGCGCATCCCGGCATAAGCCTCCTCGATCGCGAAATCGGTCAAGCCCTTACGGTAGGCGTCGACGATGGTGGCGACGGTGTGGTGACCGAGCATGCAGGGGACGTCGCCGCTGACCCTGGGGAAGCGAGGCAGCCAACCCGACTGCGTGAACATACGCACGTAGGAGCGGATCATGTCGAGCTCGCGTTGGGGATCGATCAGCACTCGCAGGGGATGCGCGCTCCGAAATGTGTCCCAAATCTGATCGCTCACATAGAAATCGGGCTCACCCGCGTGCACCTGACCGTCATAGCCGCTGAAGTACCGGCCCTCTTCGGTGATGTTCTGCATCCGACCCATATACCGGTAGAGGGCGCTGTACAGGGTGCGTCGCTGCGTTTCACTTCCGCCTTCAACTTGGATTTGTCGGAGAGTTGTCTCCCACGCTTGCCTGGCTTCTTCCGCCAGGTGCGCGAAGGGGCGATCGCCCAGTTCCATCTCCCGGTTACGTCGGGCCTGCGTGCCGTCGATGAGGGAGACACCGACGCGCACCTCGACGGGAGCTGTGCCCGCAAAGTGGAGCCTGATCCCCGACTGGAGTTGGTCCCGTCTGGATGCGGGGCGGTCGAAGCGGAGACTGAAGTAACCGGTGACGCCGCCGCCCAGATCCTGGTGGCCTTCGAGGGTCGTCTCATCGGGGGCTTGGATACTCGCTTCCCGTGATGCCAACAGCAGACAAGGGTTCTCGGCCTCCGGGAACGCAAAGCGGTAGATCACCCCGTGCTGAGTGACGGTGAACTCCGCGTTTATATCGTAGCGTTCCAGCAGAACCTGGTAATAGTGCGGCGCAGCGGTCTCAAAGTCGTGGTCAAAAAAGGAAGCGCAGTCCTCGGGAGTTGAAGTCGGAGACCCCGTCACAGGCATAAGTAGCGGGCTATCGGAGTTGCGATGGAGGTGAACCGGAATCGGGAAGCCGTGAATGTGGTCGGCCAGGTATCGGTCGCCGACTGCTGGGTCGAACTCTGGATTGACGCCCACCATCCCGTTGGGACGATAGACGGTCGGATCGGTCGCTTTCAGAAGGTGGCCGATACCGCCGATGTTGGTATCAACATATCTCAAGCTCATCACATGCCTTCTTTCTCTTCGGATCTGAGCGGGTATTGAGGTTATCTTGGTCGATCACGCTTGGCGGTCTGAACCCTTGCGCGCCCGCCACAGCCGGGCACGTAAAAGCCAGAGGCTAGGCCTATAGCGCGCTCCTACCTAAACAACAGCGTTACAAACTCGTTCAAGCAGCGCCGCCAGGTCAACCACTCGTGTGCAACGTCGGGCGTCTCCCAGTAGGTATAATAGATGCCGGCTTCGTCCAGTTCGACCAAGCGGCGTTGGGTAATACCCCACTCGCGCGGCTCGCCGGTGCCGGCGCCAAACCAGAGCAGGTGCACGCGGTCGTTGAATACCGCTGCATCATCCATGGGTCCGCCTGCTGCGGCTACCATACCGACATCGTCCTCATCGCCCAGCGGCGGCCCGCTAAACACGCCGATAGTGTCAAATAGGTCCAGGTTGTGCAGCGCAGTCTGAAGCGCGACGCAGCTGCCCATAGAAAGTCCCGCTATCGCGCGGTTCGTGCGGTCCGTCAGTGTGCGGAAGCTGCCGTCAACCATCGAGATGAGATCATCCACGATGAGCCGCGTGATGACCTGTGAAAGGCGTGGTGGCCGCGTCCGGACAAGACTCACCACTGGCGGTGGCGCGCTCTGGCCCGGCTCGCAAGCATAGTTACACTCCATTACGACGATCATGGGCACGGCTCGCCCGGCGGCGATGGCGTTATCCATGATGAAGTTCATATGACCCTGGGTTGTCCAGCCACGCTCATCCTCTCCGCCGCCGTGCTGGAGATAGAGCACGGGGTAACGCTTGTCGAGGTCAGTGTCATAGCCCGAGGGTGTGTAGATGTAAGCGCGGCGCCACGACTGAGTGGTGTTGGCCCAATACCATCGGAGGCGCACGTCACCGTGGGGCACGGCTTGCGGATGGTAATAGGCAGCCACCTCGGGACCCTCAGGAAGCTCGATGCCACTGGTTTGCCGGTTGTAGCCGAAGAAGGTCTCGCTGCCGGGATCGTTGACGGCTAGGCCATCGACCACAAACCAATAGTAGTGGAAGCCGGGCACGCCGGAGGGAATAGTGCGGGTCCACACGCCCTCGGCATCACGCGTCATGTCGTAGGGCTCTGATCCAAGGCCGTTGTCCATTCCCCCCGGCTGCACCTGAACCCGACGAGCGCCAGGTGCTTTCAGTTGAAACGTGATGCTGCCGTCGGGATGGACGCGCGGATAAGGTGCACCGCGCGTATTGGTGGGCGCCGGGTATGAATCGCTCAGCGTCGTCATTGGGCCTCCTCAAATGCGATCTACTTTAGCTGGTGGATTGTTCCAGGTGTCCGCGTTCCTCTGCCTCTTCAAGGACTTCCAGTATCGTCGCCACCAACCGACGAGCGTCACGTTCACTCAGTTCGACCGCAACTCTGGCATCCAAGCCCAAACTCTCGTTGACGAAGTCAATGTTCAGAGCGTGCTCCTCGTGGATATGAAAGGGGTGATCGTATGAGACGTTGGCTTGATTGACCACGAACCATCCGGTGCTACTCTTACCACTGCCCTCCAGGCTGACCTTCTTGGCTATCATTGTGCACATACTGCCCCTCCTTCACTGGGCTTTAGAAAGATGCTCGTCCAGGAACGCGAAGATCTTCTCCCAGCCATCCACCGCCTGCTGCTGTCGATAGTTAGGCCGGTGGTAGTAAAAGAAGCCGTGTCCGGCGCCGGAATACCTATGAAACTCGTAGCTCTTCCCGTGCTGAATCAGTGCCTGCTCGTGGAGGTCAACCTGCTCTGGACTGGGGCTGGTGTCCTCATTCCCGAAAAGACCGAGTAGCGGGCAAGCAAGGTCCTTAGTGTAATCGATGGGCGCAATCGGTTGCTTGGGGCTTAAGTCGTCCTCGGACATCACGACCCGTCCTCCCCAGCAATCGACGACGGCATCGACGTCCCCGATCCTGCAAGCGGCCAGATAAGCGTGGCGTCCCCCGGAACAGGTACCGAACAGGCCGACCTTGCTGTTGACATAGGGCAGTGACCGCAGAAACGCTATAGCGCCGTCTGTGTCGCCCACAACCTGCTCATCCGGAATGCCGCCGTCGGCGCGGACTTTGACGGCGACGTCCTCCGGCGTGCCGTGTCCCACACGGAAGTAGAGATTCGGGGACAACGCTGCATAGCCGTGATGCGCGAACCGCCGCGTGGCTTCGCGATACCATTCATCCCAGCCGGGCATATGGTGCAGCAGTACCACAGCCGGGAAGGGCCCAGCACCGGTTGGACGGGCGAAGTA
>SLDA01000315.1 GCA_007125545.1 Thermoflexales bacterium | reverse complement strand
GGCGACTACCACGTGCCGGCTTGCATCGAGCCGCCGGACGCGCACGCTCGTGCAATGCGGAAAGGGGGGAGAGCCAGAGAGACGCCGGTCGCGGACGCTTGTGCCGTGCCGGCAGGGGGGAGAGCCGGATGGCGACAGCTGGCGCCGCGTCTGCCTCTGGCTCCTCCCCGTCGGGGGAGGCTGGGTGGGGGTCTGCGGTTGCGCGCGCGTCTGTACGGGACGCCCCCCTCCAACTCCCCCCAATGCGCGACTACCACCGGCCGGGCTAACCAGGCGCCGCGGACCAGGCGATCCGCCGTTGCGACGAGGGGGGAGAGCCAGAGAGCCGCCGGCGCTGGTCTGTCGATTTGCGGCCATTCCGTGCTTACCGGAAGGCGCCGAGCGGGAGAGCCGTGGTTTACCACTGTAACCTCCGGTCACGCATCACGCACCACTTCTCACGCCCCTCGCCTGCTGTGCATCAATGACGTCATTTACCCCGCCTCCATCCCCCTCAGAACGCGGGATATATTTCGGGCGCCGTCTCCGCTTCCAGGTCTTCCAACGCCACCAACTCACGGAAGGTCAGGGTCCAGACGCCGGACTCGTAGACCCGGTAGAGAGCTGACAGGAAGATCATGGGCACGCCGATGATCAGGATGAGAACCGGAAGCGCGAGCAGGCCACCCACGACCCACGGTGCGGCACCCGTCGCGACGAGACCACCAAGGAGCCGCACGACCATAACAATCGCACCCCCCGCGAGACCTCCGAGGATGAGAATAGCGATGAAAACCGGGATCATCAGCAGGCCATATCCGAGGCTGATGCCCAGCATAATCAGCCACATCAGCGCCACTGCGCCCAGGTGGCGCCGGATCAGCGTCCATGCCCGGCGGAGAGCCGCACCCACGCCCAGCTCCTCGAGCGCAGCGGCGCGCCAGGCCAGGCGCACCAGCAAACGCGCGGCAATGGCAACAACAATCACGACCAGAAGCACCAGGAAGAAGAGCCCGATTGTGAGAACGGTGCCGAATATTCCGACCGCAGTGATCTCCGTGACCCAGGCCAGCAACGGCAGCAGCGTGAGGCCGAGGAGCAGGATGGCCGCGATGACGATGGGTACGGTGACGACCAGCCCGATCAGGAAGAGGCGCACCGCGGCACGCGACCAGCCCAGGCGGATGCCCTGACCTACCGTCCGCTTCTCACCGGTCGTTTCGTGCTCATCGACCATCCGCATCACCGCCGTCTCCGCGACGTACCGGGCGACGATCGCGACGATCGCAAGGAGCAGTCCCAGACCGCACAACACCACGAATGCGGCGATCGCCCACCCGGCGATCAGGGCCAGATCCGCCTGGAAGGACCTGCCGAACTGGGCGAAGAACTGACCGAGAGGTCCGACTCCCAGTCCCTGCCCACCGCCCCCACTGGCCTGGGCGCCGCTCGATCCACGACCACCCGAGCTGGTGGTCAGTGCCAGGATGATGCCAAACACCCAGAGCGCCCGGTAGCTCCAGAGCATTTTCCACATACGTTTAAGAATCCCGAGATGATCCATCATCGTCCTCCTTACTTTACAGCCTCTAGTTTCCTGTCTTCAGTTCATAGTTGGCGTTCCGGTGCGCCGCCACCCACGTGGCCAGCCAGCTCCAGAGACTCAGGGCTACCACGAGCGGCAGGAGCACGCCCGCAAAGCCAACGGCTCCCGCAAGCCCGGTCATAATGCTGCCCGCCTGACGGATGAGCGGCACGGCGCCCGGCACCAGCAGGTCCGCCACCGTCGCGGCGACCGCTACAAGAAGGTTCAACCACCCAAAGCCGGTGCCGGCCTGCGCCGGCGCGACCCCGCTCAGCATGTCTGTGCCGATGCCAAGCGCCAGAAGTACCGCGATCCCCGTCGTCACCAGCATGGCGGCCTGGATAAAGAACCAGGCGCTCACGACAAAGACGGGCACGAGCTGCCAACCCGTGAACAACGCCTGCTGCGCGGGCGTCCGCTCCGGGCGGCGGCGCAGCTTCAGCGCGACCTGGGCGGCGAAGCGCTCCCCGGAGAGCCGCTCCTGCGCAGCCGGCGCTACCTGCAAGAGGCGTGTAAGCGAACGCAGCGCGGCTAATTCATCCCGGCAGGACGCGCATTCCGCCAGATGCGCTTCCACACGTGCGACCTGGAGCGGGGTTAGTTCGCCGTCGTGGTAAGCTTGCAGCCGTGCTTGTGTGCGAACATGGGCGCACGTTCCAGCATCACGATGCGTCATCGGTCGCCTCCATAATCGTCGCCAGGCGCTCGCGCAGCCGGCGGCGGGCATAGTTGAGTCGGGACATCACCGTCCCCATAGGAATGTTCAAAGCCTGCGCTATCTCCTTGTACGACAACCCCTCATACTCCCTGAGAATTAGCACGACACGGCCGGCCTCGGGCAGGGCCAGGACCGCTTGTTGCACCGCCGTGGCGCGCTCGTCGTCCTCGACACGGCCTTCCGGTCCCTGCTGCGGGTGAGCTAGCGGCAACTCGCCCACATCGACCGCCGCAACGGGCCTACTGCGGTCGTGCCGCAGTAGGTTGAGCGCGCAGTTCGTGGCGATCCGGTAGAGCCAATTGCGGAAGCCGTGCTCCGATTCCGAGTCGGAGCGGTACTGCCGCAGGTGCGTCCACGCCCGGATAAAGCACTCCTGCGCCGCGTCCTCGGCCAGGACCGCATCGCCACACATCCGATAGACCACGTTGACAACCCCTTTCCGGTGCAACCGTACCAGATCACCGAAGGCACGCCGGTCGCCGGCCTGGGCAGCCGTTACGAGATCCTGTTCATATGATGGCGCTACGATTGGGAGGTCCGATAGGGTCATTCACCATCTGTCCTTGTGTTGTCTATATCATTAACACGTGAGGTGGGACGTTTATTCGGTCGTTTTGGGCAACAACGCATTTGGAGACACGGACTTGAGGCACCAACGAAAACACAGCCGGAGATCCGGCTGTGTTTTCGTTGGTGC
>SLDA01000076.1 GCA_007125545.1 Thermoflexales bacterium | reverse complement strand
TAGCCATTGCCCTTATCGTCGGCGGCAGCATCTGGGCCTACCAGTTCTTTGAAGCGACGGAGCATATCGATGACATCACGGAAAAATGGGAGGCATCCGGGCATGCCGACGCAACATCGCGGTCATTCACAAACTGGGATGACAACGAGCCTCCTGAGATCCCGCAAGCCTGTGCGAAATGCCACAGTCTTTACGGATATCTGGACTTCCTCGGCGTCGACGGCACGGAGCTACGCGTGGTCAATAACCGGGCTCGCGCGGGGAGCGTTATCAACTGCAATGCTTGCCACAATAATGTGGGGCACACCCTCGACAGTGTCATCTTTCCGGGAGGCGCCGAGGTAACCGACCTGGGACGCTATGCCAACTGTATGCGCTGCCATCAGGGACGCAACTCTACCCAGAGTGTCAACCAGGCCACAGAAGGCATAGGTCCTGACGAAGTCTCCGAAGATCTTGCGTTCATCAACGTCCATTACGGCATTGCCGCGGCAACCCGGCACGGTTCCGAGGTTAGCGTTGGCTACGAATACGAGGACAGGGAGTACGTTGGGTGGTATCCGCATACGCCGGATTTCAGTGCTTGTACCGACTGCCACGACCCGCATAGCACCGCCATCAACCCGTCGGCATGCCAGCCATGCCACGCCAACGTTGTCAGCTACGGGGACATTTTCGCGATACGGGAGACTGACGTCGACTATGATGGTGACGGTCGCGTCGACGTGGGCATCCTACAGGAGATTAGCACCTTGCACTCCGCGCTCTACGCGACCATCCAAAGGTACGCCGCCGAGGTGGCCGGCACGCCGATCGCCTATACCACCAGCTTCCCCTATTGGGAGGTCGGTCCCGACGCCAATAATGACGTGAGTCCCGGCGACCGGTACACGGCTTGGACGCCCCGGCTGCTCCGTGCCGCGTACAATTATCACTACGTGGTTATGGATCCCGGCGGGTTCACGCATAACGCGCGCTACGTCATTCAACTGATCTATGACGCCATCGATGACCTGGGGGAACAGGTAGAGGTTGACGTTGACCGCTACACGCGTCCAGCTGTCACATATTGATTGGAATAACAGGAAACGATAGCATGCCGGCTCCGCTGAGTAGAAGCAGCCTGGAGGATTTTCTGGATCAGCTAGCGAGCAATGCAGCGACACCGGGCGGAGGCAGCACAGCCGCCCTCGCGGGCGCATTGGGCGCGGGCCTGGTGAGCATGGTCGGCAATCTCACTATGGGACGGCCCACATTCACTGCGGTTGAAGAGGAGATCGGCGCGATGGTCGCACAGTCTGAAGCGCTGCGCCGCCGGCTTACAAGCCTGATCGAGGCAGATGCTCGCGCCTTCGAGCATGTCACGCAAGCCATGCGCATGCCCCGGGAGACGGACGCAGCCCAGGCCGCGCGCACGGAGGCGCTCCAGGACTCTCTCAAAGCCGCGGCCATCGTCCCCTTGCAGATCGCTGACGCGTGTCGCGAGGTGATGACGCTGGCCCAGCAGGCAGCCGCCGACGGCAACCCCAACGTCATTAGCGACGCGGGCGTCGCGATGCTGATGGCCGAATCGGCGCTCCGGAGTGCGGCACTGAACGTCCTGATCAATCTGAAGTTCATCCAGGACAAGGCCTTCGTCGACGAGCACCGCTCGCAGCTGGAACGCCTTCTGGAAGAGGCGCCAGACCTGCGGGAAAATCTCTACACAACCGTTCTGAGTGAACTACAGTGACCGAGGCGACCCGATATTCTATGTCGAAGGCCGGGGAGGTCATCCTTTGACCGCGACGATCCTTGACGGAAATGAGGCAGCACGGTCGCTACGTGCGGAGGTCGAGACACGTGCAGGGGCCTTCGAGGCACGGTACGGACGTGCGCCGGCGGTCTCGGCCGTGCGCGTAGGCGACGATCCCGGCGCCGCCTACTACGAGCGATCTCTCGCGCGCAGCTTCGGCAGGATTGGGATGGGATTCCGGCCTCACACGCTGCCACTCCACATCGCGGAAGCGGAGCTGGTCGCGCAAGTGGAGCATCTCAGCGTCGACCCCGAAGTCGACGGCATCATTCTGCTCGAGCCCCTGCCTCCGCACATCGACCGAACAAATCTCAAGCGGGCGTTGTCGCCAGGCAAAGATGTCGACGGCATCCATCCTCTGAATATAGGCCGGCTGGCCCAAGCTGCTCCGGTCGGACGGCCCCAAGGCGTTGATCCCTGCCTGGTCCCCGCGACACCGGCGGGAGGTATGGCCATCTTACGCTATTACGATGTGCCCATCGCGGGACGGCATGCCGTTGTCGTGGGACGCTCGAATATTGTGGGCAAGCCCCTCGCCCTGCTGCTTCTCCGGGCCAATGCCACCGTCACCGTCTGCCACTCCCGTACGCGGGATCTGGCCACGATCTGTCGCACCGGTGATATCCTGTGCGGCGCCGTCGGCTCTGCGCGTTTGATCAAGGGGGACTGGATCAAGCCGGGTGCCGTTGTCCTGGACTTTGGCGTGAATTTCGTGGAAGGCGAGATGGTGGGCGATGTGGCTTTTCAAGAAGCAACGGAGGTTGCCGGTATGATCACCCCTGTGCCCGGTGGTACGGGCCCTGTTACGAATGTGATGTTGATGTGGAACGTGGTCCGGGCAGCCGAAAGGCAAGCTCAAGTCATATGAAGAAGCCACCCTCGCAAGTGAAAAAGCCCCTGATCAGGGCTCTATTGGTTGGAATTGGCGTGGTATCGGTGGGCTTGGGAGTCCTCGGCATTTTCCTCCCGCTCCTGCCCACAACGCCATTCCTGCTCCTGGCGGCATGGTGCTTCATCCGCAGCTCAAGCCGGCTGCACCATTGGCTAATCACCCACCCGTGGTTCGGAGACTACATCTACTACTACCAGGAATACCGTGCCATCTCCCTGCGCGTCAAGATCTCCAGTCTGGTTCTTCTGTGGCTCACCATCGGCTACAGTGTGATGATGGTCATCGAAAGCTGG
>SLDA01000589.1 GCA_007125545.1 Thermoflexales bacterium | reverse complement strand
GCCAAGGCATCCATAAAAAAGCCCTCCTTGCGTCCTTGCGTCCTTGCGCCCTTGCGTCCTTGCGTTCCTTTCCCCCCCGCCGCGCACACGATCAACGCCCCTCTATTGCGTCAAACTCCTCCCGCGTCATCCCAAACAACACCTCATCGTGATACGCACCATCGAGGAACACCTCTCGTCGCCGCCGGCCCTCCTCCACAAATCCCAGCTTCTGGTGCAAGCGTATCGACCCCTCGTTCGTGTCCAAACATGCGGAATCGCACTTCTGGTATCGCCGCTCCCAGAACCCGTATCTCAACAGGATCCGCACCGCGTCTTCCGCGTACCCCTGCCCGCGATGCTGCCGGCTAACAACAACGCCGAAGCTGAACAGCCCATTCTTCTCATCCCGGCTGTGCAGCGATAGGGCGCCGACATACTCGCCCACAAGAGTCTCGATCCCAAACACAATGACACCCTCAGCATCCTTGCACCCCACGTGGTCCGCCAGGCTCGCTCTCATCAGCTCTACCGAGGTCGGCAACTCAATGCCGCATTGGAGCAATCGCCGGGACGGGCTATCCAGGGAGCCGGCAAAGCTACTCTCGGCATCCTCGATCCGCAGGGGGCGCAGACGCACTTTCCCACCCTGCCAGAAGTAACGTGAATAATCCAGCGCTGTCTCGTTCACTCGACCTCCTCATAGCAATCGGTTCAGGTTCAATGTGTACCTGGAAGCTACCACGGGCTCATTGTATAGCGCGTCACCCGGCCCGACAAACCCGTCCGGCGCGGACGCCTGTCCGCGCTCTGCCTCAACCACGGCCTGACTGGCGTTGCCCCAAGCCATCCACACACCAGCCCTGCACGGACGCCTGTCCGCGCTCTGCCTTGCGTCAAACCCGTGCTTGCAGATGGATAGCTGCTGCCCGAGCGCACCGCGTCTGCAAACTGTGCTACAGTGGAACTACGTATTAGGTTTTGTCGATCGATGGAGGATGCGTATGGAAACCGTGACAGTCTCAACCAAGTATCAGGTGGTCATTCCACAAGCCGTCCGTGAGCTGCTCGGCGTTCAGCCGGGGCAGAAGGTCCAGGTGATCCCTTACACGGACCGCATTGAGTTGATTCCGGTGAGGCCTGCTGCGGAGTTGAGGGGTTTTCTCAGAGGCATAGACACCACGGTTGAGCGAGACGCCGATCGCGAATGAACGTTGTCAACTCGTCCGGCTGGCTCGAGTACTTCGCCAATGCGGATAACGCCGACTTCTTCGCCGCGGCGATCGAGGCTCTGCCGGAGTTGATCGTGCCCTCAATCTGCATCTATTTTTGAGAACGTCGAAGGCGTTCGGTACCGGAGCAAAGCTCCTTAGCCAATGTTGAGGATGGCAAAGGCAGCCAGAGCCGCCGCTGGGGCGTAGATCGCCTCCGACAGCACCCCGAGCAGGGCCTCCGCCCATCTCGAACGCCCCGACACTGCCTCCCCAATCTCGCTGGCGGCAAACATCGCAAACCAGATGAGCGCGTACGCCGGCCAACCGGTGCCGGACGCCGACCACCCTAGATGGAGGATCAGGACGAAGGCCACCGCGGTGCCCAGCTTGATGAGGAACACGCCGATCAAGAAGCGCTGCGGTGAGCTTTCAGCCGGAAGCTCCGCCAGATGCAGTGCGCCGGCACCGGCGTAGATGATGAAGGGCACGATATAGATGATCGCCAACACCGCAGCGATGGCAAGCATGAGTGTCACCATAGTCCTCCCTTTGATTGGTTGCTTTGCGTCTCTGCGTCTTTGCGACCTTGCGTCCTTTAATTGCCCTCCGCCCTGGGCAGTCTCTTCAACGCATAGCCGCTAAGGCGCAAAGAGATCATACACTTGGATTCTCTGCCTCTCGCCAAGCCCCTGCCGACCCGGCGAGGTTCCAGCGTTACTTGTATATATAGATCGGGCTGCCTGTGCGCACCCCGCCTCCCAGACTGTGCTACAATGGAACTACGTCTTACGTCTATCCGATGGACGATGCGTACGGACGTCGTGTCAGTCTCAACCAGGTATCAGGTCCTGAGTCCACAAGCCGCCCGTGAGGTGCTCGGAGTCCAGCCGGGCCAAAAGGTCTACGGCATCGCTGGCGGCGCCCTGCACATCACCCGCTGGAAGGGGCAGGGCTTGTGCGATCGCGAGAGGAGAGGTCAATGCGTGTACTGTTAATTATCAATGACGCCCCCTACGGAACCGAGAAGGCCTACAACGGACTGCGGCTGGCGATGGCCCTGCAGCGGGAGCACGACGACGTCCAAATCGCCATCTTTCTTATGGCGGATGCGGTGATATGTGCACTCCCCGACCAAACCACCGCCAATGGCTACTACAACATCGGGCGTATGCTCCGCGCCGTCATCGGCAAGGGTGGGGAGGTCAAGGCCTGCGGCACCTGTGTTCAGGCGCGCGGCTTGACCGATTTGCCCCTGCTGGAGGGGGTTGAGATCAGCACGATGAGTCAACTGGCGCAATGGGTGGTGGACGCAGACCGCGTCATCACCTTCTAGCCGGTCACCCACCCGAGCCGGGACTAACGTCGCCGGACTGCGGCGGCCACAACCTCGATGGCGCGGTCGATCTCGGCCGCCGTGGTGGGACGCCCCACCGAAAAGCGCACCGTGCCCATGGCCCAGGCGATAGGCACGTCCATCGCCTGGAGGACGGCGGAGACGTTCACCGCATCGGCGTGACACGCCGCGCCGGCGGAGGCTGCCACCTCGTGGCTGATCTCTGCGAGCAGGGTGTTGGCCTGCACATCCCGGAAACTGAGGTTGAGCGTGTTCGGAAGTCGCGCGTCCGGGTGCCCGTTCAACCGCACCCGCTCCTCACCCAGCGCGTGCACCAACCCCCTGTGCAGGCGGTCGCGTAGTCCTTCCAGGCGGGCACGTTCCACCTCGGCGTCGTGGCCTGCCACGTCGCAGGCCTTGCCCAATCCCACAATCCCCAACACGTTCTCGGTGCTGGG
>SLDA01000329.1 GCA_007125545.1 Thermoflexales bacterium | reverse complement strand
CCGTGCTCGATGAGGCGCAGTCCCGGGCGCTCGCGGCGCAGTCGGCCTACGCCGGCGCCGCCCCCGCGGCCCCACCGGAACCTCTCGACCCCACTCCACCAGCGGACCAGAGGGCCACCGTCACCGTGTTTGCCGGAGGGATCTCCAACAATGCCCTGAAGGAGCTGGCCGGGGTCTTTGAAGAAGAGCATCCCGATATCCACATCCGCATCAAGGGTCTACCGACACGGCCAATGGGATGGGAGTACCTTATGGAGTCGAGTGACGTGGTACCGATGAAGCCGGGCAGAGTATGCGGTGTGTGGGACTCACTGTTCCTGAACCTGGGTCCGCTCATCGAGGCCGACAGTGGCTTTGACGCAAATGACTTCTACCCCTCGGCCCTCGCGGCCTTCGAATGCCAGGGCCAGCTCTTGGCACTGCCCCACCAGGTGGATGTGATCCTGCTGGCGTACAATAAGCGCCTCTTCGACGCTGCGGGCCTGCCCTATCCCTCTCCGGAGTGGACCTGGGACGACGTACTGGTCGCCGCACAACGCCTCACCCGGCGCGAGGCGCCCCAGCAGTGGGGCCTGGCTCTGCCCGCCACTATGTGGTACGAGCTCCCGCTGATCCTCACCGCGCAGAAGGTGATGCCCGTATCTGGGGAAGCTGGAGCCCCCAGCCTCTTGTCCCATCCTGACGCCGCCTGGGCCATCGAGTGGGTCCGCGATCTGGCCCTCGTTCACGAAGTCATGCCCCCACTCGTCAGGGGCGACCTCGGAACCCAAATGGATATGTTCCACAAGGGCCAAGTGGCGATGATGCTCTCGGGTTACTCGGGGGCAATCCCCGACGAGTTCACTAACGTCGCGCTGGTCGAGCTGGGCGTGATCGCGCTTCCCGTGACAGGACATCCCGCGACCGGCTACAGTATAGAAGGTTGGGCGATCTCAGCACGCACCGCTCACCCGCAGGCGGCGTGGCGCTGGATCGAGTTCCTCAGCCGCCAACCAGGCGGTATCCGGCTGTTGCCCGCACGGCGCTCCTTGCACACCGGCTTCACCTTTGGTGTGGAACAGGGACCCGCGCGCGACGAGGTTCGCGCAGTCTACCGCCACAGCCTGGAACACTATGCGGATGCCTGGAGTATGGTGCAGATAGACGATCCTCTCGATAGGTTTGTCTTCTATCAAGCTTATGCAGAAGCCGTGCTTCAGGGCTGGACCACATCCCGTCCCGCCGAGGATGCGCTGCGCGACGCCCAGGCCAAGTTCGCGGCCTATGAGGGGTGCCTGGAGACGAGCGGGGAACACGATGCCGAGGCCCGGTCCGAATCCTGCGCCCTGGAAGCCGGCCTCCCCGAGTGGCTTGTGCTCTTGGGCTTCGTGGAGTAGTGGCTTCACTTTGAACTGGTATATTGGCACACATGAACCGCCGGCAGTCCGTTCCGAGCACCCATACGGGAGGTATCGTACCGATGACAAGCCAAGCGACGCGCCCCATCCGGGTCCTCATCGTCGATGATCACACGACAGCCTGCGCGGGCATCCGGGCTATCCTGGCGCCCGTGCCCGACATCTGCGTCGTGGGAGAAGCTAGCACCAATGCCGAAGCTAGAACCCTCGTGGCCCAGCTACGCCCCACCATCCTGCTGCTAGATCTCGTGCTTCCGGATGCCCGCCCCTATGAAACCGAGCGCTGGGTGCGCGAACACTACCCCGAGACCATCACCCTGGTTCTGACCGGTCACGATCGCGACCACCTGCTGTACCAGGGGGTGCGCGCCGGGGTCGCGGGTTACTTGACCAAAGAGCAGCCCTCCCACCACCTGGTGGACGCCATCCGCCGGGCGGCCAACTGGGAAAACCTCCTCACCGCCGACCAGCACAAGCGCGCCCAGTCGTGGCAGGCCAACGTGGGAGCACGCTGGGCCGGCCTTACCGGGCGCGAGCAAGAGATCCTGCTGTTCATGGCGCGGGGCTTCACCAATCGCCGGATTGCTGAGATGCTCGGTATCACCGAGGGCACCGTGAAGCAACATCTGAATCGCAGCTACAGCAAACTGGGTGTACCGACGCGTGCCGCTGCGCTCAATTGGATCTGGGAGCACAACGTGGCCGAGTTTCACCCCGCCCCCTCGGGAGCCTCCAGCGACTCAGAGCGGGATGACGACCCAGAAAGCTGCAAAGATATAACCAAAGTTATATAGACACTGCTGCATTTCTATGCTACGATGAAATCAGTGCTGGCCGTCCAGCGTATCCCATCCCATCCATCTTGTAACGAAAGACTGAAGTGCGCAGAGGATCTAATAAGAGCAAAAACACTAATCGGCCCCCTGACTCGCCCTCACAGGAGGAGAGAAGACCGGAATCAGCGACCAGATAACGGAACATTTTGGGTATACAGCCTTTCAGGTTCACTGTATAAGGAGGTAAGTGATGCTTGTGTTGAGAAAGCACCGGATAGTCACACTAGGCCTAGCGGTCATGTTGATTGCTTCGACCATACTCGCTATCGGCGTGTTTGCCTATCCCCGACCAACAATGGCTCAAGCGGTCTGCAAAGACGGAGGTAACTTTTGTATCAGCGATCCAGGATGTGCAATTCTCTATAGCTGGTCAAAGCGCTACGACTGCTTCGATGCCGTTAACGGACCGTGGAGCTACTACGTGCGAATCTTCTGCAACTGCCCATCATAAGTAGGATCTATAGCCGAATCTGGTCATGTCGGTGCGAGTCAGGTGGAATGCCGGGCAATGGAGGCGCATTGCCCGGCCTCCTCATGGAAAAGATAGGAGATGTGGATATGACCCAGGATGGGAGCAGGGTTCTTTTCTCGATCTTGATGTGCCTCATTGTAATGCTGATGTTGGCAATTGCAGGGCTGTTCCGGAGGATGATTCAACTGCAACGAACGGTACTCGCAGCGCTTGGTCTACTGCAAGTTTTGACTTCAGATGCTACATATATTCCATGGGTGGACTAGCCGTTGGTGCACTCGCGCTCGGATTT
>SLDA01000495.1 GCA_007125545.1 Thermoflexales bacterium | reverse complement strand
GGCTCATTTGAAGAAGCGCTAGTCACGTCCGAGGTAGCGGCGGTAGCTAGCGGCCAGTTCATCAGGCTGATTGACGTAGAGCTGAGTGAAGCCGCATTCCGCGCAGACCCAAGCTTTCAGGGGGAAGTGGCGAACCTGACGCAGCGTCACGTCAGGCCGTTCGTAGATGCGAATTGAGAGGTTGTTTGTCTCCACAGCATCGGCATTCGGAATAATCCGGGTCGAGCTACAGTTCGGACAAGTTTCCTTGGTCATCGTGTGTCTCCTAGAGCACAGGTGTCACAGCGGCAAACGATGGCGGGACCCTTAACCCCTGCATCTTGAGGCTCTGGAGCCTATAGAGGTAAGCGGCACCGTCCATAATCTTGGTGGCGACATCGGCCACATACCGCTCCGCGGGATCCGCCAGATAGCTACCCCGCACCCAATCGTTGAAGGCTCCCATCGCCGGTCCGCACCAGACCTGATAATCCAGCTCGCGACCCGTTTCACCAGTAATGGCCCATCGCGTCGCCAGACCCAGGTACCACCGGAAGACAAGACCCATTTTGCGCTTGGGATTCTGCTGTGCCTTCACCACCTGCTGCGGATCTCGATCATTGAAGAAGGCCACGCACGCATCCCAGACCTCGTCGACGGGCCGGCGCAGGATCTGCTTCTCCAGTTTACCACGTTCTGCAGCAGGGATCGCATCGAGACTGTCGTAGGTTTGGTACAACTCGTAGAGCTTGCGCGCGCGGAGCGGAAACATCGTGCCGCGCTTCAGGACCTGGAGATTGACACCCAGCTCGAACATATCGGCCGCGGGAGCCATCATCACGTCGGCCATATCGGCCTGGGAAAGCATCGTTTTAACGTGCGCCGAAGTCCCCGCCTCAACACAGCTATGGTTGATCGAACCGGTGACAACGTAGGCTGCACCCATCATGAAGGCACCCAGCGCCGAGACGGGTGTGCCAATCCCTCCGGCAGCCCCAATGCGCACCGGCTCGGCGTACCCGCTCTGCGCCTGGATCTCATCCCGCAAGGCGATAATCGAGGGCAGCAAGCAGACGAGAGGACGGTTGTCAGTGTGCCCACCGGAGTCTGCCTCCAGCGTGATATCATCCGCCATCGGCACCTCCGCGGCCAACGCCGCCTGCTCCGCCGTGATGGTGCCCTGTGCCACGAGGGCGGTCAGGAGCTTCTCGGGGGCAGGCTGGAGGAAAAGCCGAGCCACCTCACGACGCGAGACCTTGGCAATAATGCGGTTACGAATCACAACCCTGCCTTGGTCATCGCGGGACAGGCCCGCAGCCCGATACCGGACAACGTAGGGTGTCAGTGCCAGAAAAGCAGAGGCCTCGATAACGTGCACACCATGTTCCAGGTACAGCTCCACCGCGCGGCTCTCCAACGCGGGCTCATGCGGGTTGTGAATCAGGTTGAAGGCGTAAGGACCGTGCGGCAGCGCCGCCTGGATGCGCCGGATCGCTTCCTCCAGCCGTTGGGGTGAGAGTCCCCCGGCACCGAAGGCACCCAGCATTCCGGCTTGGCCCAAGGCAATGACCATCGCCTCACTGGAGATGCCATTCGCCATGGATCCCCCCATATATGCACAGTCGAGACCGTAGGTCTGCAGGAAAGCCGCATCCCCCAGTTGGGCACGCGTCAGTGGCGGTGCGAAGAGCAATGCCTCGGCTGAAATTGTGCCGAGGACGGCATCCGTGCCGCGGACGGCATCTACGGAGGGGGCAGTCCCAGCTCCATTCCACACCAGGTCGCCTTCACAGGAAACGCCTATAGCAGCCCCGCCGGCACTGTTATGCTTGCCATTTCGCACCACGTAACAGGGCTCACCCAGCCGCTGGAGCCGTGCCTGCACATCCTCAAGATCGTAAGCGATCGAAGCCGCAGGCCCATGCCAAACCGGTCTTTCACCTCTCTGCGCACTCTCGACAAAATGAACCGCCAGCAACTCTGCCATGTCTATACCTCTCCGTCCTTGTCCAGTCGCACGCTCAGGCCACTGATCTCATAAATGCGGACCCGATTGTGCGCTCCGCTTCCCCTCCAGACCTCAGCATCACCGCTTAACGCCAGGCTGCCGGCCGGGACTCCCCGGCCCCTGTCTGAAAAGCTCTCCTCGGCAACATGCACCTCCACGGACCATCCGCCGCGTCCCGGCGTGCCGGCGCTATGCGGCGGAGACGCAGGTGGCGCAATCTGCCCACGGTATTTCCACTCCTGCACGCGTGCCGCGGACGGCGCTCCGATAGCGCGCGCAAATTCCGTATGGCGGTATCGTCCGAAGGCCCGCAGCGCCTGCGCCGCCGCCTCAACGCCTAATGAGCCCGGCATCACGGGATCCTCATAGAAGTGCGCGCGGAAGAACCAATCCCACGGCGTGACATAGCCCTCACCTCGTATGAGCCCCTTTCCGTAACGCCCCCCTTCCGGTTCCGCATGGATGCGATGCAAGAGTTGAAGCTGGTGGGGGACCGGCTCCACGAGGGGCACAGTTTGCAGATGTGCCGGTCGGATTGGCGAATGACGCATACCCGTACCGTCCGCCGGAGTCTCGGCACCGGACTGGCGCAGCATCGCCTCCCGGGGGAAGAAGCCGAAGGACGCATCACCTTCATAGAACCGCGTACCTTCGCAAGACAAGGCGAAGGTGAAGCTCTGCAGGATGACACCTTGCGCCCGCGTCGACGAAATCATGCGGACGTGGTTGACCAGAGTCTTGCCTCTCAGATCCAGCTCCGCGAGAATTCGCGCCTGCCCGTCGAGATTACGGAAGTAGAGATCCGCTTCCGGCAGCAGCATCGGCGAGCGTAAATAGGCGGAGAGAAACCCACAGGGCTGCAATGCTATCTCCATCAGCGCCACATGGGATGGCAGGCCCACACCCCCTTGATCGAACCAACCGCGTGCCGGCACGTCGAACTCACTCGACAAAGCCGGCTCGTCCTGGAAAACGCCGGGCTCTCCCTCGATGGTCATTACGCGAGTTATG
>SLDA01000106.1 GCA_007125545.1 Thermoflexales bacterium | reverse complement strand
CCTGGCGTACCAGCAAGGTAAAGGTGCCACAACACGAGCGGCATGCCTGGTTCTTGCGCGAGTGCGCGAACAGCTTGATCGGTGTACAATAGTAACAATGAGTTGCAGCGACCTCCATTAGGATGAGTAGGACGAGGACCGAGGGTGGCGTGATATGCGCAAGATAGGGCTAATAGTCAATCCAATTGCCGGGATGGGGGGTAGCGTTGGACTCAAAGGCACTGACGGTGAGATGGTCGAGCGTGCACGCGAGTTGGGGGCAGACCCGGTTACCCCCGGGCGCACCGCGACTTTTCTGGAAGCAGCTCAACGGCACGAGCCCCGAACCTGGGTTGTCGCGGCCGGTCAGATGGGTGAAGATTATATCAAGGGGCGCGGATATGACTATCACGCCATTGGCGAGACCGGGGCTACAACAACGGCGGAAGACACGCGCCGTCTTGCCCGACAGCTTCTCAAGGAGGGCGTAAGCCTACTCGTCTTTGTGGGCGGGGACGGTACCGCACGCGATATCTATGATGCGGTGGGCACAGAGGTTCCGGCAGTGGGTGTACCTGCCGGGGTGAAGGTCTATAGCAGCGCCTTTGCGCTTAGTCCGCGTGCCGCCGCCGAAGTGGTCCGGGTATTCGATAAGGGTACGGACTTGACGGAGGCTGAGGTTCTGGATATCGATGAGGCGGCGTTTCGTGAAGACCGGCTGGACGCACGCCACTACGGCTATCTGCTCGTCCCCAACGTGCAGACCGGTCTGCAACCTGGAAAAGCCGGGTCGCCCAATACACCGGATACCGCCGACAACAAGCGGGAGATCGCTGCATCGTTCCTGGAGCAACTCGATGCTGACATCCTCTATCTGCTTGGCCCCGGTACGACGATAGCCGCGATCGCTGAGGCAGCCGGCGAGTCCAAGACACTGCTCGGTGTCGATGCATTGAAGGCCGGGGTAATCATCGGGCGTGATCTCAATGAGCAGCAGATCCTGCGCTTGCTGGAAGGTTATTCTCAATGCAAGATCGTGGTCACACCGTTGGGCGGCAATGGTTTCATCTTTGGGCGGGGCAACAAACCCTTCACACCGGCAGTCCTTCGTAAAGTTGGCGCCGAGCACATTGTGGTGGTGGCGACGGAGCACAAGGCGCGGGAGGTCGGCGTCCTGCGCATTGACACCGGCGATGCCGAAGTTGACCGGATGTTGAGCGGCTACATCGAGGTGATGATGGGTCACGACTTCGCCCGTCTGATGAAGGTCCTGGCGGTCTAGAGATCATACAGAGTTTAGGAGGATTGATGAACGACGCAAAACGACCTAACATCCTATATATTCACACTCACGACATCGGAAGATATATCCAGCCTTATGGGTACGCGGTGCCTACACCACACCTGCAGGCGTTGGCAGAGGAAGGTGTGCTTTTTCGCCAGGCGTTCTGCGCTAATCCCACCTGCTCGGCCAGTCGCGCTGCTCTCCTCACGGGCCTCTATCCGCACAACAACGGTATGACCGGTTTGGCGCACCGGGGATGGTCCCTCAACGATTACAGTCAGCACATCGTTCACACCTTGCGCGATGCGGGCTACACTACGCTCCTGGCGGGAGTGCAGCACGTCGCCTCCCATGAGAAGGGTGAACCCTGGAAGACTATTGGCTACGACCGGTGGCTCGGGAACGAGAATGCCGAGGATCTGGCTGTATCTTATCTGGAATCGAAGCCGGAAGGCCCTTTCTTTCTTGCGGTTGGCTTTGGGGATACGCACCGGGAGTTTGGGGAGGTCACCGACGCAGCCGATCCGCGCTACTCTCGCCCGCCGGAGCCGCTTCCCGATACGCCCGAGACCCGGGAGGACATGGCGCGCTTCGCCACCAGCGCACGCGAGGTAGACAGGAAAATGGGGCAGGTCTTCGATGCTCTCGACCGTACCGGCCTCGCGGACAACACGCTCGTGATCTGTACGACAGACCACGGCATTGCGTTCCCAAAGATGAAGTGCAATTTAACTGCAGGCGGGATTGGCATCATGCTGCTAATGCGCGGTCCGGGAGGCTTTGTCGGTGGGCGTGTGATCGACAGTATGGTCGGGCATATTGACATCTTTCCCACAATCTGTGAGCTGCTGGATATCGCGCCACCTCCCTGGCTCCAGGGTGTTTCGCTAATGCCACTCATTCGGCAGGAGGTCGAGGAGGTGCGGGACGAGATCTTCACTGAGGTCAATTACCACGCAGCCTATGAGCCAATGCGAGCTATTCGGACCCACCGTTGGAGCTATATCCGGCGGTTCGATGACCGCGAGAGCCCGGTGTTGCCCAACTGTGATGACGGACTCAGCAAAACCGTGCTGCTTGACCATGGGTGGAATGACGTGGCGCCGGATCCGGAGGCGCTGTATGATCTTGTATTCGATCCCAATGAGGCGGACAATCGGATCGATGATCCCCGTCTGCAGGGTATCGTCGTAGAGATGCGCAGCCGCCTGAAGGCCTGGATGGTTGAGACCGATGATCCGCTGCTCAAGGGTCCGGTCCCGGCGCCTCCCGGTGCGGTCGTGAACGATCCGGACGGGCTCTCGCCAGGCGAGCGACCCGAACCGGTCGGTGACCCGGCGTAGATAGGCTCCTGATACCGATGAAGCTGGTGATCTGGGATTTTGACGGCACACTGGGCTACCGGGATGGGGGCGCGTGGACAGCGACACTGCTAGACGTCCTGCAGCGCGAACTACCCTCGCACCACGTCACCTTCGAGGAGCTGAGACCCTTTATGGCATCGGGCTTTCGATGGCAGATGACGGAGCAGGCTCACACGCCTGTGGACTCCGCGGACCCACGGACAGCCGATGCCTGGTGGGGTGAGCTGGAGCCGCTCTTTGTCCAGGCATATCGGAGCGTGGGTGTGAGGGATGCGGAGGCGCGGCGGCTTGCCCGCTGCTTTCGCTCAACTTATCTGAATCCCCTGCGCTGGCGACGGTTCGATGATGTGCTGCCGACACTCGAGGCGCTGATT
>SLDA01000041.1 GCA_007125545.1 Thermoflexales bacterium | reverse complement strand
GGGTGGTAAGCCTCCAGGTAGTGATGCGGAACCATGAAGTTCAGTCCACCCACGGTACCCCACGCTTCGCCCCGAACGACGCCCAGCGGCAGGGTCGGGTTAGGCCGGCTGTACGTGCACTTGAAGCTCCAGTCATCGACCTTTTCGATTCCGGTCAGATAGTCTTGCTGCCTGACGTTGTCATAGCGGCGGTTCGGGGCGAGCTCGTCATTCAGATAGACATTCTCATACCACCAAACGGCATTGTCTGCGCTCATCTCTACACCGTCCGACCACTTCATACCTTCACGCAGGTGCCAGACATACTCGGTGGCGTCGGCATTGACCTCATAGCTGCCGGCGACATTGTTGTACAGTGTCATGTCGCCGCCGTTGTTCTCCTGGTAGATCTCCAGAAGATGCTCAGCAATGGTCGTGTGTACGCCAAAGCGATCGGAGGCGCCGCGGAACGCCCGTTGCCAGGTGCCGCCGTATTTGCCGATGCTGTCGTAGGGTCGCAAGACGCGCGGATTCAATGGCAGACGTTCCTCAACGGGGGGTAGATCGCCTGCCGCCACCAGTGCGGCCAGCATCGGCGCCTCCTGGTATTGTGAGACGACGACCGTGGGTTCCGGCTCGGACTCTTGCACTGTCAGGGGCGTCGCCGTAGCGTCGGGTACCGGGGTGGGGCTGGGCGTGTTGGTAGCTGCCGGTTCGGCAGGGGACTCGGTGGCTACGGCAGGGGTTTCCTGTCCGGCGCCGCAGGCTGCCAGCACGGCGCCTGCCGTCACGGTTGCCGACAGTTGGATAAACTGGCGGCGCGAAATTCGTTTCTTGCCTTCTAATTCGGTCACGGTCTTCTCCTTCTTGCTAAGGGATTTGGAATGCTCCAAGTTTGTAGCTACGTCATTGGGTAAAACCATTGTTGTTTTAGTTGCCTCCTTTTGTGAACGAACCCCAAATAGATCCTGCCTCACTGCTCCGTCACGCCACCGAGTCCTTCCGATGGTCGGCGCCAAATGTCCGTATCAGCTATCGTAATAAGAGGTTGCGTCAAGCGCCTGCGTCCACGCGTTCGCAGTTAGATACCCTTTAGCGTGAGTTCCTCCGCACAGTGACAACTAACAAAATGCTCGCTGGCGAGCTCGCGCAGCATCGGCGCCTCCTCTACACAACGGTCGACAGCATACCTGCATCGGGGATGAAAATAACAGCCGCTTGGTGGATCTGCCGGGTCCGCAACCTCGCCCGGTAGGACAATCGCTTCGGACTGGTCCAGAGGATCTGGCTTCGGGACTGCCGACAATAGAGCCTCGGTGTAGGGGTGTAGCGGATTTCGGAATAGCTCCAGGGTTGCGGCATGCTCTACAAGTTTGCCTACATACATCACCGCTACCCGATCGCTGAAATGCTCCACAACGCTCAAGTTGTGCGCGATGAACAGATAGGTGAGTTCGAATTGCGACTGCAAATCCTGAAGGAGATTGAGGACTTGGGCCTGCACCGAGACGTCGAGGGCCGAGACGGGCTCGTCGCAGACCACAAACTGCGGATTGAGTGCCAGCGCACGCGCAATGCCAATTCGCTGGCGCTGCCCGCCGCTGAAGGCATGCGGATAACGGGTCATTGTCTCCGGTCGCAACCCCACGACGCGGAGCAATTCGGCGACCCGGTCTTCCAGCTCCTGCCCCTTGGCGGCTTTGTGAACGATCAATGGCTCCCCTACAATCTGCAATAGGGTCATCCGCGGGTTGAGGGACGCGTAGGGGTCCTGGAAGATCAACTGCATGTTGCGCCAGAGATGCTTGAGCTGGTGCCGTTCCATCGCCGCTACATTAATCCATCCGCGATCACGGTCGGCGAACCAGACCTCGCCGTCGGTGGGCTCGAGGCCGCGCAAGATCACTTGACCGGTCGTTGTCTTGCCACAGCCGCTCTCACCCACCAGGCCCAATGTCTCACCGGGGCGGATGAAGAAGCTGACGTCATCTACGGCTTTGACGTGGCCTACCAGTCTGGAGATGATGCCTTTACGGATTGGGAAATGTTTCTTGAGATTCTTGACCTGGAGCAGATATGGCTGTTCTTCCATTGTCCTCTATTTGACCTAGCTGCTAGCTCTGGGCGGGCTGCTGGAGGCACGCCGGTTCAGTGAGGTGCTAAAACGAATGTGCTGGCTTTGTAGCATCGGATCATGGATTTGCTCTTCGAGTATCTTAATCGCCCGAAAGCTCATCTCGAAAAAGGGAAGCGACATGGAGGTAAGCGGTGGATCGTGGGCTGCGCCCTCCTTGATATCGTCGAACGCGACAACCGAAACGTCACTGGGGACTCGGTAGCCTGCTGCCTCTAATGCAGGGAGACCGAACTGCAGCGCGTATCCGTCATCCGAAAAGACATAGGCAGTGATCTCCGGACTGCTTTGAATGATCGACTCGGTGGCGGCGCGGTCCCACGTGCACGTCACCCAGCGGTCAGGCACCTCAATGCCGCGGGCTGCCATAGCTCGCCGGTAGCCGGCGATCCGCCCGTCGGTATAGGAGTAGCCCGGCTTGCCCCCGGCGAAGGCGATGGTGCGGTGCCCGAGGTCGAGTAGGTGCTCGGTTGCCTTGGTCGCCATTCTTACCTCGTCGACCCCAACCGCCGAGAGCGCTGGATTGTCGGTCTCCCGCTGGCATAGTACGCAGGGAATCCCAAGTGCGAGCACCTTTTCGACGAGAAACTCCTCTTTTCTCGCCCCGAGCACGATGACGCCATCCGGCGCCAGATCCGGGTCGGAGAAGAGTAACTGTGTGACGTTGGTCTCGATGAAGTCCGGTTCGTTGACCATCATCTGGAGCTGTGTGGTGGTGTTGGCGACAGCAGCCCAGATGCCTCGCAAGAATTTGGTAAAGACGTCGTCGCCGACCTGTGCCGGGTGCAGGATTAGGATGCTCGAGGGACGATCGGACCGTCCGTCTCCCCGTATCTCTTTGGCCACGGCTAGTTCCTGGGTCCGGAGCGCGGCAGCAATTTCGACAATT
>SLDA01000304.1 GCA_007125545.1 Thermoflexales bacterium | reverse complement strand
TCAACCCTGCAACTCCCTACCCTCATAACATCTACGCCGGCGATCCCGGCATAGATAACGGCGATTTCATCGTTGGGAATAACGGCAGTATGTCTTCAGCCACCCAAGACGTCGTGACGTACTGGTTGGGACAAGTCGTCTTCCTTCCGGTGTTCGATTTGGTCTATACGGGCGATCACGGTTCCCCCCCCACGATGCAAAGTATCTTCAGTCCTAACAGACCGCAACCCGTCAATAGCTGGGTTTCCGGTAGTTCCCGATACTACTACCATGTTACCGGGTTTGTCGCGGCCGAGCTGATCCGCCATGAAGGATCCTGGGGCAGCGGCGCCCTGGTCGGCGAGTTCAGGCACGCCTCGATCCAAGCCGGTCAGATCAACCCCGGCGCCGGCATCGGTTCCGGCTCGGCGTGCACGCCGGGACTCGTCGGCTTCACGCTCGTCGACTGATCTTAGCGCGAAGGGGGCGGGCTGTTCTGGCCCGCCCCCTCTTCTGACTAGCGCGCAAACGCGTGGTATGGGTTCAGCCGTGTCAACTTATCCACCGTTCCCTCATCGACACCCGCTGACCGTAGCTTTGGCAGAAAGACCTCGCTCAGGTAGGTGAAGGGGAGCGGCTCACCGCCACCCGGCTTCGCAGGGTCGTACCAACCGCGATCGTGGCTCAGGAGAAGCTGGTCCTCGAATCCCCGTTCCAGCATCCGCAGGATCAGGTTGACGAACACCTCGTCATCGATCTGGCTGCCGATGGCATCATACTCGATCCACCCACCCCGATTCGCGACCTCCTCGTGATAGGCCAGATCCGGTTCGCTGTGTGCATGGACCCAGATAAAACGATCCACGGTGTGGCCTGCCTTTTCGAGCGTGGCCAACTGGTCCAGCACAACGCGCCCCTTGATGGTGTGACTCCCAATGACGGCGCCGGTCTCGGCTCCGGCGACGGCAGCAGCGCGCAGGATCTTGCGCTCCAGGGGCGTGATCCCGTCATCCCCCGCGCTTAGCTTGATCCACCCTGCTTTGACGCCGGTATCGCCGATTCCCTCCAGCAGCTCATCCAGCATCCAGTCGCGCAGCGCGGTCTGAGAGGCTGTTTGGACCCAAGCCGGTACCCAGGGCTCGCGGTAAACGCCGGTAGGCATAACCACCGGCAGGCCGGCAGCCTCCGCCACCGCTAACACCGCATCCGGACGGCGTCCTACCCCCACGGGCGTGCACTCTACCAGTGCCACGATGCCTGCATCGCGGGCCCGTACCAACTCCGGCGCCATCAGGTCCACGACCTCCTCCGCGGACGGCGTGACGACCTCTTCCGATTCAAGCTGATCGGGCGTGCGTAGGTCGACAAAGATATGCTCGTGTGGCAGGATCATCCCCGGCAACTCTGCCAACGTGAGCGGTCCCGACGTCGTCATCAAGTTCGTCATACCCTCTCTCCTATCCGCCGGCTCCACCGACTACGTCACCAAGTCTCCGGGCAGGAAATCGACGCGATTCACGTAGTTGACGATGCGCCGGCCCTTCACGAAATCGATACGGGTCACCGAGGCGTTGTTAGCCGCAAACCAGAGTTTCTCCTCATCGGGCTGGTCAATACTTAGCACAGCGCGTAGGAGATGGTTGAAGAAGCCACCGTGACTGACAAAGACAACGCCATCGTCCGTATCACCATGACGGTCCAGGAGTTCCTCCAGTACACCGTCTGCACGCTCCTGACGCGCACTTTCCGGCTCGAAAGGCCGGTTCCACCATCCCTCATCGGTCACGGACTCGGGAACGACCAAGCGGGGATACGTCTCCTCAAGATAAGTCCGAGAAAGGCCGGGCTTCGATAGACGCTCCCCTGTCTCAGGATCTTCCAAAAACATGCCGCCTGTCTCGTGAATATCGATCCAACTCTGAAGCGGCAGGTCCAGTGCCTCGGCAATCTCGTGCCCGGTTGCAACCGCCCGCTCCATGAGGCTGGTGTAACAATGCGTGATCGGAAATCCGGCCACATTCTGCGGGTCCCACCCACGGGTGGCGCGCCTGCCATCCGGAGCTTCATAGGAGGATGCCAAAAACTCGGCTACGAGCGCCGCCTGGCGCTGCCCCACGTCGGTCAATTTCGGATCGCTCACCCGCTCCTCCGAGCTGCCCGTACGGGACCACATCCGGTTATTCTCAGATTGTCCGTGTCTGACGAAATACAACTGCATACAACACTCCTTTACTGAAAGAGACCATCCCCGCTTATAGATTACTCCGCACTCACCACGCGCCCCTCGCGCCGTGCCTGCTCTGCCGCAAAGACCAGCAAGTGTGACGCCAGCGTCTCATCCGCGCCGGTCAGGATGTGGGCCGGGTCCTGCATTGCCACTGCGCGCACGAACGCATCCATAAGACCAAGATCACCTCCGCCCTGCCCCGCGAGGACGGTGCCCTCCTCATCCGCCTCGGTGTCGATTCGATCCGTCGTGTCGGTGAGAAAGTCGTAATGCTCGATGTGGCGCCCATCTCCTACCAGTTCACCCCGGGTCCCGAAGATGTGCGTCTCCCGACTGCGCATCTGCGTAAACGCCATCATCGTAAAAGCCGCGGTCTTGCCACCGGCGAAGTTGATGTTGACGACCTGATGGTCGACGACATCGTTGTCACAAGCATAGACGCAGCGCCCGTAGGGCCCCTCTTCCAGAGCCGCCTGCACCGACGCCGGCGTCGGATCGGACGTGAGCACATTGACGGGCCATCCGGTATGTCCGCGCCGCAGCGCCTCGAGATAGATCCGTTGCGCCGAATAGGGGCAGGCAGACTCCACTGCACACGTCACACAGCGGTCTCCGGCCCCCAAGGGCGCCTCCTCCGGGCGGAAGTGCTTCAACGAGCCGAAAGACGTCACGTCACGCCACGGCTCGTCCATCACATACGCGATCCAATCCAGGTCGTGGCACGACTTCGTGAGCAGCATGGGCCCGGATTCGGCCTCCTTCGGCCAGTTTCCGCGCACAAAGGAGTGGGCCATATGC
>SLDA01000373.1 GCA_007125545.1 Thermoflexales bacterium | reverse complement strand
GACTACCCGCCAAACACCTCACCGGCGAGGATTTGACGGGCTTAGCCGCGGGAGTTGCCAGTCTGGGACCCCAGCAGCTACCGCTTCCGCACCTCCTGGAGGGGTAAGGATTTCTGCGCAAATCGAGGCATGTATTTCTGAGTACTTACAAGGCTGCTTGCGCTACGAGGGGCGGACGCATCACGTAGTGCAAGCAGGACTGGTGGCACAGTGTCGGATGACTGCGCGCCGGATCTGGTTTTGGAGCAGGGGTGGTGCTGGAAAATGACGCGCACTCACTAAAAGACAAGAAGGGGCGCCGAAACGGCGCCAAACTGGTATACTTAGGCGATGGGGGATTGTGTTGGGTAGGGCATCGGTGATGCCTGTTGTGCGGCTGAGGGGGAGGCAAGATGACATCGAGGGACGATACTGAGCGAGGCAGGACCCGAGTCCTCCTGGCTGACGACCACGTGCTTGTGCGTCAGGGGATCCGGCAGTTCCTGGAGGAGACCGAAGACATCGAGGTGGTGGGCGAGGCCGGAGATGGCGCAGAGGCGGTGCGCCTGGCTCACCAGTTGAAGCCGGATGTAACGCTGATGGACATCAATATGCCGGACGTGACCGGTTTGGAGGCCACGCGGCGCATCAAGCAGTACCTTCCCGAGGTAAAGGTGCTCGTTCTTACTGCCTACGATGACGACCCCTACATCCGGGCGCTGCTGCACGCCGGCGCCGACGGCTACGTCCTGAAAACGGCCCCCGCACAGGAACTGATCCAGGCAGTACGCAACGTCCACCAAGGGATGGTCGCGTTGAGTCCAGCTGTCGCCACGAAGGTTGTCCGCCAGATGGCGCAGAAACATCCGGATGGGGCTTCGGAACAGGTGGAGTCCCTTACGGAGCGGGAGATTGACGTCCTGCGGCTCGCGGCGAGGGGCGCGACGAACCGCGAGATCGGTCGCGCGCTGGAGATCAGTCACCGCACCGTGCAAGGGCATTTGGCCAACGTTTACGGGAAGCTCGGTGCGAACAGCCGCACCGAGGCCGTCACCGAGGCGATCAAGCGTGGCTGGATTGTGGTAGAGTGAGGTCGCCGTGCGGCAAGCGTTAACCAAGTGGTTGCACTCCTTGCAGGCGCAGTTGCTCCTGTGGACGATCCTGCCGGTCACGTTGATCGTGATCGGCCTGTCGCTTGCCGGCGTGTACTTACACCAGGAGGAGATGCACGACTTTGTCGTCGAACGGGATCAACTTCTGGCGCGGGTCCTGGCCGGCAGTCTCGAGGACGCGCTGGATCGCGGCACGGTAGCAGCGGATGGGGAAGGATTGCAGCAGTGGCTCCCGGTTGAGCGGGGGGACCTCACCGGTCGGGTGTTCGTTATCGATAGCGCAGGACGCTTGCTGGTTGCCAGCGAGGAGGGGCTTCCGGATAACGTCGAGGGCGAGCCGGGGATGCACGCGGTCCTTTCGCAGGCCGAGGGAGCGGCGACCATTGGAGGCCACGTGGGAGATCAGAGGATCCTCACCTTCTCCTCGGTAGCGGGTACGGATTGGCGGGTTGTGGTCGATTCCGAGGTTGCCGAGCTACTAGGTCCGATCTTGCGCTTCTCACAGCTGGGGCCGATCGCGGCGGTAGCCGCCGCGGGGCTCTCGCTGATCATCCTCTCTTTCGGCTGGCGTACCATTGCCCGGCCCTTGCAGCAGTTGTCAAAAGCTGCCCACGAGGTTTCTTGGGGCAACCACGCCATCATTCACCATCCCATCACAGGCGTTTCGGAGATTGAAGACCTGCATCGAGGCTTGCAGGAGATGGTGGGACGGTTGGAGGCCTACCAGGCCGGTCTGCTGGACTATCTGGATGCCGTCACGAAGGGCCAGGAAGAGGAGAGAGCTCGGTTGGCACGTGAGGTCCACGATGGCCCGGTACAGAGCTTGATTGTGTTGAGCCAGCGGACGGAGATGGCCAAGCACAGAATCGAGCGCGGCGAGCAGGAGGGCGTGGAAGCGCTTCTCGAGCAGCTCCGCGCCGCGGAAGTGCGCATCGTAGAGGACCTGCGCAGGATCATCGGCGCGCTTCGGCCGGCTTATCTGGAGGATTTGGGCTTTGTTCCGGCCCTGGATGTGCTCATCAACAATGCCGACGCCCGTACGGATGCCGAGGTAAGCTTATCCGTCGCAGGGGACACGCGGAGGCTGACCCCGGACGTGGAGCTGGCAGCCTACCGAATTACGCAGGAGGCGCTGAATAACGCGCTTCAACACGCGCACGCCGATAAGATTACGGTCACGGTCCGTTACGATCGCGAGGGGGTCTGGCTGCAGATCGCCGATGATGGGATCGGCTTTGAGCCAAGGCCGCATTTGGATGGCCATGCGCGCGCAGGACACTTCGGGCTGGTGGGCTTATCAGAAAGAGCACGGCACCTTGGGGGGAGCTTGCAGGTCACGAGCCGTCCTGATGAAGGCACTGTCATCAGCGCGAGGCTCCCGGATCTCTGTCAGGAAGTACCCTGCCCCGCTCAAGAGAGGGAGTCCATCGAGCGGACGGAATGCGAGACTATAGCGACCTAGCCGGCGGGACCCCCGCCATTTGGCGGGGCAGGGCCTTCATCATATGGCGCTCGAGCTATGGCAAGTATTCTGATAGACTGCAGGCTAGTTTCGGGGACCGCGATCACCCATCAAGAGTAGAGGCGGTCAGGATTCACTAACCAGAGGGGGTTCACAGTGACACACGACTACGATGGCTTCGACACGTTGGCTTTGCACGCCGGATACACGCCGGATGAGACAGGTGCACGAGCGGTACCCATTTGGCAGACGACGAGTTACGTCTTCCGCGACACCGATCATGCCGCACGGCTCTTTGCCCTGGAAGAATTCGGCAACATCTACACACGGATTATGAATCCAACGACCGATGTGCTGGAGCAGCGCGTCGCGGCATTGGAGGGCGGCGTCGGCGGGCTGGCGTTTGCGAGCGGTATGGGTGCGATCACGGCAGCTTTGCTCACATTGTGCGT
>SLDA01000284.1 GCA_007125545.1 Thermoflexales bacterium | reverse complement strand
TGGAACCAGCGATGCGGGTGACACTCGTGACCTTAGGCAGCCGGTCGATCGCGCGTCCGACATCTGCAGATACCGCACCGACGCCGCCAAGTATGTAGACCTTGGAAGCCCCAAGACGCGATATCTCCGCTGCGACCGCCGAGGGCAGTGCACCCTTCTGGGTGAGCAGCAGCGGCGCATCGAGAGCGCCAGCCAGCCCGGCGCCGCCGAGGGCGTCTGCGAAGTGTTCGCCGGTGGCTATCACGACAGCATCCGCGCCATCAGGATATGCGGCCTTCGAGCCTGCGATGGCGGTCGCGAAGCGGTCGTTGCCCTTGATGATGGGCGGGAGCGCGTCGCGCACGAACTCAGCTTGCGCAGTGATCTCCTCGGTCACATAGGTGTCGGTACGAGGGTTGTCGGTACGCCCGTCGGACCACTTCACGAACGTGTAGCCTTCGTCGGGGATAGCGGTGACCTCGGTGCCGTCTCCCCCGTGGGCGACCGTCTGTGAGAGGTCGCCTACGACCGTGCCGCCGGGGCCCGCAGTGTAGGCGAGCGTGTAGGTCTTCACGGTGAAGGTCACATCGATCGTGTGGTCCCGGGTCACGTTCTCGAAGGCATACGTGTCACCGGTGAGCGTCTCCGGCTCTCCATCGACGAGCACCGTGTCGACCCGATAGCCCGCATCAGGAGTGACCGTGAAGGTCTGGCTTTGGCCGTGGCCCACGGACACCGCTCCCTCAGGGGATATCGAGCCGTCCGGGCCCGCCGAGGCGGTGATCGTGTGCGGACTTTGATGGATGATCGTGCCAGACTGCCCCACTGCCCAACCGGTATTCGCATCGATGAACCGAACTGCGATCAACCAAGAACTCGTGCCCGAGTCCTCGATCAGCCAGTTAAGCCCGCCATCGATGGTCTTGCGGATCTGCCCGCTCCAGCCGACCGTCCACGCAACGTCGTGGTCGAGTGCATACACGCAGTTGATCTCATCTGCTGTTTGGGGATCTTGTGCGACCCATGTCGAGCCGCCATCGTCCGTCTTGAGGAGAGTGCCCCTCCATCCAGCCGCCCAGCCGGTCTCGGAATCGACGAAGTGCACGGTACTGAGCCCCTCATTGGTGCCGGAGTCCTGTGAGTCCCACGTGTCACCGCCGTCAACAGTGCTCAGGATGGTGCCGTCGTCTCCGACAGCCCAACCGATGTTCGCATCTGCGAAGTGCACGTCTCTGAGCCATCCCGGGTGCCCGGACTGCTGCGCTGTCCAGGCGCCCCCACCGTTCTCGGTGCTGAGTATCGCCCCGTCCCTGCCAACCGCCCAACCGGTTTCGGCATCGACGAAGTGAACGGCGGCCAACCACTCCTCGTCAGGAGTCTCCTGGGGTGTCCAGGTGTCCCCGCCGTCGATCGTCTTGAGAATCGTGTCCCTCCACCCGACGATATATCCGGTGTACGCGTCAGGGAAGTGGATGTCTGTGAGGTACTCATCCGTTCCTGGATCCTGGACGGTCCAGGTCTCTCCGGCGTCGACGGTCTTCAGTATGCCCCCGCTACCAGCAACCGCCAGCCCAGTCACCTCATCGATGAAATCGATGCCGTTGATCTGGTTCAGGGATCCTGACGTGTACCGCGTCCACGTACCCCCGCCGTCGGTCGTCACGATGATCTCGCCACCCGCGCCGACCACGGCACCGACGTTCTTGTCGGCGAACCTTATCGAGAGAAGCTGGGTGGCCGAGGGGTTCTGAGCCGACCACGTAGCGCCACCGTCGGTCGTCTTGAGGACGGTGCCTTCGTTGCCAGAGACCCAGACGGTGTCCTCATCGGCGGAGTGGACCGCCCACAGGCCGACACTGGTGTGGGACTCCTGTTCCTCCCACGACACCCCGCCATCCGTAGACTTCAGGATGGTGCCCGCGCTTCCGGTCACCCACCCGGTGTCCTTATCGGCGAAGTGGACCGAGAGCAGATTCCTCGTGGTCCCCGATTCCGCGGTGATCCACGTATCCCCGCCGTCGGTCGTCCTGATGATGGTGCCGGCCCACGCGACCGCCCAGCCGTTGTCCTCGTCGGCGAAGTGGAGTCCTGAGAGACCCTGGGTCGTTCCCCCGGCCCACTGGTAGTCCCACGTCTCGCCGCCGTCGGTCGTCTTGCGAATGGTGCCGTTCGACCCCGATACCCAACCGGTGTCGGCGTCGACGAAGTAGACCGCTTCGAGAAGGTTGGTCGTGCCCGAGGGCTTGCTCGTCCACGTGTCGCCGGCGTCAGTCGTCTTCAGGATGGCTCCACCCTCGCCGACCACCCAGCCGGTCTGGGCGTCATGGAAGTGAACGCCGTCGAGCCTGACTCTGGTACCGGAGTCCTGCCACTCCCAGGTCTGACCACCGTCGGTGGTCCTCATTATCGTGCCCGCCCAGCCGACCGCCCACGCGTTGTCGGCGTCCGCAAAATCGATGTCCCGCAACAGGTTCCCCTGCGGCAGCGGGTTCTGCCACACCCATCCGTGGTCGCTGGCCGGCACGATCCGGGTATCGCCCCCTGCCGCGACTGCGACCGGAGCGCTCGCTACGCTGTGCAGCGGTGCAACAAGAAGTACGCACAAGAGAAGAGCCAGCGTGCGTGTCAGCAAGGATCGGCCCACCCGTTTCCCCCGACTCCACCTGTAGGTGCGAAGCATGGTGGGTACTGCACGTCGGTTCCCCGTGCCGCTCATACGTCTCCCCCTCTTCCCGATCGTTGAGACCTACAACCGATGTTAATCATAGTCAACAAGACCCGCCCTGTGGAAGCAGCGGGTCCCGTTGTGCGCAGGTGCGTCGACGTGCGCCGGTCGCACCGAATCGCGTCGCGGCGCACGCAGTGCGCGCTCTTCTACTCGATCAAGCCGTTCACGGTGTTTCGCACCGCAGGCGGCACCGCAGCATCGCCACCGAAGAAGGTGGCCTTGTCGATCGCGGCCTTGTTCCCGGCAAGCGCGTTGCGCGTAGGTGTCGGGACCGAGTTCGCATCGGTCAGCAGCATGACGGCATCC
>SLDA01000357.1 GCA_007125545.1 Thermoflexales bacterium | reverse complement strand
TGTGACGACACGCATACTTAAACCCGGTCTGGCAAGCAGCCCCGTATCCCAAGTTATAGGGGTGAGAAACAAGGATCGCTCCAGCTTCCGCCGCGACGTAAGCGGTGGCATCACGAGAGCCATCATTTACAACGAGCACGTCGGCGCCCGGCAGCAACTGCCGCACGCTGTTGATGACGGCGCCGATATTGGCCTCTTCATTATACGCCGGCATTACGATCAAGACTCTCGGTTGCGCCGTTTCCTTCGGCCACGAGAGTGTATCTATAGAATCAGCTCTTCTTCCTAGCATCGCCCGCCCCCTCTTTCCAATCCAATAATAGAGATATAGCAACCACGCCCCACCGCTCTTCCGGGCCACAGCCTGCCCAGAGATTCCGCATCACTAGGTCACATATCCAAGCCGTCGCAGCATATCCATAAGCTTTGCTTCTTCATCATCTGTATAGCCGGGCTTTCCCTCATCAAGCGCGGGATCGACTGGGGCTGCAATCACCGGTTCCTGAGCCCCCAGAGCCTCCGTGAACAGGTCGGAAAGAACCACACCATCCATTTCCTGGGGAATGGGCACGCCCAGAAGATGAAGGATTGTCGGCGCCAGGTCCTGAATACGCGCGCCCTCAATCGACGCACCCTCCCGGAAGATACCTTCACCGCGGCAGATCAGAATGCCATCCATACGGTGGTGCCCCGTTGAGCCATAGACCGGCTCGAAGGTGCGCGGAGACGGGAAATCCGATAGCCCCATCGGCTTATAGACCATATCGTGGGTCAGGAAGGCGAGATCCGGCGAAGCGGCTGCGTATGGCCCGGCATAGACGTCCTCGCGCCTGAAGATCTGGGTTACGATGGGCCGACCGGTGTCGGGGTCGACCAGAGCGCGCAGTCCCTGTGACAGCTCCTCCAGGAGTGCCTCATACTCCGCTCCCGGCTCCACGACCCCCTGCGCCTCGCGACCTCTGAGATTCACATAGAGCTGTCCCAAGTTTCCCAGGCTATAGGCGCGGCTTCGGGACCAGTCCACGTCGTCGAGCGAGAGGAACATACGTCGTTGTAGCATCTCGCGTCGCGCGCGACCGACGGAAGCAGCCCGCCGTCCCAATCCAAACTTCAGCAGCCAACGAGCTGCCACGGAGTAGTTGACTCCCAACTCGAAGAGGAGCCGCCGGGCACGCGTGACCACATGCGGTTTCAGCTTGAGATATCCCTGCTTCAGCAGCCAACTGTTGACATTGAAGAACTGGTGGATGGGACCAAATCCGTGGTCCGACATCACAATTAGCACGGTGTCTTCATCGAGGGCTGCTTCCAAGCTCGCGAGGGCGCCATCCAACCGCTGGTAGAAATCAAGCACGACGTTACCCAACCGCGCGCGCTCTTCAGGATCATGCTGCGGATGATCAGGATCAAGCAGATGCCAGAACTCGTGCTGAATGCGATCGGAACCGTAGAAGTGGATGATGAAGAAGTCCCAGGGCTTGTGCTCCATCAGGTAGAGTGCCGTCTTGAGATTGTATTCCAGGATCTCTCCCTGCTCCTGAAGAAAGGGATGCGGATTAGATTTGTGGTACTTCTCATCGTGCCGCAGCCGGTAAGGACCCAACTGCGCTTCCAGCTCCTGCAGCAGATCGGGTGGATAAGCATAGTCGCGCGCATCCGGCGGCGTGAGCAGTCCCGTGATCAAGCAGCCGTTCACAGGCTCGGGAGGATACGTGAGAGGCACCCCCACAACACCGACAGAGTGATCTGCGTCACTGAGGATGCGCCAGAGTGATTTCCCGTCGATGTCGAGACGGCTATTGAGAACCTGTTGGTAAGAACCGGCCTGTGGACGGAAAAACTCCATCACCCCATGATGTCCGGCCGATTTCCCTGTCATAAAGGAACTCCATGCCGGACCGGTCAACGGGGGAAATGTGGAACGCAGAGAACCATAGACGCCTTGATCCATCAGGCGCTTGAGGGTCGGTAAGTACCCCGCTTGCGCCCAAACTTCCAGGAGCTCGGGCGTTGCTCCATCTAGTGCAACTACCATCACTTTGGACTGCGACACTCCCCCCCCTCTCTACCTAGACCACATAGGTTGTACGTTGAAAAACCCGCTGTACAGCGACAAGCACCACACTTTGGCCTGACAACAACAGTGGCGCAATCCATTCCGAGCATAACCAGGCCCCGACTGCCCTCTCGTTACGTCGTTGGATTCCGCCACGCGTCAGAGTGAGAATGAGAGGTTCAATCTCCATTGAAGTGAAATCCCCTCTCTAACCAAGCATAGTATATAACAGGATATAGAAGAACGCAATAGTAAATATGTACTATTCCCGTCCCGGCGGAAGCGCGATCACGGCTAGCGACCCGGCTATTCGCCCTGGTTCTGCCGAAAACACCCATACCGTTGCATAACCAACGGATTGTACTAAGATACGAGGGAGTTAGATCGACGATAGGATCGAAAGGAGAGGCCATGATCAACACAGGATTGGTGTCCGTTACTTTCCGTCAATTGAAGCCGCAGAACATCGTCGATCTCGTCCGCCAGGCGCACCTTGACGCCATCGAGTGGGGTGGTGATATCCACGTGCCGCACGGAGACCGACTCACCGCGCGCGCAGTACGTCAGATGACGCTCAACGCAGGACTCCGCATGCCCTCGTACGGCTCTTACTATCGTGTGGGCCACCCCGACTCTGTTTCCTTCACCGCCGTCGTGGAGGCTGCCAACGCCCTCGGGGCCTCGATCATCCGGGTTTGGGCGGGCACACGGGGTTCGGCGGAAGCCGACGAGGCGTACTGGGACCGTGTCGTCAGCGACTCACTCCGCATCGGCGACCAAGCGGATCAGGAGGGTCTGTCTGTGGCCTACGAATTTCACGGTAACACGCTCACAGATACGTACGACTCGGCTCTGAAACTACTGAACGCCGTCGATCATGATGCCGTCAAGACCTATTGGCAGCCCCCCACCCTCTCCATCGAGGAGAATCTGGAGGGACTGCAAGCACTTCTGCCCTGGCTCGCCAACGTGCACGTCATCAGTTGGCAACCGATGAAGGGCGACGATGCCGGCACAGGCATAGACGGGACGGAGCGCGCTCCCCTGGCCCGGATGGCCGAGGCCTGGCACCGGTACTTCGAGATCCTCGGGCAGTCCGAGGATGATCACTATGCCCTGCTGGAGTTCGTGCACGGCGACACCCCCGAGCAGTTCCTGGAGGACGCCGCGATACTCAAGGCCTGGACCGAGCCCTACCGTCCTGACGCTCTGCTCATTCTGTGAACTTGAGCCACTCTCAATAGCGGGGTATCCAGACCCCTACCGCTGGAAAGGAGTCACGCATATGCCTGATCGAAAACTTGCCGCACAGCTTTACACGATTCGGGAGTTTACGCAGACGCCGGAGGATTTCCGCACCAGTATGCAGAAGATCCGGGACATCGGTTATACCGCCGTTCAGATTTCCGCGATCGGCCCGATCCCCCACCGGGAAGTCAAAGAGGTGCTAGATGAGATGGGGCTCAAGGTCGTCATCACCCACGTCGGCTTTGAGTACCTTCAGGAGGAGATCGACGCCGCGGTTACCCAGCACAAACTCTGGAATTGTCCGAATGTCGCCATTGGAAGCATGCCGGCGCGCTATCGCAGCCCGGGAACGGCGGAGGCCTTCGCCCTCTTCGCAGCCGATGCCAACCTGATAGGCAAGAAATTGGCGGATGCCGGGTTGACCTTCAGCTATCACAATCACAGCTTCGAGTTCGCCCGTTTCGGCAACCGTACCGGGCTCGACATTATCTACGAGGAGAGCGATCCGCGCTATCTACAGGCAGAACTCGACACCTACTGGGTGCAGCACGGCGGCGGCGACGTCATCGGCTGGATCGACAAGCTCGCCGGACGTATGCCCGTCATCCACTTCAAGGATATGGTCATCATCGAAGGCCAGCAGGCGATGGCGGAAATCGGTGAGGGCAACCTGAACTGGCCCGGCATTTTGGAGGCCTGCGAGGACGCCGATATCGAGTGGTATGCCATCGAACAGGATATCTGCCGCCGGGATCCCTTCGAGAGTCTCAAGATCAGCTACGAGAACCTGCGAGCGCTCGGCGTGGAATAGTCACGGACGACAGACGACCGATGAACGGCAAAGCACGGGTTTTGGCTGCCATGGCAGGGCAATCGCAGGAGCGACTGCCCTGCTTGCCTATTCTGCACAGCGGGCTGCCGCCGCTCTTCGGGGTCCCCACGGATGCGTACTTCACCTCCGGAGCGCAGATGGCGAGCGTGATCGTCAAGGGCTACCGGACCTTCGGCTATGATGGCGTCCAGCTCTCGTTGGGGGTCACGGGGGAAGTGGAGGCATTGGGGGCAGCCGTCGACCAACCTGAGGACGGCGCACCCCTCCTCCGCGAACTGCTCCTTCCCGACCCAACCAACGACGAAGCACTCGAAGCGCTCTGGTCGCGAGCCGCGGAGCTACTGCCCGCGTCTGCGGGCCGGCTGCCCCTCTTCTTTGATGCGGTAACGCGAACCGTCGACGCCATCGGGACGGAGGCTTTCGTGCTCGCAACGCTGCGTGGCCCGCTGTTGATCGCGTCACAACTTTGTGGCGTGGAGCCGCTGCTCATCTCGCTCGTGACCGACCCCGAGGCTGTATCCCGGGTCCTTGATTTCACTACCGACCTGGCCGGCAGGCTCGGCGTTTGGTTGCTCGATAGCGGTGCAGATGGCCTGATGTTGGGCGAGGCTACCTGCTCGCCGAACTTCATCTCGCCACGCCTCTATCGCAGCTTGGTTCAACCCCGCCACGAAAGGCTTGTGGGAAGGCTCAAGGCGGCAGGCTGGACGACTGTGGGGTTGCACATCTGCGGCAATGTCGCTCCCATCTTCGAGGATGTGATTCGCACGGGCGTGACGTGGATGGATATCGATCACGAGGTGCCCGTCGAACGGGCCCTGGCTCTGGCGGAGGGACGGATCACGCTGCGCGGCAACCTCGATCCCAGCAGCGTCTTCCGCTTCGGGACACCGGCGGAGGTGGAAGCCGCCGCAAGGGCGCTCGTGAGCAAGCTTGGCGGTGAGGGGGAAGCGCGGCTGCCGGGACGCTGGGTTGCGAGCAGTGGCTGTGACATTCCGCCGGGCACACCCGCCGATAATATTCGGGCTTTCGTGGAGCGCGTGCGCAGGGAGTGAGCGCCTCGCGGCCCGGGGGAGCGGACGGGATGTCCGCGATCCGAGGGGCAGAGCGGACGGGGACGTCCGTGGTCCGGGGCAGAGCGGACGGGACGTCCGCGGTCCGGGCAGAGCGGACGGGATGTTGCGTGTCAGAACACGCGCGGTCCGGTTGTGGTACGATACTTTTGGAGGAGGGATCGGGTATGCCGATCGTCATTGCGGTTGTGGTTATAGTTGTCACCGTCCTGGTCGTGGCGTGGATCCAGGATCAACGTGTACAAGCCCGGAGCAGGAGACTCCAGGCGGAAGCCGAGAAGCTGGGGCTGCGCCGTCCGGAGGGGAGCGGATCCGGCAATGTAGGCCCGGGTAGGAAGGCGCCTTCGGCTCAGGAGATCGCGGCGTCCCGGGTGTTGCGCAATGTCACCCACTTCCTGCTTTTCGCGCAGGGGAGGAGTGGCGATGTCGTCACCGTGATGGAAGGGGAGCGAACGCACAACGGCACGCCCGTCGGTATCGCTCTCTTCGACTATGTTTTCACGATGCCCCAGGGTCGCTACGTGCGCCACTGGCGCCAGACTGTGATCCGGCTCTCCTCTGCCGAACTCGATCTTCCGGGTTTCGGTGTCATGCCCGAGAGCGTTTTCGAACGCATGGTCGCTCACATTCAGGATCGTACGACCCGGGAGCTGCTCCAGGGAACGGCGGGGGTCAGTTTCAGGGGCCATCCGAGTTTCAACCAGATGATGCACGTCCAGGGGCCGAATCGCAGCCAAGTTCGCGCGCTCTTTGACGAGTCCGTGCTGCAGTTCTTCGAGGGCGGCAACGGAGCCGTACCCCACTACAACCTGTGTGTTGAAGGATCCGGCGATGCGCTGATTGTCTACCGCTACGACCGCGAGGTTGCGCCCGAGAATCTGCAGCTCTTTATGGACACCGCGTTCGCAGTCTATGAACGCTTCGCAGCCGCAAGCCGGCGGTTACAAGAAGAAGCATAGCTTCGCGCCCTTGAAAGAGGGAGCACTTCACACTTAGCCAGAAGGAGGCTGCCCACATGAAGTTCGAGGATATTTCTATCGGAGCCGTGAGTCTGGGATGGAGCGGCACCCCACTACCGCAGGTCTTTGAGGAGCTTGCCGCGATGGGCGGCACCTGTGTCGAGATCAACGGCAATACCGAACGCCATCACGGTATCGCGCTGAACTCCGAAACGATTCCGCAGGTGCTGGCCTGGGCGGGCGATTGTGGGCTTGCCATCCACAGCCTCAGCGGCTATTGCGACTTCGCACAGCAGGACGGCGCGCGGCTGGAGGCAGAGATCGAGCAACTGATGACAACCTGTCGCGCCGCAGCGCAGATGAACGTGCCGATTGTGCGCGCCTTCACCGGTGACGTGAAAGCCGGTATCGATCTGGACGCCGTACGTCCCAGCATCGTCGCCGGCTTCCGGCAGGCCTGCGAACAGGCACAGGCGCTGGGCGTCACGTTGGGCATTGAAAACCACGGGCGCCTGATCAATGACGGACCCGCGTTGGTCGAGCTCGTCAGAGAGGTCACGCTGTCCGGCAACGGCGCCCACAATCTCGGCTTCACGCTCGACACGGGCAACTTCGCGTGGGCCGGGCACGATGCGGCCCAAGTCGAAGCCGACTTCGCGGCGGTGCTGCCCTACGTGGTCAGCGTGCACATCAAGGACGGGACGTGGACCGGGGAGGGCTTCGACTTTGTACCCGCGGGTGAGGGTGAACTTCCACTGGCGCAACTCCTGCACGACCTCGTCGAACGGGGATGGCGGGGACCGGTCTACAGCGAGTTCGAGGGCGCGGGCGACTTTCGCGAAGGTACCCGCAAATCTATCGCCTATCTGAGACACGTGCTGCCCCCGCTTGCAGCCGGGCCAACCCCCTAGGCGACGCCCCTATGACTGAAAGACAGATCAATCTCGCCTTTGTTGGCACCGGGCCGTGGGCTCGGCGGCAGCACTTCCCGGTCCTGCAACATCTCGTCAAGACGCTACCCGAGGAGGCGGGGATCACTCTCAACCTGCGCGGCATCGCCAGCCTCGAGCTCGCGGCAGCCCGCGATGCCGCCGAGCGGGTCGGCTTCGAGGTTGTCTACCCCCACCTCGATGCGCTGCTGGAGGACTCGAGCGTGAACGCGATTGCCGTCGCCGTGCCCCCCCACGCAGCCAAGTCGGTGATAGAGCAAGTGGCTGCCCGGCGGCTACCGCTCTTCAGTGAAAAACCCCCGGGCATTAGTCTCGCAGAGGCTGAGGCACTCGGCGAACTCGTCCAGGTTCCGCATGTCCTGGCCTTCAACCGCCGCTTCGCGCCACTTAACAACACCTTCAAGCAGATCGTCGCTGATATGGACAGGATCTACTTTGTCGAAGGCCACTTTCTCCGTCACCAGCGCCTCGATCCAGCTTTTATGGTCGGCACCGGCATTCACTGGATCAACTTTATGATCTACTGCTTCGGCGAGATTACGACCGTGACCGTCGAGCGTTTCCAAAATCCGAGTCAGGAGTGCTGGAACCGGATTGCGCAGCTCACCTTTCCCGGCGATCTACGCGGCCTGCTGAAGGTCTTCCCCTGCTCGGGGAGCTCCGTCGAGCAGCTCGAGGTCCACAGCAGCACCCAGTCGGCCTACCTGGATGGGCCGCTCGGGTCGAACCCCGGACGAATACTCATCTCCCGTGGAGAGAGCCAGGAGATCATCGAACAGGAGGTCACCCGGCCGGAGATCGTACGCGTGGGCATCGTCGGCGAGTACCACGAGTTCTTCACGCGCGCCTGCGCCGGTCTATCCACCCGCTCGACTTTCCAGAACGCGGTCAACGCGATGCGCGTGGCGGAGCTGCTGGGGTAAGAGGACCACCGTGCAATACTTCAAGCCGGCCGAACCTGATGCTTTCGCGGGCGACGCAATGCCCTGCGCGCACGACGGTGTCTTCCACCTGTTCTACCTGCTCGATCGGGGCCACCACCGGAGTTTGGGTGGGCTAGGTGGGCACCAGTGGGCCCACGCCTCCACCCGCGATCTCGTCCATTGGGAGCACCATCCCCTTGCCATCCCGATCACCGAACCGTGGGAGGGGTCGATCTGCACCGGCTCCACCTTCGTTCACAGAGGCGTATTCTATGGCTTCTACGCCACGCGCCACCGGGATCACAAGCAGGTCCTGGATCTGGCGATAAGCCAGGATGGTATTCACTTCACCAAGCAGGCCCCCACCCCCATGGCATCGCCCGGCACGCACACCTCGCCTTACCATTACCGCGATCCCTGCGTCTTTCACGACCCGGCGACCGGGCAGTTTCACATGCTGGTTACCGCGATGCAGGCAACACCCGAACTCGAGGGGTACGGAGGATACCTGGCCCACCTTAGCTCCCCGGATCTGCGCCGGTGGGAGGAGGGCGAGCCCGGGCTTCTCTCTCCCTATCCAGGCGCGCCGGAGTGCCCCGACCTTTTTGAGTGGAATGGATGGACCTACTTACTCTTCAGCCACGGCCTCACCACTCACTACCGGATGATACGCACGCCGCCGGTGGGCACGCCGGTCCTCCCGGCGGCGTGGATGCGCCCAGCCGTAGACATTCTGGACAGCCCGCGGGCAGCCGTTATGAAAACGGCACCCTTCGGTGCCGGTCGCCGTATCGGCGTAGCCTGGATCGGCACACGCGAAGGCGACCGGGACGGAGGCGCGTTTCAGTGGGGCGGGCACTTGCTCTTTCGCGAACTGGTCCAGCACCCTAACGGCACACTCGGGACCCGTTTCCCACCGGAGATGATTCCGGCGTCGGGCGATGTCCTGGCGTCGCCTCGGATCGCGCTGACGGAGGGCGTAGCGTATGGCGAGGGCACACGCGGAAGCTTTGACCTGACGGCACCACGGCGAATTGCTGCCGGCGCGCTACTGGATCTACCCCAGGATCTACACATCAAAGTGCGAGTGATTCCGGCGCCACACACCGCTGAGTTTGGCCTACGTCTTCGCGGCACGGGCAACTTCTCCGGAGGTTACATGCTGCGCTTTCGACCTCACACCGGCACTGTAAGCCTGCACGATGTCGAGCTGTCCGCAGTCGATGGCATCGACCGGCCTTTCGACCTCGATATCATCGCGCAGGGTGGCATCATCGATGTGAGCATCGACGGGCGCCGCTGTCTGGTTAACCGGCTGCCGGAGCAGGACGGCAGCTGTCTCTTCTGCTACTGCCAGGAAGGGCAAGTGCGCTTCGAGGGACTGGAAGTGCGCCCGCTCCTCACCCCTTGAGAGCCGGGAGTGTTCGGCGCCTTTTCCTCATCTAGATCGGCAAACAAGGAGCCTTTATGATCACACGCCTGATCCTACCCTCAACTGATATGGCCGGCGCACAGGACCGCTTCCTCGACGCTGTGGGAGACTGGGTTCGCGACTGCATAGACCGCTACGCGCCCGCACCGGCAACCGACATACACGACCAAGCAACGTACACGACGAGCTGGGCACCGTACATCGAAGCGCGTGGAGATGTTCGGGCGATGGCCTTTCTTAAGGAAACGCGAGATCGGATACATGCGCATTTCGCGGCGACCGACCAGTGGTACCACGGTTACTGGCGACAGCAGGAAGCACACCACGGCACCGAGCATTTCGAGCTGTTCCTGTCGATGATGCACCGGCTCGACCCGACGAACGAGGTGACGCGTGCAGCCCTCCTTGACGCTGCAGAACACATTCCCGACGACAGCGCGGGAATCCCACCGTGGATCGACGGAGCGACCGGCCTCTTCCGCTCTATGTACCTGGGCACCACGGTCGTGCGCACCGATCCGGGTATGGAGCTGAATATCCCCGATCACCTGCGTTTCGTCAACCTCTGTTTGTTGGCGCATGAGATGGGGGGTGGCCGGCACTATCTCGACTTCGCCGCGGCCTACGGGCAGAGATGGGCCCGGGCGCTCCTGGAGCAAGACCAGATACCGATGGGGCTCCTGCCGGACGGGCCTGTTTACGAACTGAGCGGGGCGAGTGAGATCGCCTACCGTAACTTCGCCGGCATGGCAGGCCACCTGGATGATGATGTCGACCGGACGGAGAATGTGCTCGCCTCCAACGGGAGCGGCGCGCTACTTGCACTTTGGAAAGCCACGGGCGAGAATGCCTTTCTCCAGGCGACAGAGCGGTTGCTGGATGTGCTTGTGACACAGTTCGAAGACCCGGACGCCGGCGCGGCAGTGGATGCAGTCCGCACGTACCGCCGGATGACGGACAGCACGCGCTACGACGAGAGGGTTACTGCGGCCTACGAAGCCGCAGCCGGCACTGTCGATCCCTTCACGATTCGAGAACTGGGGATCGAGCCTGACGTGTCCCGCCCGCAGCGTCCGCACGGGATCGGCAAGCGCTCCGATATGCCGAACTGGTTCGAGGACGGTCAGCCGCGACGTCACGCCCCTATCCTACTGGCGACGGTCGCCGAGATCCGCAGGGATGAGGCCCTGGCCATTCGCGCGCTCGATCTGGCGCGGACCGCCTTTATGTTGGCGCGTGCCACTTTACCTGACGGTCGCCATCACGGCTGCGCCGCCAACACCGTAAGCGCCATCGCCCGCGGACACGGACGCGAAAATGGCGCCGGGATGATCACGGCCGTATTGGCGCCGCTACTAAACTGGTGACCTGGGGCTCCGGCGACTCTCTGGTATAATGGCTGACGGCATAACGTGGCTGCTAGTCATGAAACCTCCAGCAGTGCGTTGCTGAGACATGCATTGAGAGGAGACCGTACGGTTGTTACCCTGGCTTGGTGAGTATCTAACAGAATTTTTCGGGCCCTTTCGGCTCTTTACCTCGTACCTCTTCCTGGCGAGTACGGGGACAGCACTCGCTGCCATCGCTACCTTGTTACTTCTGCCCAAACTCTGGCACAAACTGCCCCGCGATGGGGGGCGCGTGCATGCCGTCGATGGGAACAAAGCCAAAGGCAAACCGGTCGGCGCGGGCATCATCTTTGTCCCCATCCTCGCCGTCGTGACGCTGCTGGTTGTCCCCTTCGATTGGCGGATCGTGGGCGTCGTCGTCGCCCTACTCCTCTCTATGATGGAGGGGTTCCTCGATGACCGCACCCACGGCTGGAGCGAATATGCCTTGGGAGCCTTCGATCTGGGTGTATCGCTTCTGGGTGCGATCGCCCTCTGCCAGCTTCACGATTACGT
>SLDA01000397.1 GCA_007125545.1 Thermoflexales bacterium | reverse complement strand
CGGCGTCGCGCCGGTACGCCGGTGGAAGGCGAGCTGGCCTTCTTTCCGAATCGCCTGAGGAAAACTATCCCATACATAGGCGAGGAAGGGGCTGAAGGGCAGATAGTCTACCTGGGCGCCTGTCAGCGCCGCAACCAATCGCTCGTGAGCCGACATCGAAGATAGCATTGAGTCGATCCGCTCCTACAATCTGTATCCCACCACGCGCCTACAGGGGAACGCATAGTCCGATTTCATCGATCGAGATCCGACACTCGCCAACTGAAAACCAAAACTGTAACAATTTAGAGCCACCCTGTCATCTCCGCCAACAGCCGCGTATACGCAATGAAGTTGGGCCACGAAATATCAGGCGGAACGCCGTGGTCGCAACTGGGGATATAGCCGCCGCTTTCGAGAAGCGGGGGCACGACTCTCTTGAGCTCGGCGCGCATCACGTCCCCGCCCTTGGCCAGTGCGCGTTTGTCGATGCCGCCCCGAAACGCGATCTGGTCGCCGTAGCGGCGCCGGAACGCGACAATGTCGTTGCCCGCCGCCACTTCCAACGGTGAACAGGCATCGAAACCCACCTCGATCCAGAGCGGAATCAGTTCGCCATTGTAGCCGTCCGAGTCCACCTCTACCACCGCCTCGGGGTTGGCCGCCTTGATCGCCGCGATCCACTGCTCCCACGCCGGCATCAGGAAGCGGCGCACCATCTTCGGCGAGATCATGCTGTGAAGCTTATAGGCCATATCTTCGTTCACGACGATGTGATCGGGTGGCGCCAGGCGGAGCAGCGGCTCCAGCGTCTTGAGCACGAAATCCGTCCAGAAGCCGATCATCTCCTCGACAAACTCGGGCTCGTCGGCCATAAGGATGCACAGCCCTTCCATGCCGCACCACTCGCGGAGCTGCCAGAAGGCGCCACTGAAGGAGAGCCCGAACACATAGTCTCTTTGCCGCAGGGCGGTACAGCGGGCCTCAAAGTCCTCAGGAAACCGCTCCGGCGCGCCCGGATCATAGCGCCATTTGAGTTTCTCTTCCCAGTCCGCGCGCGTCTTGACAGGGAAGCTGTGCCACTTCCGCGTGACGAAGTCTTTGGCGCTGCGGATATAGGTGTAGTCGTAAGTGTCGGCGATCTCGGTAATCGCGCCCATCCAATCCTGAACAATATAGTGGCCATCCCGGTGTTCCAGCACCTTCTCCTCGAAGGTGGGGATCATAATAAAGGAAACACCCGGGTTGATCTGCGGCTGCGTGATCTCTCTTGGAATGCCCAGGAGGTCCCAGAGGTGCTCGTGCCAGCGTACGTCCTCGGGCAGCCCCTGCTGCTGCCAGGCTGCCAGCGTCGATTCTCGCGGACCGCCCGGCGTGAGCGGAACGAGGTCCGGAGACCCGAAGTGCATCGTCGCAAGAAAGCGCTGCCGTGGGGTCATATTCATATGTCAGTCTCCCTCTTCGTCTATCGTGCCATCGCGTCTGCCCGCGCACGAATCAGCACGCGGGTGGGGTGGACCTCGTCCTCCAAGGCCAACGGCATCGGCGCGGAGCCCCCCAGCGAGGCCAGAAACATATCCAGGTAGTCCGCGCCACCGGAAAGCCCCAGCGGGCCGCGATCTTCGTTATTCAGCACCAGCCGGGTGCGCGCGCCGCCGTCCACCGACTCCACGAACCCTTCGGTGCCGAAGATGCGGAGGTGCTCGTTGCCCCAGACCCCGAAGGCGGGCGGATTGAGGTAATTGCAGATGACGCTGGCGACGCCGCCGTTGACGAGCCGTATCATCATCGAGGTCGCCATACGCAGCCCCCCTGGGGCTGCCGGATCCGGCGCTCCGGGGTTGCCGAGCTGCGTCTGCACCGCCCAGATCTCACTAACCTTGATACCCGCGACGTGCTCGATGAATCGTAGCGCGTGCACGCCGGCCTGGAGCAGTAGCCCGCCGTCGATGTCCTCGTCCTCTGGGCGCCGGTCGTGGTACGGATAAGACTTCTGCGCGAGCACCTGGACGACCGTGCCCAGGGTGCCCGCCTGGACCAGCTCCCGCATTGCCAGGTAAGGTTGTACGAACGCCGTGCCCGCCATCTCGTGGAAGACCTTACCGGTCCTGTGTGCCGTCGCGATGATGGCGTCCAGGTCGGGTTCGGTCATCGCGCAGGGCTTCTCGGCGTAGACGTGTTTGCCCGCGTCCAGGCAGCGTATCGCTTCCTGCGCTTGGTCGCGCCGCCTTGGGGAGCAGAGCGAGACGAGGTCGATCCGCTCGTCCGCCAGCAGCTCGTCGAGCGTTGCATAGTGCGTGATACGGGACTCCTGCTGCAGTGGCTCGGGAAGTGCGCCGTTGTGGAAGGCCGCTGTTGCGACACACTCGCCGAGCGGATGGTCGACCAGCCGACGCTGAATCTGATGGCCATTGGTGCCGTAGAGGCCGATGCGAATCTTGTTCATAGGGTTCTCGCTTTCCCCTCCTGGGTGTGTGGGAGTAGGACGTGGGCGAATTCGGGCCTTTCTATGACGGTTCACGTTTGCTGCCGTCTACTATAGTACCGTCCAACCGGCGGTCAAGCAGCCTCACGGTGCTGGACCTTTCGATGGAATGCTTGGGGTTTTTAGTCTATTTCTATCACTTATATATTGCAAATTGCGCGCATCCGTGATATGATGTTCTCCATATCGTAGACGATTCCGAGTGGGGGCTGCTTGGAACGGCTTCAGTCTCGTAAGCGGCCTGGATCGGCTGATGTTCACGGTGAGCTTCATGTTTACTCTTTCTAGATCGCTTGGAGCGGACGCGTGATGGCGCTCCGGCGTGTCTGTATATCTCAGCCAAATCGGAGAAGGGAGTCATGTCCAGATATCCATAGCGTTTGAACTCCACAACACAACCTAGCGCATCCTGTAACAACGCCTGCCACAACCACAAGGAGTAGAAGCACATGCGAATGAAATGGTTTAACACACTGGTGTTATTCGCGCTGGTATTGGGCACCCTGCCCTTTGCAGCGCCCTCTTCAGCCTTGGCCACAGCCCCGGTCGATGATGT
>SLDA01000411.1 GCA_007125545.1 Thermoflexales bacterium | reverse complement strand
TGCCAGTCCCGGGGATGACGATACCAGATCCAAAACCCTGATAGTTCGACTGGATGTAAGAAACCATCATGCCATCCGCATCCGCTGCCGTTAGGTAGACCGTACCCCGATCGGTCGGCAGGGCCGGCGTGGGAAAACCGGCCTCATCCTCCCGGATCGCTGCAGCGCGCTCCGCCAGGAAGGTCGGTTCGAGAAGCGCAGCCGGTGCTATCTCCATCCATTCTGGGTCAGCTATGTGGCGGTGGGCTTCTGCGAAAGCTATCTTCATCGCCTCAACTTGCAGGTGAACACTGTCCGCCGAGTCCACAGGATACTGTGCCAGGTCAAAATGCTGTAGTATGCCCAGAGCGATGAGTGCCGCCAGCCCCTGCCCATTCGGAGGAATCTCGTGTAGATTCGTTCCCCGGTACTCCACCGACAAAGGCGTGACCCAAAAGGGTTCGTGGGCCATTAGATCATCCTCCGTCAACCAGCCACCGGTAGCACGGGAATGTGCGGCGATCTGGCGCGCCAGTTCACCCCTGTAGAAGGCCTCTCCCCTGGAAGCCGCAATCATCTCTAACGTCTCTGCATGATCGAGAGACCGGAAGCGTTCACCTGGAGCCGGGGCACGCCCGCCGGGCAGAAAAGTCGCAGCGAATGACGGAAACTCGGCATAGCGACGCTCCGCCGAGCGCCATGCCATCGCCGTGATTGGCGAAACCAGGTAACCCTCGCGGGCATAGCGAATCGCATCCATAAACAGGTCAGCAAAAGGCAATTTGCCGAAGCGGTCTGAGAGTGCGACCCAGGCACTCACCGCACCAGGCACGGTGACCGGTCCCCAGCCGACGGACGGCATCGTTGTGAGGCCCGAAAAGTTCCGCGGCGAGAGGTCTTGCGGCGACCGTCCTGACGCGTTGAGGCCGTGCAGTCCCGTGCCGTCCCAGACGATAGCAAACGCATCGCTGCCAATCCCGTTCATAGTAGGCTCGACGACGGTCAGGGCAACAGCCGTCGCAATGGCGGCATCGACTGCATTTCCGCCCTTGCGTAGTGCGTGTAACCCAGCCTCTGCAGCCAGCGGCTGCGAGGTCGCGACGACGTTCTCAGCCAGAATCGGCATCCGCTGCGAAGCGTAGGGGTATTCCCAGGTGAAGGTCATGTTCCCGTCTGTCCTTTATTTTTCACTGTCGTTCACACTCCTATTTCCATTCGGGCGAACTGCTCTTCCGGGGCATCGCACTCCCGCATCAGGCGGACCATGTGATCAATCATCCGCTGTTCTATAACCGGATCATCCAATGGATGCTCCTGCTGCGGGTCCTCAGCCAAGTCGAAGAGTAATGTGCCGTACTGTGCAGGGCTCTGTGCGCCCGGGGTAGCAATGCGGAGGAGAGGCAAACCCTTGGAGAAGGGCAGAGGTGGGACCAGCGTCATCTCAGGCACCCCGCCGGATTGCGCCAAGGCCTGACGCATACGGCTTGTCTGAAGTGTGTAGGCATAGAGCGGCGCATTGCCCTCCACAGGAGCACGATAGTAAGCGTAGCGCCCATCGGTAACATTAACATGGTGACCGAAATTGCCAAAGAGCGCCGCCTCGCGCACCGGCGCATCCGTCGCCAGGGTGCCGGTAAGGGAATGGCCCAGCATATCGGGCGCCTGCTCGATGCCAAAATACTCAAGCAGCGTCGGTCCCAAGTCGAGTGCCGGCTGCACCAAGGCGTCGCAGCGCACACCCTGGCGCGCCGAGCGCGGATCCCAAACGAAAAAGGGAGTGTGCGAGAGCTCCTCGTACCACGGCTGATAATTCTTCGCGAAGAGATCGTGCTCGCCGAGCATATGCCCGTGGTCAGTCCACACCACCAACATCGTGTCTTTCCACAGGTCCCGGTCATCCATCATATCCAGAACTTCGCCAAGCCGGGCGTCGCAGAAACTGATGGACGCAGCATACTGTTTCCTCAGGTGCTGAATCTCTTCATCGGTCTCGTCTGTTCGAGGCGCGTAGGGAGACCAGTCAAAGACAGGCCCTGCGTAATCATCCTCGTATAAGTCCAGGTATGCTTGGGGCACAAAGAAAGGCTCGTGTGGATCAAACGCCTCGATGTGCAACAACCAGTTATCCGCCTGATAGTTGCGGGAGATGAAATCGAGTCCCGCCTGAATCGTGCGGGTCGTGGGCAGATCCTCCTCCTCGGCGATATACGGTCGGTTGACCCAATCTTGACGCCGTCCCTTCTTATTGATGTGCTCCGGTATCTCAGGATCTTCTACCAATCCGATCCAGGGATCGCCTTCCTGACCTCGCAGAAATTCCCAGGTGTCATATCGCGTATTGTAGAAGTGCCCGTTGTCCTCCCAGTAATGGTAGTGGTCGCTCACTAGATGCGTATAAACAGCGTTGCGACTCAAAATCTCGGGCACTGAATCGTCGAACGTCTCTAGCGGCACCCAGGGCGCATGCAGGAAATTCGGTCGGGCTGTGTGAAAGTCTCGTCGTGCCGGCATACAGGGTGTCGAACAGACGTAAGATGAGTCGAATGTCACCGTCTGGGCGGCAAGCCGCTCGAAGTTGGGTGCATGTACCCAGTCATTACCGTAGGGTGGCAGAAAATGCCGGTTCAAAGAATCGAACATCAAGACGATAGCTTTCATCGGTTGTCAAACCTCCGTTAAGGTTGCTGGTCAACGCGCACCAAGGCGTTCTAACATTCCAAAACTGTCACCCTCCTTGGTGGTCGAGCGCGGCGTTGGGTTGGCGGCGCCCTATGCAGTGAGCATCATGCGGGAGAATCGAAGAGTGACGCATCTCATGGCTGACGGACCGCGCTCGTCACACAATGACCACCTGTCCATAGACCTTGACGGGGGGCACGACAATCTGCAGCCGGTCGCCTGCTTGCTCGAAGGATAGGGCTTGATCCGGGTCTCCCGGCACCACCCAGGTCACCCGGCTCGCTTCAATACCAGTCAAGGCTATCGTGATCGGACCCACCGGCACTTCGTCGACGAGCGGTGCAGAACCCGCAGCGTTCACC
>SLDA01000116.1 GCA_007125545.1 Thermoflexales bacterium | reverse complement strand
TCAGCTCACCGGGATCGAAGAGGAAGTCGTCGACAGTCCTGATCGCCGCGAGCTCTCCATAGCGGTTGTCATCCTCCAGCTCCACGGTGTAGCCATATTCGGCGAGCTCTCGCGCAGACTCTCGAAAAGCTTCCGATTGCTCGGCATCTTTCGCGAGGCGCAGCGATCCCTGTTTATTGTAGGGAACGCCGGATTGGTCCAGCAAGGCCTCGAGCCGCTGCATGTTCTCGGCAGTCAACTGCCATAGAGTTTGCGCCTGTTCCTCACCTAGCCGTAGCTTGAGCTGAGTTAGGGGCTCGGGGGTACCCAATAGGGCCAGCACTGGTTGACGGTTGAGACTGCCGCCTAGGCGCCCGGTAGCCTCAAACACGGCAACTCGCAGCCCCTCATTTGCCAACCTTGACGCGACGAAAGCGCCGGTCAATCCTGCACCTACTATGACGGCATCGAACGGGTCTGACTCTGCCATAGCTTTCCTTTCACCCTAACGGGGAGGTCTTACAGTGATTTGGGCCGCGTCAAAGAACGCTGCGTTGTTAACATGGGGATAGGAGGGCTCCGCGAAAAAGCAAACAGTGACTCGACCGAGTTGTACTTCTGGGGCGCGAGCCTCTTCCTCGTTACCCGGTTCTCCGGTGTCTACATCACCTGGCGGTTTCTCTACCGCGGGTCGATTGGGGTCGATATACGGCAGCGCGGTGACAAACGGAGATGTCAGCTGGACTGTGCCGCTGTCCTGGTTAATCCGCTGCTCGGGCCCCCATACAGCATTAAAGCAGTTGCCCGATCCGGCGGGATCGATACCGGCCTTCACGATGAGCGAGTCGAGTGAGGAGAAGGCTTTCGCCTGGATCTGGAATTGCACTTGGCTGCCGGCGTTGACTGTCACAGTCTGGTGCACCCAGGTCCGGAACTTCAGCCACCTGACGGTCTCTACTTTGAGCGTGCTTCCCTGAATCTGCCGCTCGGCATCATCTGCTGCCTCGAAGTAGGGCTCGGCGTAGGAGTTTTGTGGGTCGGCCACATCTCCCGACCGGTAATTCACATAGGCATCCCACGTCCATCCCGGAATGCGATTGGGTAGCAGGTTGTCGAAGTCTGGGTTTTCGAGACGGACCGGCAGGGGTGGTGGGGGTGGCGGTGCTGTCGGAGCTATTGTAAGCGTCGGCGTAATCGTTGAGGGAATGGCTGTGTGAGTCGGATAGGCAGTTGGCGACGGTGGCGGCGTATTCGTCGCTCTGCTCGGTAGGGTCGCGATCGGGGTGGTGGTTGGTGTCGGCGTCCAGGTGGCGGGTAGTGTTGCAGAAGGCAGCACCGGCGCAGTCTGGGTTGGCGCTATCTGCACCGGTGCACGGCTCGAGGCGAGCACCACACTTCCCATCACAGCGATAACGGTCACATCGATGACGGCCAAGACGATCAGGAAGAGTTTCTGGGTTCGGGTAAGTGCATTCATCGCTCTCTCGCTTTGTGACGCCAGTGTTGCGCCAATACGTTGAATATGGGTTAGTTTAGCAGCAATAATAGATTGAGCGCATCTCCATCATACTCGAAGGTGGCAACGATGACAAGCGGACTGATTGGCGGCCCAAGAGGGCGCCGCTCTAACGACTGATCCTGGAACTGGCACCTGGGTGGGGATTGCGAGTTGGGCCCCACTCCCTTATCCGTGGGAATCGTGGGCCGGCATCTGCGCTGCCCGGAGTTGGCCACAGCCGGCGTTGATGCCCGCCCCCCGGCGTTGTCGCATCGTATGTGCGATTCCAAACCGGTCGAGTTCCGCAGCAAAGGCCTCCACAGCCTCTGGAGAGGAAGGCCTCCCGGCGAAGTCTCCGGCCGGATTGAGCTGAATCAGGTTCACGTGTGCAGGGGTCTGGCGAATCCAGGCTGCTAACGCCTCGGCCTGCTCCACCGTGTCGTTGACGCCCTCGATCATAACCCACTCCAAGAAGACGTGCCGCTGTGTCTGATGCGTGTACTCTCTGATGGCCTCAAATAGGCTGGAGAGAGGATAGGTCGCATTAATGGGCATCAGCCGGTCGCGCAGTACATCGGTGGCAGCATGGAGCGAGACGGCCAGTTTGATCGGCCACCGCCGGTGTAACTCGGCGAGCTTTTTGATCCCCGGCACAATCCCCACCGTGCTAAGCGTGACTCGGCTGGGCGCGAAGGCCGGTCCGCGGGGATCTAGTAGGGTGTGCACGGCGCGTAGCGTAGGCTCGATGTTAAGCAGTGGCTCGCCCATTCCCATGAATACCACGTTCGATACATTGTTACCTTGCGTGGCAAGCGCCCGCTGAAAGTGTTCGATTTGAGCAATGATCTCCCCGGCGGTAAGCTGGCGCTGAAATCCCATCTGACCTGTGGAGCAAAAACGGCAGCCACACGCGCACCCCACCTGCGTTGATGCGCAGACGGTGTACCGGTCACGGTAGCGCAATAATACCGTTTCGATTCTCGCCCCATCTGCCAGTTCCAAAAGATCTTTGCGTGTACTGCGATCTGCACTTAACTCAGTAGCGACCTGCCTGGGCGGGAAGATGCGTAGCGCTGCTTTGAGATGAAGCTTCAGTTGTGACGGCAAGGTCTCGACTTGATCCAAGTTTGTAGCGTGGTCGCGGTAAAGGCTCCGCCAGATGGCACCGGCATATTGCCGTGCTTCTATGACGGACGCGGTTTGCGGCTGCAGAAAAGCTTCGAGTTCCGCTAAGGTGAAACTGTAGAGATCAGACATTTTCTCTCAGGCTCGCCCGCGCAGCGACGGCGCGGCGAAGCAGATAGTACAGGTGCTTAATGTCCCACCAACGATATTTTGACTTTTCAGCTAAAGCATAGCATAATGTGACTGTAAGATCAACGGCTGCGTAAACCTCTCGCAATATCTCTCAGGAGGACATTGTGCCCGAAATCGCTCTGCAAGCTTACGAAGACGAGATCGACGAACTCGTTGAACAGGCGCGTTATCTTGAAGCCCTAGCGCACATTCGCCACCTCTTGAGTCAATATCCCCGTTACGTCAATGCCTATTATCTATTGGGGAAGACGATGCTGGAAGCGGATCTGCCCGATTTGGCTGTAGATATGTTCCGAAGGGCTCTGAGCGCAGATCCTGAACACCATATGGCCCGCATTGGATTAGGGCTCGCGCACGAACGACGTAATGACCTCGAGGCCGCTATCTGGAATCTGGAACGCGCGCTGGAGCTGGAGCCGGCAAGCGACGAGATTGCTGAAGAGTTGCGCCGTATGTATGGGCGGCGTGATGCTGTCGATCTTGATTACGTACCTCAAACCCGTGGAGGCTTGGCACGTTTGTTTCTCCGCGGACGCAGTTATGGGCGGGCGGTTGACGAATTGCGTTTCCTGCTCCAAGAGGAGCCGGCGCGACCCGATTTGATGACGGCACTCGCTGAGGCGTATTGGCGCAACGATCAGTTCGTCCAAGCTTCCGAGATGTGCCAAGAGATTCTAGATAAAATGCCCTACAATTATCGGGCCAATCTCCTCCTGGGCACGCTTTGGGTAAACAGTGGGCAGGAAGAGGGGTGGATCTACCTCAAGCGCGCCGAAGAGGTGAATCCCGACAACCAGCGTGCCGTGGCTATGTTTGGAGCCGAGTCGTTGCTTGAGCCACAGGCAGTGAAGCTAGATCGGCTTGTCTATGACCCTGATGTTCTTGAAGTGGACCGGGATAACACCTGGTTCCGCCGTCTTGAGGCAGCTTCCATTACGGTGGGCATTTCGGAAGCTCCCCCGGAGATGACCGAGTCTGAAGTACGCTTGGTCGACATCACAGCTAGCTTGGAATCGCAGATCGAGATTCCGGATTGGTTGCGTGATCTTGGCACGGTAGATGAAATCGAAACTGCGGACGCCGAACTCGGCTTGATGGCCGATATCGATCTCGATGAGACGGCTGATGCTTCGGCAGTTGAATCGACGGAGCTTGTGGCGGAGGAGGCGACTGGGCCTGCATCCACGGAAGCCTGGGACGACTTTGACTTGGATGTCCCTGAGCTCGACGAGTCGGAAGTTGAGATTGAGGCGAAGATTGAGGCTGTACAGGAAGGTGAGGAAGAAGCCGATCTAGACTGGCTTAACGATCTAACGCTAGCAGAAGAGCTGGCGGTAGGTGAAACTGGAACGACACCCGATTGGTTGCGTGAACTCACCGGTGATATCGAAGCTGAAGATGAAGCGCCGGCGGAATACGAACTCGAGATGGCTGCTTCGGAGGCCCCTTCTCCGACATCCGACGGACAGGAAGACACTTCACTGGATTGGTTGACGGCTTTGTCGGATGATGAGGTCGCAGAAACCGATGATGCGGGACCATCTGATGCTCCCACGGTGGAGACCGGCGAATCTGAGCAGGCCGACGAGCTACCCGACTGGCTTGCGGAGATACAGCCGGATGACGAATCCGAAGCAGGAGAGATTCCAGATTGGCTTACAGCATTGGCGCCTGTCGAGCCGTCTGCAACCCCAGTCGCAGGAGAAGACGTAGGGCCTGATGGCTCTAAGTCGAAGACTACTGATGCAGAAGCTGAAGAGCCTCAGTTCTTACTGGACGAAGATGACACACCCGACTGGTTACTCGAGCTTCAAGGATCTACAAAGCCGTCCGATCCGGTCGATCTTGGAATATTCGGAGATGTTAACGGTGCCTCGGAATCCGAGGATGCGACCGATACCATCGAATCGGCACTGGACGTGCCTGAGTGGTATCAGGACTCCGAACTGCAACCGGCTCCTGAAGATGAAGCTATGGATACGGCCGAAGGCATACCTGAGTGGCTCAAAGGATTGAAGCCGGCTACAGTTGATACGGAAGAGGACGAGCTAGACGATCAGTTGACCGAAGAAGAGTTGGCAGCTTGGTTGTCGCTTGAGGACATTGGTGAAGAGATTCAAGCAGAAGCGACCCTATTGGAGGAAGCTCCAGCACCGCAGGAGATCCTGCCAGAAGACAATCGTATGGGCGACATCCTCTCGGGCGGTGATGCGCTGGCTTGGCTGGACACTCTCACTCCCGACACCGAAGAGGACCTTGAAGTGGAGGCCGAGTCCGGGGCCGGTCCTATCGAGATTGCGGCTCCCGAAGATGACGAGGCTGCAGAACCGGCGCAGCTAGCTGCTCAAGTCGAACCGGAACCTGCAGCTGAACCAATCGAAGTTACGCCGGCCTTTGACGTCCCCAAACTGGAGGGCGATGCGCTCTCGGGAGATGATGCGTTTGATTGGCTGGAGGAACTAATCGACGAGACCGAAGAGGTGCCGCCGGTGGGTAGGCTCGATCCGTCCGTTGATAAGAAGGAGGTCGAGGCGCCGGAGGCGGAGCGTGACATGCTCTCTGGTGACGATGCCCTCGCCTGGCTGGAAAGCCTCACGGTGGGCAAGGAGGAAGAACTCCGTGCTCAGGCAGAGGCCGAGTCTGAGGCGCGCGTTGCCGAGATCTTGGGGCGCAAGCGTGAGACGTCCGCACCTGAAGAACCGGTGTTTGCCGATCTAGAACCGGAGCATAAAGCTGAAACTGCCGCAGGTGCTATGGCGGTCGACGCGCCAGAGGCGAAGGATGACACGTCCGCGGGTGATGATGCGTTGGATTGGCTGGAGGACTTCGATGCTGTTACAGAGGCGGAGTCGCAGGTAGAGGCCGAAGCCGAGCCTCTCGCCGATGTAACAGTGATTCAGGAGTCGGAGCCGGAGACAGATCTACTCTCAGGCGATGATGCGCTCGCCTGGCTGGAAAGTCTCACCGTTGGTAAAGAAGAGGAATTGCGAGTACATGCTGAGGCCGAAGCTGAAGCGCGAGTTGCTGAGATCTTGGGACGTAAGCGTGAGGCGCCAGAGCCCGAGGCGCCGGTGTTTACAGAACCTGATTCCGAGCCTGTTGTCGAGACTGCGCTGAGTGAGCCTGGGAAGGCTGACGTCCCTGACTCGGGTCTGGCGAATTCCAGTGACGATGTGGGGGCGGAGGCAGAAATCCCACCCTCCCTTGCTCCTATGCTGATGGAGGTTGGCAACTCAGTCGCTTCTGATGAGGGTGACGCGGACCATGGGGAGGACGCACTCGCTTGGCTGAAGCAACTCACGACCGAAGAGGAAGAAGCCCTGCGGGCTCAGGTCGAGGATGAAGCTGATGAGGTTGAGCCCGTGGATTCTGCCGGCATCGAAGAAGCGTTTTTTGGCTGGGTTGCTTTTGATGGGGCTGCGGAGGAAGTCATAAGCGCCGCGCCCCAAGCTGCTCCTGATGCCGTAGCGGCGCCGAAGACGCAGTTCGTTGAGCCGCAGCTTCCAGAGGCAGAGGCTGCAGAGACGCCGGCATCGCTGGAGGAAGCGCCGCAGGAGACGCAATTTATAGAGCCAAAGCTCCCTAAACCTACAGAATCGGTGGGATCTGTAGAGGACGTGGAGCAAGAGCTGCAGTTGGTTGAGCCGAGACTTCCCGAGCCCGCAGAGACATTGCCACCCCTGCAAGCTTCGGGGGATGAGGTGGCGTTGATTGAGCCGAAGCTTCCAGAGACGGCTGAGGCGCGTGTCATATCTGCAGCATCAGAGGCCCGGCTGGAAGAACTGCGAGCCCTGGTGAAACGCAAGCGCTCAGATCACGTCTCGAGGCTTGAACTGGCGCGCCTGCTGCTTCTCGCCGACGACGTCTCAGAGTCGATGCAAAACTACGCTCGCCTGATCAGGTCAGGCGCGAAGATGGACGAGGTTATAGGGGATCTTGAGCGATGTGCGCAGGAAAGACCCGGTGAGTCGAGCGTTTTGCGAACGCTCGGTGATGCCTTTATGAAGTTCGGCGAGCTCGACAAAGCGCTGGAACTCTACAACCGGGCCATGAATTCGCTGTAGTCAGTGACCTGACTCTGATGCAAGACCGGGGAGCCTCCGAGGCTCCCCGGTTTCGTGGTGAGGCTTCGCTCTCCCACCCCTCACTAGAACATCACGCCTTCATCAGCCCGCGTGTAGGAGATGATCTCACTCTCGTCAAACCAATAGGCGATCTCCTGTGCAGCTTCCTCGGCGTTTCCCGATGCATGGATAAGATTCTTGGTCGACCGTTTCTCGAGGCTCGAGATGGTATTGGAATCAATCGCGTAGTCGCCCCGGATCGTGCCAGGTTCTGCGCGGGAGGGTATGGTGAAGCCGATCATACGCCTGACCGCCGTGATGGCGTGTACACCCTCCAGAACCATTGCAATGACGGGGCCGGCTGAAACGTAGTCGATGAGCCATCCTCTCACCATTTGGCCGATCTCAAGGGTATCGGCGGTGCCCAGGACCTCCTCGACATCCATCTCGAACTGCTCGAAAGAGTCGAGTGTTTTCTGACCCATTCCGCTCACCCAATCATCAGGCCCGGAATAGTGGCCTCCGGCTTTGTCCGGGGAGGGATGCAGCATCTTCAACGCTACGATCTTTAGTCCCGCGCGCTCGAAGCGTACAATGATCTGCCCGGAGAGCCCGCGCGCCACGGCGTCGGGCTTCAGTAACACGAGCGTCCGCTCTTGCTTAATAGCTTTGCTGTCCATAAAAAGTCTCCTTTCAGGTTTCTGAAACAAGCTGAAGCCTGTCTATCGGCTTCAGCTTGTCTACTTAGCAATTAGGGGGCATGCGGGTCGTTCAGCCGAACTTGAATGCGACTCCAAAGCCGCCCCGCGGAAGCGCCCATCCGATGTTCCGGTAAGGGCATCCTATCCGACAGCTTCCGCATTCAACGCAGCTTTGGTACGCGACTTGAATGTGTCCGTTGGAGCCCAGACTGTAAACGCCAACGGGGCAGAAGTAAAGACAGGGCTTATACTCGCAGCGGGCGCACACATTGACGTCTTTGATCCACAGGTGCGTTGCTTCCTCGTCGATGAAGTACTTGAGTGTCATCAGGAGATCGTCAACGTAGACGTCGGGCAGCGTTTCCTTCAGATCCTCCGGAAGCTCCTTGGCTTCAAACGCATCGCCTGTTTTCATTGCCATTGTGTCACCATCCCATAACTGAGCGCGCCATAGACACTATGTCGCCGGCAGCTCTGATCAGTGAACGACGATTCGTGAGCGCGCCCAGCATGCCGTTGAAGAGTTCTTTCTTGGGCTTGCCGTACGCACTGAAGAACTGCCCCAGTGAGTCGTTGAGAAAGTTCGGATAGACGTCCATAAACTGCGGATGAGTCTCAAGAAACCGCGAGAAGCCGCGGTATTGCTTGAGATCCTTCAGAATAAAGCCTTCGCCCAGCCGATCTTCGTACCGGGACATCACCCTTGCGGTGAAGTCGCCACGGCTGTGCGCCTCTAGAGCAGTTTCCGCCGCGAGCTTACCGGCTATGATTGCCATATTGGTCCCCTCCCAATGCAGAGCGTTGACCATCGCGGCAGCGTCACCGGCGATCATAGCCCCATCAGTATAGAGCTTAGGCATCGCATGGTATCCGCCCTCGGGAATAAGGTGTCCCCCATACTCCAGCAGTTGGCCACCCTGCACTAGCGGTGCGATCGCAGGATGGTCCAGATAGCGTTGCAGAATGTCGTAGGGTCGAAGCCGGTACTCGGCCAGTTGATCGAGCATCATGCCAAGACCGATGGAGATGCTGCCCTTGTTGGTGTAGACAAAGCCCATACCGGGCAGTCCCAGCGAGACGTCACCCAAGACGGAGGCGGCGAGGCCATGGTGCTCATCTTGAAGTCCAAACCGAGCATTGATCGTCTCCATTGGCAGAGAGATCACTTGCTTGAAGGCTAGCGCGAGGGTTGCAGGCTCGAGATCGTGGTCGATCAGTCCCAGCTTCTGCGCTAGCAGGTTATTCACCCCTTCACAGATGATGACCACAGGGGCATGAATCTCGCCTTGCGGACGATCCGTCACGACCCCAACCACTTCGCCGGTCTGCTTCCGGAGGAAATCAACAACCGTCGTCTTGGGAATGAGCAAAGCTCCGGCTTCCTGGGCCTGTTGCGCCCACCAAGCATCGAAGTTCGCTCTCAGCGTAATGTATGCATCAGCGGGGTCTGCATTAAGCTCGCCGCCCTGGACGGTCATACGTGTAAGGCCGTCCCGCGCCAGAAACCAAAACCCTGCTTCGGTGACCGGACGCTCGAAGGGCGGACGGCGATCCATAAAGTCGGGTACCAGCTCGGCAATGGCGTGTGTATAAATCGCACCACCGAAGTAGTTCTTGCCGCCCGGCTTCTGTCCGCGTTCGACCAGGGCGACATTCAGTCCACCGCGCGCCATTACCATCGCTGCCGCTGCGCCGGCAAGCCCAGCTCCGACCACAACAGCGTCAAACTCGATGCGTTCGCTATTCATGCGCGCGCCTCCTTGCGTGCCTTGATGTCCTCGATCATGGCAGGGATAACTTCGAACAAGTCACCCACGATGCCGACATCCGCGACTTCGAAAATCGGCGCGTTTGCATCGGAGTTGACGGCGATGATAAAGTCGGCATTTTGCATCCCAACCTTATGCTGTAAGGCGCCGGAGATACCAGCCGCCACATAAACCTTGGGCCTCACGGTTTTTCCGGTTTGACCAACTTGATGCGCATAGGAAATCCACCCTGCATCCACACAAGGTCGCGTCGCACCTACCACGCCCCCCATTTCATCCGCGAGCGCTTTGAGTAGCTTGAAGCCATCCGGTCCGTTCAGCCCCCGTCCCCCGGCGACGATGACATCACTGTACTCGATGTCGACGGCATCCTCCTTGGCGTGAATGAACTCCAAGATGCAGGCACGGGCGCCCTCTTCCGTGACCTCAACCTCTTCCTCGACAATCTCGCCCTGGCGGTTGGGATCGCGACTGGGGGCGGGGAAGACACGCGGGCGTACACTAGACATTTGTGGGCGGTGCTTCCGGCATACGATCGTGGCCATGATGTTGCCCCCAAAGGCGGGACGGGTCGCCAGCAGCAGTTTCTGCGAAGCGCCCTTGACCTCTCCCATCTCCAGTTTGGTGCAGTCGGCGGTGAGACCGGTACGCAATGCGGTCGCGATGGCGCCGGCAAGATCACGTCCCAAGGTGGTAGCACCGACCAGAAAAACCTCGGGTTCATACTTCTTGGCCAACGACGCGATGCTCATATAGTATGGGCAGTTGCGGTAGCTGTGAAGGACAGGATCGTCCATCAAGTAGACGCGGTCGGCGCCATACTGAAGAGCTTCTTCAGCGATCGAGCGCACGTCATGACCTAGAAGCAAACCCTCGACCGAGATCACATCCCCGGCAGCAGCCGCTTCCTCGGCAACCTCAGTGGCGAGACGTCGCGCGACGCCGAGCAGTTCCCAGGAAACAGGATGTACCTGACCCTGCTCTTGTTCGATGTAAACCCAGAAGCGGCGCGTGGTCATTGGGCACCTCCCAACATGGCGTCAAGGACGCCTGCATCCTCGGCCTTCTTGAAGACCAGATCGAGCGTAGCGCTTACGCCGGCCTCTCGCGTGTTAATCTTCTCACCAGCCTCCGGGAGCGGGGGGGTACCCATTTGATAGACGATGGTAGGTGAGCCGCGAACACCGATCTCGTCCGCTGCGAACTCAACCGGTCCGGCAAGTGTCCAGATTTCCGGATCGTAGCGTAAGGACTTGATCAGGTCGGGCAATGGAGCAAAGGGAATGGCAGCGATTTCTTTCTCACAGGTGACCAGCGCGGGCAGCGGTGTTTCGACGACTTCTGTCCAGCGTTCTGTCTTGCGCTCTACCACAATCGTTGCCTCGTTCAGGTCGATGGCCCGGACGTTGACGGCGTAGGTGACAATGGGAAAATCCAGCCTCACGGCCACACCTGGGCCAACTTGGGCCGTATCGCCGTCGATGGCCTGCTTGCCGAAGAAGATCAGGTCGACGGGATCGTCGCTGTGCACGGCTCTGATCACCTCAGCCAACACGTATGACGTCGCCAGCGTGTCGGCACCGGCGAATTTGCGATCTGAGAGCAGAATCGCCCGATCCGCGCCCAATTCAATCGCTTCGCGAAGCGTCGTCGTGAAGGAGGGGGGACCCATCGAAATGACCGTCACCCTTCCGTTCAGCTTACGCTTCCACTCGACGGCAGCTGCGAGGGCATGGGCATCATAGGGATTCATAATCGCCGGCACGCCTTCACGCACTAGATTCCCGGTGTCGGGATCGATGCGGATGTTGGTCGTGTCGGGCACCTGCTTTATAGCGACAAGTGCGTGAAACAAACTTCACCTCCTCAAGGGCTCCTGCGGTGATTAGTCTTGCAACAGCGCTGGTGCTCCGACGCTAAATGTAATCCAATGCTTTGGCCTGCTCCGTCAATGACTCTCGGAATTTAGGGTGCGCAATGTTGATCAGGGCTTGGGCCCGCCGGCGAATGCTCTGGCCATAGAGGTCGACCGCCCCATATTCAGTTACAACCCAGTGCACATGGTT
>SLDA01000318.1 GCA_007125545.1 Thermoflexales bacterium | reverse complement strand
GTTGCCCTTCCATCGTCTGGGCGAGGGCAAGCGGCTGCTGCTGGGGCAGCCGGAGCCCCCACCGCGCGCGTCCGTCCCCGACCCTGTGCAAGTCCGGGCGTGGGCGGACACCCTTGCCTCCGCGGGCCTCGCGGTCACGGCACCGTGACTCTCCCTCCCCCGGAGCGCGGACATCCTGACCGCTGCCCCCCGGAACGCGGACGTCCCGTCCGCCAATCTCCAGGGGGAACTCTCTACTAGATCGGGGTGGGCGGGAGCTGGCGCCCATCCACGTGAAACTCGCTGGTGCGTTCCGGGTAGAAGGCGATCATATCTCTGATGCCGCCAACATCCTTGCTGGGGAAGGGGTAGCACCAGGCTACGTTCTCCTCGAGGCTGTCGCCGATGCGGAAGTGATAGTAGTCGGCCACGCCCTTGTAAGGACATTCGGTGACTTTATCGCTCAATTCGAGCATATCCATACGCACGTCGATCTGCGGGATGTAGTAGCGCGCGGGTCGGCCGGTCTCGAAGAGCAGCACGGGGCGCGCCGTCTCTGCCACCGTCGCCCCGTCGATCTCAATATGCACGGTGCGCGAACTCTGCAGGACCTCGATGCGGGTGTAGGGATCGCGCGGGTGACAGCGTACGAGCTCGTCTTCCTCGTACCAGGCGTCGAGTGCATCCCACTCGAGCGCGATATAGCCCTTCAGGTTAGGAGCTTCGTCCGGGGGCGCGCTATAGGTCCAAGCGCTGTTGGAAGCGGAGCGATTGCCCACGGTGAGCGACCAATAGGTTGCCGTGCCCAGAAGGTCGGATTTGGTCGTGTGGTCGGTGGGTAAGAGCAGGTCGAGCCGCACATCGGTGCGCGGGAAATAGTAGACGGGCGGACGCCCACGCCAGAGCATAGCATGGCGACTGTCGGCGACCGCGATACCGTTGTAGTAGGCCCGTATCCACTTGGGGCACGGCACCCAAAGCTGGTTGTGCTCCGCGGGATAGCGGTCATGGTAACCCATTTCGTTCATTCGTTCCTCTCCTCTCGCATCACTGCAGATCTGGTGTCACGGGAACGGCGCGACGCCCACGCATTGCACGCTGCTCCCCTGGTAGCTCCCTGCCCGCCAGCAAGGGAACTCACCCGTCATCTATGCTTCATTATAGTGGGTTTCCTGCTCGTGAGTAGGGTTATCGCATTTGGTGATCTACGATCACGAGGCCATCCGTACGGCGAACTTGCAGTTCGCCCGGCGGCGCAGCCGCCGCTCCGTAGCGTGGACGTGTCCGAAGCTACGCACGTCACCACGACGCGTGGCTGACGTGCCGGCGCATACGCCGCCCCTGCGGGCCGGTGGGCGAACTGCAAGTTCGCCCTACGTCGTGCTCCTTATAGAACGAATCTGCCTGACAGGTTGCTAGTCGCCCGCCGGCTTGCAGACGGTGAGCTGCTTGCCGGAGGTCGGACCCACGGGCGTGTTCGCGTAGTCCTCGTATTTTCCGGTGACGTTGAAGCCGTTGTACTCAAGGAGGGCGTCGAGTTCCTGCGGGAAGATCATCCGCATGGTGAGGGTGCCTGTGTGGACTTCGTCAGCGCCGGCGGTCCTCTGGAGGGTGTGGGTGGTCGTGATGCGCTTGATCTGCGTGTGCGCCTCGTAGACGTAACTATGGGTCACGATGACGTGGCCACGTCCACCAGGGTCGTCATACTCGCCGAAGGGTAGCTGCCGGCCCGGCGCATCGACCAGCAGCTCGGGCTTCGGAATGAAGATATCGAGGGCGAAGCGCCCGCCGGGGGCCAGGTGGCGGCGGACGGCTGCCAGGCACGCCTCGATATCGGCACGCGTGAGCAGGTGCAGGAAAGCGTTGGCGGGGCAAAGGATGAGCGCGAACTGACCGCCCAGGTCGAAGTCGCGCATGTCGCCCTCGACCCACGTGATGTCGATCCCCTCCTGTTCGGCACGGGAGCGCGCTACCTCCAGCATTGCCGGGGCGGCGTCGAGACCGGTGACGCGGAAACCGGCGCGTGCCAGCGGCATGCTGACACGTCCGGTGCCGCAGGCCAATTCCAGCACCGGGTCGCCGTGACGGTCGGCCAGATCCAGCCAGAAGGCGAGGTCGTCGCCGCCATAGAACATCGCGTCGTAAGCGAGTCCATCGAGATAGATATCGGCAGGTGGCATCGTGTCCATATGTGGCTCCTTTTTCGGTAGATCCTAAGGATCGGGAGAGACCGGCGGGAGGGTCACCCGCAGCGTGTAGGCGGCGGGGAGGTCGGGACCCGCCTGGATTGCGATGACATAGTCCTGGGTGCTGTCCAGGACGCCTTCAAAGTCTGTGGCGTCGCCCATGCCGCTCTGCAGGACGGCGCCATCGACACCCCAGACGAGAACGCGAACTTGGCCCTCCGTCGTTTCGGTCTGCAGGTTCATCGTCTGCCCTTCGCGTCCGTGGAGAAGGTAGTGTCGCGAATCGCCTGCCGGAAGGCTGCCCGTGAGCCGGGTCGCGGTTGCGCCGGACTCGAAGGGGATGCGCTCGGGGATGAGAGCCTGGACCGTGTAGGCGATGGCGCCTGCATCGCTGACCAGATCCAGGTAGTAGTCCTGAGTGGCGGGCGCGGTGGTCCGGATGAAGGGGTCGCCCAGCGGCTTGATCAGCGCACCACCCGCGGCGGTGAGCGAGAAGCGCAGGTCCTGGCCCCGGCTGCCCGGTGTCGCGGTCAACTCGACGAGTTGCCCGCGCTCGATCCGCAGGACGAACCGCTGCCTGCCGCTCGCCGGGAGCTGTCCAGAGACGATGGCTTGTGTTGCGCCCGGCGCGAGCTGTATCCGCTGCACGTCCGTGGAGGCAGGCGCCGGCGTCGCGGTGGGTGTCGCCGTCGGCGCAGGGATCACGGTGGCTGTTGCCGGGATCTCCGTGGGCGCGGGACTGGGCACAACTTCGTCTGCGGGCGTGGCCGGCCCGAGCACGCAGCTTGGGCTGACAGTCAGTGCGCTCGCGACGAGCATCGCAACAGCGAACCGGCGCGCATGTGCTGTGGGTTTC
>SLDA01000109.1 GCA_007125545.1 Thermoflexales bacterium | reverse complement strand
GTCAACGCGGTCAGATCGCCGATTTGAGACGGCAAGTCAGCCAGTTCGTTGGCACTCAGATCGAGCCGCTGAAGCGCAGTAAGCGCACCGATCTCTGTTGGAACCTGACCTACCAGATTGTTATCCGGTAGCAGCAGACTAAACACACGGCCTGACAAGCAGGCCACACCGTGCCAGGTGCACGGCGTATTGGTCTCCAGCCATAGGGTATTGTGAGACCAATCGTCCCCACCGGTATTAACATACAGCTCCACCAGTGCTTCACACTCTGCCTGTGGTATTTGTTCAACTGTGCTGCAATCGAAGATAGACTGTGACGTCGAGGAAGCGACCGGAGTAGGTAGTCCGGCCGGCAAGAGCAGAGCCAGCAACAAGACATGAGCGACTACAAGTCTACCCAAATGCTTGTTCATAGGAACATGCACTGCTGCCGACAAGCTACGCGAATTTGGTAGAGGGTCGCCAAGAGCGCGGACGATGAGTCTGATCATTGCTCGCATCCTGGCCATGCGGGGGCATTGTGTGGTTTGTTGGCCACGCTTGAACATCCTCAGCGTGGTCAAAACGTGCGAAAAAGGAGATTCGCCTCATACCCAACCGCCTACCAGATTAGCAGTATCAGTATAGCATACCCTAGATCTGCTGCCGAGAAGGCTTTTCCAAGACCTATGCGTACATCGAGAACGAGTCAACTCCTGTCTTGGTCATAGGCTGGGAAGAAATATTCAATCACTAGCTCTCGGCCAGGCGCTCGGCCTCGACAGGCGGAATCCCTTCCGCAAGAGACGAAAAAGTCGTCGCCTTCCGTCGTCGGGCGATATATAACGTGCCCAGGATTAGCCACGGTAGGGCCACAGCGCAGAACAGGTAGAGCGGTCCCGGGAGCAATGCTGCCCCACCCAATCGATCGAGATTGTAAAGAATTAGCGCGACCGCAGTCCAGGTAGTCAGAAAATTGGGGATCGCTTCACCTGCATGGACCAGCTTGGCGCCCGCGTGGCGGCGTCGAGTGAAAGGCCAGAAGAGGTTGCTGCCCATGTGGCCCAACTGATCCTCCAACACGTGCCCCGCAAAGCCCACTGTCGCCAGCATCCCGGCCCACCCACCTACACGCCCCCCCCAGGCGAGTGCGGCCGAGCCGCCAACTACCAAACCGACAGCGAGCGCCAGGGGCAGGCTGTGAGTCCAGCGATGGTGCCAGTCAAGGAAGTGGACAGCCAATACATCCTCTGCTCCCTCCGGTTGATCCGTGCCCACGCGCTCACGAGCGAAGCGGAAGCTGGGACCCGTAAACGCATCGACATGATACTCGTGACTGTAGCTGTGCACGAAGGGAATGTCAAGGTCGCGTTCCACCCAGACCGAGTCAGGCAGCTCGGTTCCGGGATAGGTGACGCCGCCGGTGGTTACAAGGGGACCGAAGCAGACGGCAATGGCACGAGCCTCCGGAACGAGGTGAATTGTATAGCGGCGCCAGAGATCGTGACCCAAGCGCAGCGTGTGCGCTACCACATTGCAGGGCTCGCCCGACTCGTAGGCCGCGAGCAGGGCATCGGCAAGCGCATCGGCCACGAAGGCGGCGCCGGCCCTGCCTGATAGAGCAGTACCTGGATCCCGGCCGCTGACGACGAAAGGAGCAGGATCGATCTCAACGTCATAGCGCTCCCAATAACGGACAAAACGGAAGTCGAGCACATCAGGAAGCAGCCCACCCACTCCACCCAGGACAGGCAACAGAGATCCTTCCCGAGCCAAAGCGAGGACTGCAGGAAAGCAGGTCGCGAGGGCGACTCCGGTGAGAAAGTGGGTGATGCCTTTCATTATGTGAGGCTCCACGCTTCGGAAAACTGACCATCATTGTAGGCCGCCTTACCGGAAGGGCAAATCCGTCGCAAGACGTGTCGGCAGGCGGGTGGCAGGCACAGATCAGTGCTTGCCGGACTCGTGCTGGCCTGTTAGAATGCTGGACGCTGAGCGCTATGAGAGGAGCGCATAGTGCTGCAAGACTCTTACCCGGGCCCAGACTACTTGCCCAATCAACCAAACCGAGGATACTGGACATTGTGACTACGAAACAGCTTGTAGATACGTCACCCGATACCACAACTCAGCTCCTATCCCGGCGCGAAATGAGCCTCGCTCTGGCAGGCTTGATCCCGGTGCTCCTGTTAGCTTTCGCGCTTCGCATGTTGGACCTTACGGAGCACAACATTTGGTGGGATGAGGGTATTACGGTGTGGATGGCGCGGATGCCGCTATGGGAGAGCGTACAGTGGACCGCAGGCGACGTACATCCGCCCCTCCATTACATCCTACTTCACGGCTGGCGCTCGGTAGCGGGTGAGAGCATCTTTGCACTCCGTACCCTCTCGGTGTTCTTCAGCCTGTTGACGCTGCCGCTCGTGTATCGGTTGGGCCGGATGCTGGGCGGGGCACGGGTTGGGGCCTTAGCCGCGCTGCTCTTGGGGTTGTCACGATTCTCGATCTGGTGGGCTCAAGAGATTCGGATGTATGCGCTCGCCGCGATGCTGGCAACCGGATCACTCTGGGCAGCGGCATGGATCTGGCAAGCAGGGAGAGGGCGCCGTTGGGCGGCATGGCTGCTCTATGTGGGCTTCACCACCGCAAGTCTCTACTCACTCTACCTTACCGCGACCGTCGTCGCTGTGACGAATCTTGGATTCCTGGCCTTCCTTGCCAGGGCCTGGCAGAGTCGGGAGGACCAGCAAGCTGTAGGGGATGCAGCGGGAGTGAAGGATCGGGTTCTCTACTGGGTTACCGCACAGGTAGCAGTAGTTGCCCTCTTCCTGCCATGGGCACTCTATGCGTTACCACGTATGCATAGTTGGTCGAGCGACGCGGCATTTTCGCCGGCGTTTTTCCTCCAGCTCTATACCACGATTCTGGCAGTTGGATCGCCGGTTGACATTGCCACCTACCTTCCCTTGACAGCAACTCTTTTCGTGGGACTGACGCTGGCCGTTGCGCTGCTCTGGCGTGGTGTCCGGCACCCTGCCCGGCTTG
>SLDA01000543.1 GCA_007125545.1 Thermoflexales bacterium | reverse complement strand
GGCTGCGTTGTGCGGGGCAAGCGCCGGCGGTCGTCTGCGCCGTGAGCCATCTCTCCGAGCGGCGCATCCTGCTGCACGCGTCCGGCGTCCATACGGATCACACGGGGATCGAAGTCTCGCAGGTAATCGAGCTTGTGTTCGATGACGATGACCGTCATCCCCGTCATAGCGCGAATGGCCTCGATCACGCGAAAGATCTCGGTCGTCGCCCGTGGATCAAGATTGGACGTAGGCTCATCGAGGATCAGCACCTGAGGCTGCAACGCCATCACGGAGGCAACGGCGATCTTCTGCTTCTCGCCGCCCGAGAGGGTGTGCAGGCTCCGCTCGGCCAGATGTGTGGCTCCGACCGTCTCCAGTGCCCAGGCCATGCGCTCTCGGATCACTTCGATGGGTAGGCAAGCATTTTCGAGGCCGAACGCCACTTCATCTTGCACGGTCAGGGTGCAGAACTGCGCCTCGGGATTCTGCTGTACCAGTCCGACCACCTCGGCGACCTCGTAGATCGGTGCGTGCCGTACGTCGATCCGGTTGTGCCCCGCGCTGCCCAGGTCCAGAGTGATCGTGCCCTCGGCGGTGCCGTCGTATTGCTGGAAAAGGTAACCCCCAAGCGCCAGACCCAGTGTTGATTTCCCACATCCCGACGGACCGGTCACGATAACAAACTCGCCACGTGCGATCTCCAGGCTGACGTCATCCAGCGCCGGTCGGGCAGCGCTCCGATACGTGTAGCTCAGCCCCTCAACCGCGATGATCGGGGCTGCTGCGCCTGCCTCACGAACGTCTATCGCTCTGGTCATTTCACCTGGATGCTCCGTACATCTTCTGCCAGGACGAGTCCAGTCATCCGTGCGACCGCATAACCGACGTCGGGTGGATCAAACACTGTGAAGATGCGCACATCGGGATCGTCCATCACCTCGTCGAGGGAGAGCGTCACCGATCCTGTCTCCGTATGCAGGACCACGACCGTCGCTGTAGCATCCGGTTCCGTGGCCGTCAATACCTTGGCGAGCGGCGTCCCTTGCAGCTTTCGTCCCCCCCCTGCTAACGCGACGGTGGTGCTGTCCATATCTGCTTGCCATTCGGCCGGGCGATACGCGCCAGGTGACTTCAGTGCGCCCTGAATCTCCAGCGTCGTGCCCCCGACCACTGTGATCTGCGTGACATTACGCACCCACGCCTTGCTGCTCTCTGGCCCCACGAGACTATATGCAGCATCGTCGCCTCTGCCCTGGACGACGATCAGCAAGCCCTCATTCTGGACCAGTTCTTCCATAGTAATGAAGAAAGCATATCCATCCGTCGCTTCGATAAGCAGCATAACTGCCGCATCGTCGGGCTGTGAGCGCTCGATGAGGGTGCGCAGTGGGATGCCTGTGTAGCGCGTGCTCACCCCTTGCTGGGTGACGTCCTTCGTGATTGGCTCAACGTCTCCGTGCATCGTGGGGTAACTGTAGGGTGCGCCGACGGCTCCGGCGAGCTCGAAGGTAGCCGGGCCGCGGAGTGCGATACGCAAATACCCGCCAAGCGCCGCAGTGAGGGTCAGACCGATGGCGATGGCGATCATCCGGACACGCGATCCGGCAACGACCGGTGCGCTATCCTTCACCACTCCGGCGCGGCGCAGTGTGTTGAGCAGGCTCCACGACAGGAACCCTGCGAAGACCACGCCTGAGAGCGCCGCGATACCTGATACCAGCACAATCGCACCGTACGCCAGGATATCGGCCGGTAAGGCGGCATAGAGTTGGAATACCAGGACGTTGGACGCTGATGCCAATCCGCCCGCGATCAAGTAGGCCGCTAACCGGTCCTTGCGCCGAAAGGGCGCGAATCCAACATCGACAAGTAATCCCGCAACTACATCGACGAGCAACACGAGCAAGCCGTGAGTGTTGCCGCTCAGGAGTTCGACCACCCCCTTGAGGATGCCCGTTAGCGTGCCGGTCCCTGTCTTGCCTACCAGCCCCATGGCAAGGGTCAGCCAGAGCACGTGAATTCCCGCGGCCCACTGCGTCGTGCCGGCAACCCCGACAACAGACCGCACAACGTTGCCGATAGCATTCACATACGTGCTGGTGATCCCGCCCAGTGCTGCCAGGGCCGCCATCATCAGCAGATCTCGTGTAGTGAAGTAATAGCGCTTGTCCCTCATCCTTATCCTTCTCTCGCCTAGAGCGACCAAACCTGGGACACAAAAAAAGCGGCGCCCCTGGAAAGGCCCCGCGTGGGAATGCCGCACCGTATCCGCTTCAATGAGTGGCTACTGACGGCGCATCTCCTTTCCAAATGGGAGGCACAGCCGTTTCCCGCTGTACCCTATCGGTCTTGCACCATAGGCTGCGCCTTTAGGCAGCAAGACTCGAAGATGCGATGTGTGATTCAGGGCATATTATAGGTGATGCCCAGATACCGTCAAGTGACAGCTATCCTATCTCGCTCACCTTGACAATCACGCGCTTTTCGTTAAGATTCATAGTGTTCCAGATGAACGGTTGTCTTAAGTAACGATGTTCGACCTGTACTGAGGACTGGGTCCTGCGCGGCGAAGCCCTTCGAACCCCGCCAGGTCCGGAAGGAAGCAACGGTAAGGAGGCCTCTTCGGGCGCCGCAGGGGTGCCTGGTCCTCGGTACAATTCGGCCATCGTTCCAATTTCCGATATTCTGTGTGATCCACGCACAGAAGCCCAATAGACCCGAAGGCTTGCGTTTGTGTGCGTCATCCCGGACAGGTGAGCCGGTAGCAACGCTTTCGTGAACCGAGGAGAGTGTTCTGATACGCTGGGGGCATCGTCTTATTGCGCTCGCGTTAGGAGGATTGGCCTGTGTCGCCCTGGCGGCCGGCTACCGTGCGACGTTAACACCGATCAACTTGGTCATCGATGGCAAAGCCATCGAGGTATACACGCATCAACCTACTGTGGAGACCCTCTTGGCCGATCTGGGGATGAGCCTCCGCCCCGAAGATTGGTTGCGCCCCGAGCCCGCTGCGGCATTGGCTCCAGGTCTGGAGATCCGTATCGAACG
>SLDA01000427.1 GCA_007125545.1 Thermoflexales bacterium | reverse complement strand
TTGAAGGAAAGTTCAGCACCTTGATCGCAGCGTTGCTTGCTGCCGACCCCGCCGTGCTCAACACGCTAGCCGGCAATGGCCAGTTCACCGTTTTCGCACCGACGAATGACGCGTTCGCGGCGTTGGGGCTCAACGCCGACAATATTGGGACTCTGGATCAAGGTGCTCTCACCCAGATTCTGCTCTATCACGTGGCACGCGGACGACGCGACAGTGGCGCAGTGCTCGGCTCCTCGCGGATTCGCACGCTGCAGGGTGGGTTCTTGATGCAGGACGGCGGGACGCTGACCGATAATTTGGGCCGGACCGCCACCATCATCGTGACCGATGTTCCGGCAGCCAATGGTATCATCCACGCTATCGACGCGGTGGTCCTTCCCTTCGCTCCCTGAACTAACTCTGACCATCACATAGGTTGCTGCGGATCAGCGCCGGGTCGTGGATGCCCGGCGCTGATCCGCGTCTATGCATGGTGGGAGTGTGCGTCAGTTTTGCGCACACGCGTGGGCCTGATGTAGGTGGTATTGGCGCACGGTGCACATTCGTGGTTGAGTGCGGCCTCGCAAGCAAGGCTGCTTGCGCTACGAAGGGCGGACGCATGACGTAGTGCAGACAGGGCTGGTGGCGCAGCGGGGGGATGAGCGTGCCGGCTCTGGTCTTCGAGCACGGGTGATGCGTGGTCCTGCTATGGATAGTATTGGCGCACTGTGCACATCCGTGGTCGAGTCCGGCCTCGCAAGCAAGGCTGCTTGCGCTACGAAGGGCGGACGCATCACGTAGTGCAGACCGGGCTGGTGGTGCAGCGGGGGGATGAGCGTGCCGGCTCTGGTCTTCGAGCACGGGTGATGCGGAAATCTGGCGTGCACTGCCGCCGCTCGCCGTCACTGCCAGGCGCGCGGGCTGGGGGATTAGCGAGGCCGACCTGGTGCAGGTGCCGCGATTCATGGCGCAGACGGTCAAGTCTTATATCGGGTGGGCTCCGGTTATGGTGCGCGAAGAGGAGACGTCTGCTCGCCTCGCTCGAGGAGATTGATCCCGCGCCGGTGGCGAACGTCGCGGTGCTGCTCTGGGTTTACGCGATGGCGGCGTCTCAAGTGCCGTCGATCTGGGGTGTGGGTCAGTTCCAGGCCGGCAGGTGCAGTGGAGCTGCACCTGCCTCCGCACTGTGACGGGGGAGATGATAGTTCAGTTCTTGTAACGTCGGCGTGCAGCCACAGAGGGAATAGAGACGCCCCGCAGCCAGGCGAGGCGTCTTTTCATTGTTATGTGCGCTATGTGCTACGGTTCGTGCGGTTCGGAACCGCCGGCTATCGGGGCCAGATGCGGCGTCCGAAAACCAGAGACACGAGCAGCAGGACCAAGAAGAGGAAGAACAGAACCTGGAATATGGTCGCCGCGAGTTCGGCTAATACCACGAAACCCAGCACGGCCGCGACGACGGCGATAATGGCGAAGATGATCAACCAGCTAAGCATCTCGTATTTCCCTCCTAACTAATAGAAACTGTACCTTCAGTTAAACGGCTACTTAGATCTATTGTAGCCGACACGGATCACGTTAGCGTCTGGAATGGGTTGGAGGCAGGGAGACTCGCGTTGCCTGAGTTGGGAGTGCGTTCCCGGCGAAGGCGACGGACGGCTTTTCTCCGAGAGAGACGTGCGGAACCCCCAATAGCGGATGGCCGGCGCAGTAGAGCGGCCTGTTGGAGGCGGGATGGCCCGGGGCTTACGTGCAGGTGCCGCCGGCCGCCCCGCGAGCGGAACATTTGCGGCCTACATCCGGCGATCCATCTTTGTTATGCCAAAGGAAGCTGCTATCATGTAGAGGCGGACTGCAGAACCGGATCCGGCGTAGGTACCGCGGTGGATCTCGACCTGCTGACCGGCGAAAGGAGAGGTTATGCCAACTGTTAACGTGAATGGCGTCGAACTTTTCTACCAACTGAGTGGACATGCGGGACCGCCCCTGGTCCTGGTACACGGGGCATGGTGGTCGCATCGCTCATGGGAAGCGGTGGCTCCCCGGCTGGCGGAGTCCTTCAGGCTGCTTACGTATGATCGCCGAGGTCATAGCGCCAGCGAATTCCCGCCGCAGCCGTGGCGGGTCCACGACGACGTTGCCGATCTGGCGGCATTGATCGAGCAGCTCGAACTCGCGCCCGCCTGGGTGGGCGGGATCTCCTCGGGGGCCGCAATTGTGCTGCGGCTCGCGAGCACGCGTCCCGAGCTGGTGCGCGGGGTCATCGTCCACGAACCGGCTCTGTTCGGCTTGCTGGCCGGGGATCCGGATGTGGCCCCGGTACTCGACAGCGTGAGAGAACGGATCTCAGCCGTCGCGGCGCGGATCGGGTCCGGAGATCACCGAGGGGCTGCCAGGCAGTTTGTCGAGACGCTGATCAAGCCGGGAAGGTGGGACACGCTTTCCCCCGATTACCGGCAGATTATGGTTGACAATGCCCCGGTCTTCCTCCAAGGCCTCCAGGATCCAGAGGTGCTGGAATTCGACCTCGATCGGATCGCGGGATTCCCGAAGCCGCTGCTCCTGACCTACGGAGATCAGAGCGCGCCCGTCTTTCGGCATGTAGTCACCAAGATCGCGGACGCGGTGCCGGAGGCGCAGGTGCTGAGCTTCGCGGGAGCGCATCACGTGCCGCAACGGACGCATCCGGAAGACTACGTGGACGTGGTAACTACCTTCGTTCGGGAGCACGCGGACGCTTCGTGACAGGCAGCCGGAGGGCGAGCCGGGGGTGTGCGTCAGATGCCCGCAACCCCTTCTGTTCGGGCCGGTGTCCGCCCCAGCAGAGCGGCACGGTCAGGGGCCCAGCAGACTGGGCGACACGGCCGCAACAGAGGGGGCAGAGCGGCACGGTCGGGAGACACGGCCGCAACAGAGGTGGGCAGAGCGGCACGGTCGGGAGACACGGCCGCAACAGAGGTGGGCAGAGCGGCACGGTCGGGCGACACGGCCGCAACAGAGGGGGCAGAGCGGCACGGTCGGGAGACACGGCCGCAACAGAGGTGGGCAGAGCGGCA
>SLDA01000163.1 GCA_007125545.1 Thermoflexales bacterium | reverse complement strand
GGATAGTCGACTCAGGCGAGACGAGGAACTCGTCCGGTAGGATATGCCAGGGGCCGATCTGTAGCCGTCCGACGCTGATATGCGCCGCCAACGTGGCCCGCTGTTCGGGACGGATCTCCAGGTAGTCGTCCAGGATGATCGTCTGCCCATCGAGCATGAAGTATTTGTAGTCCGGATTTGTCTCGAGCAGGTCCAGCAGCTTGTCTACCAGTTGCACCAGGCGGATGCGGTATTGCTGAAAGGTCTGATACCATTCGCGGTCCCAATGCGTGTGTGAAACAAAGGTCAGCGTCTGATCGGTCTGCTGCGCCATCGGATGTCCTCCTCGTGCTTATGGGGTCTCTGGAAACGCCGTCCTGCTGAGCGCGTTCGGGTGTCGAGTGTGGACGACAGGAATAGTATAAACCGGACCATGGATCTGCGCGAATGGCGTCGGCACGGCACTTGCCGTCTCGGGGGCTGAGTCGGCGACCGCGCGCCCAACCGAAGCCATCAGATCGGCGCGGTTCTGGCGGGCCGCGCGCCAGCGCTTGCCCAGAAGCCTCGTCAGGGTGACGGGCGGGATCAGACCCCCCAGCCGCACCATGACCTGGTTCAAAAGGCCCGGGACGACAACGGCCCTGCCCCGCAAAGCTTGGTCCAGGGTCTGCGCAGCCACCTGCCCGATGTTCATCGTGGTGGCTTGCCCCATCCAGCCCTGAGCCTCTATCCCGGCGACCGTGCTCTCCGTCGTCGGCAGGCCCGCCGGGCAGAGCACGGTGACGGTGGCCCCCTGCTTCTCCACCTCGTCCCGGAGCGCCAGGAAGAAGTCGAGCAAGAACCGCTTCGAAGCGGCATAGGTAGCCTTGACCGGAATGGGGAAGAAAGCGGCCATGCTCGATACAGTCACGATCCAGAAGGTCTGCATCGGATCCATAAGCTGGAGCGCGACGTGGGTAAGCTCCAGCGTCCCTTCGACGTTGAGCCGCAGGATGGCGCGAATCTGGTCGCGCGCTCGCTCCTGGAAGGCGCCTTCGAAGTCCAGCCCAGCCACATTGACCAGTCCCTTGAACCGAAACGGGCTCTGCCGTAGCTCCATGAATAGATCAGTCCTGGAGTCTCCGTCCATCAGGTCACAGGCGGTATGGACGACGTTCACGCCGTACGTACGACGCAGCGCCGCCGCCAGCGTCTCAAGGCGGACCTCGTTGAGATCCGTCAGGTATAGATCCCAGCCCCGCCGGGCACTTTCAACTGCAAAGGCCTTCCCGAGGCCTCCCGTCGCGCCGCTGATCAAGACCATACTTCTCATAACTCACCTCACTCTGCTGTTCGCGCTGACGCTCATGTTTGACCTCTCTACTATACAGGACTTTCACCAGTTTGTCAATCACTTGTTTAAATCATATTTTTAAAACAAGTGATTGACACGGTTGGAATCCGCTGTATAATAGAGAAAAAAAGGAGGGGGCAATGGAGGAACAACAAGTCAAGAAGACATATGTGGTTACGGGGGCGACCTCGGGCATTGGATTAGCCGTGATGGAACAGCTCCTGGATCGGGGAGCGAATGTGATCGGCGTGGGACGTTCCCCGGACCGCTGTTCAGGCCAACTGGAGCGGCTGTCCGAGGCGTATCCACGGGCGCGACTGGCCTACGTCCTGGCGGATCTCGCCCTGCAGCCGGGGGTCAGGAAAGCGGCACGCCAGATCGCGGAGACTCTCGCCGCGTGGCAGGTGGAGGCCCTGGACGGGCTGGTCAACAATGCGGGCACCTTTGCGTACTGGCAGACCCTGACAGCGGAGGGGTTCGATACCCAGTGGGCGGTGAATCACCTCGCGCCCTTCCTGCTGACGCACGAGCTCCTACCTCTCCTGGAGCGATCCCCCGACGCCCGGGTGATTACGGTCAGCTCCGCTTCACATTACGGCACCAAGCTTCGGTGGGAGGACATCCAGTTGCTGGAGCGGTACAATCCGCTGCGCGCCTACAAGCAGACCAAACTGGCCAACGTGCTGTTCACCGCGGAGCTCAACCGCCGGCTAGGCGATCAGTCGCGCGTGCGCGCAGTGGCCGCGGACCCAGGCCTCGTGAACACGGGGATCGGCGAGAAGGCCGGCTCGCGATTTGCGCGGTGGATCTGGTTGCTGAGACGGCGTGGCGGGATACCGGCGGAGCGGTCGGCAGCCGGGATTGTCGATCTGCTTTCCGACCCGGCCCTACCCAACTCACCTCACGTCTATTGGAAGCACGGCAAACCGAAACGCCCCAACCCCTACGCGCTGGACCAAGACCACGGTTGGCGGCTCTGGGAGATCTCGGCACGTATGACCGGGACAGGCTAGAGGAAAAGGAATCGATGACCGATCAAGAGATTTCGACACGGCAGACCATCCTGTTGGCCGCCATCGACTGCATTGAAAAGCACGGTCTGGACCAGGTGACGACGCGCATGATCTCTGAATACGCCGGCACCAATGTCGCCTCGATCAATTACCACTTCCGCACAAAGGACCAGCTTATCGAGGAGGCCTTGAGGACGACGGTCACGCATATGTTGGAAGATGCCGTCCTCGCCATTGAGGACCGTTCGCTGCCCTTCCGTCAGGCCCTGCGTGATATCCTCTATTACTTGATCGCGGGCGGGGCCGAATGGCCCGGCATCACGACGGCCCACCTCTACAGCATCGTCGTCGCGAAAGCGTACGACTCAATCAGCGCGACGATGATCAAGCAGGTCTTCGACCGCCTGCACGAGCGTGCTGTGAACGAGTTGGGCGACCAGGACCCCGAGCAGCTACGTCTCTCGCTCGCCGACGTCTTTTCCACTGTTATGTTCGGTATGTTGGCACCGGACTTCTTCCGCCTCGCGGATCGCTACCGACCCAAGGATGAGGAACGCTTCGGGCGTCTGGCCGACCACTACACTCAGCTATTCTACGCGCTCCTGCCGCCTACTGATACCCCAAGCCCCCATCAACCCGCCACAGGAACTGACGGTGCCACGCCTGGTACGGTTGGCCCCTGAGCGCCTCCACATTGAGCTCCACACCGAGC
>SLDA01000558.1 GCA_007125545.1 Thermoflexales bacterium | reverse complement strand
GCGTCTGTGAAGATCTCGACCAGGATCGTCCGGTCGGAGGCGATGGTCCCAGCCTTGCCGATCTGCCCGATCAGGTAGTCCACCGTGTGCCACGCAGAAGCCGCGTCGAGCGCATAGGTTTCGACCAGCCAAGCCAGTAGGGCCTGAACCGGCTCCGAGTCTCGCCGGCTCCGAATCTCGCCAATATCGTCCAAGCCCAGAGCCGTTTGTAGTTCCGCCAGCCGTCCGGATAGACTGCGCCGAAACGCACCGACCTGCTTGCCCAGCTCGTAGGGGCGCCAGGGGTAGTCGCCACGCCAAAAAGGCAGGCGGGGAATCGCGCCGGGCGCATCGGTCACCAGGACCCTGTCATCCGTTAACTCGATGACACGCCACACCTGAGAACCCAGCATCAGGGCATCGCCTACGCGCGTCTCGGATACGAACTCCTCGTCCAGCTCGCCCAGCTTGGTCTTTCCATCCGCCAGGTACGCGCCAAAGGCACCGGTATCGGGGATCGTGCCGCCGTTCGTTAATGCCATCCACCGCGATCCGGGCAGTGCAGCAAGCTTGGTGTTCACCTGATCCCAGGCGAGGCGCGGGCGCAGTTCGCGATAAGAGGTGCTGGGATAGCGTCCCGCCAGCATCTGCAAGGTGGCCTCGAAGGCGCGCGGCTTGAGATCATTATAGGCGTAGGCACAGCGCACGAGATCGAACAGCTCCTCTTGATCCCACGTCTGCACGGAGACCATCGCCACGATCTGCTGCGCCAGCACGTCCAGAGGTTGGCGCGGCGTGTAGGTCGGCTCGACGTCGCCCTGCAGCATGCCGCCGGCAATGACGGCAGCCTCGATGACATCCTCCCGGTGTGTGGGAAAGATCCGGCCCTTACTCGTCTGCCCCACCAGGTGGCCCGACCGGCCCACACGCTGTAAGCCCTGCGCTACCGACTTGGCCGACTGGATCTGCACGATGAGATCGACAGCGCCGATATCGATTCCGAGCTCCAGGGATGAGGTCCCCACCAGCGCCGGCAGCTCGCCCGCTTTGAGCCGGCGCTCCAACTCCAACCTGGCCTCTTTGGAGACGCTCCCGTGATGCACCCGGATGGGGCTGCCATGGGTTATGGGACCGGGAGCCATCATACCAACGCCGGTGACCACCCCATCCGCCATGATGCCGGAGGCCTTGCCTTCAGCCTCGGCAGCGATCTGCTCGTTCAGATAATCGGCGATCCGTTCGGCCATGCGTCGGCTGTTCGCAAACACAAGGGTTGTTTTGTGCTCGCGAATCAGCTGCAGAACCTTGACGATGATAGAGGGCCACACCGAATCACCCGGCAGATTACGGAAATCTTCGACCGCACTCACGACGCGCAGATCCATCTGCTTCCGATAGGCTGCATCCACGACGGTGACCGGTCGCGGCTGCAACGCACGCTGCTCGCCCTCATCACCCTCCTCTTGATCTCCCTCGCTCCACGCGCTGCCTCCCAGGAAACGTGCCACCTCATCCAGCGGCTGGATGGTCGCCGACAGCCCCACCCGCTGCACCGGATCGTCTGCCAGCTGCTGCAACCTCTCCAGGCTGAGCGACAGATGCACCCCGCGCTTGTTTCCGGCGAGGGTGTGGATCTCATCCACGATGACAGTCCGCACGGTCCGGAACATCTCCCGTGCCTTCGGGCTCGTGAGAAGCAGATAGAAGGACTCGGGCGTGGTGATGAGGATGTCGGGAGGCTTGCGCAACATCGCCTGACGTTCGCGCTGCGGCGTGTCCCCCGAACGGACCGCCACACGGATCTCGGGATACTCGAGCCCCCTACCCTCCGCGGTCTCACGGATGCCGGCGAGAGGTACGCGAAGGTTGCGGTTGATGTCATTGTTGAGCGCTTTGAGCGGCGAGATATAGATTAACCGCACCCCCGGCGCAGGTTCGCCGTCCGCCAACTCTCGAAAGAGCTGGTCGATGCCCCATAGAAACGCGGCCAGCGTCTTACCCGACCCGGTCGGAGCGAGGATCAGCGTGTGTTCACTGCGCTGAATAGCGGGCCATCCCTGCACTTGGGGAGGCGTGGGCGTCCCGAAGGTCGCCTCAAACCACGCTCGCACCGGCGGCAGGAAGGAGTTCAGTCCCTCCACGGAGGATAGTTCATCTGTCGGAATCGAAGCGGTCGTTTCGTTCATTATATCTCTCCCTGCATCCCAATCCGAAGTACGGATTGCAGGCGGGACGGGGGCGGTCTACTCCGTCCGCTCCCAATCTTGCAGCATGTACGTTAGCCGGCGCCCCAGACCCACGCTCCAAGCCCCGGCGCACCGCTCTGCAGGCCAACACCAGAGACAACCGAAGTTCACGCAGGGTACTGGTTATTATAGCGCCCAAACCGACGCCAGCAATGTAATCAACGAACACGAATAGGCAACATCCGACAACTTGACGTATACTAGGTCGCGGGCAGGAAGCACACAGCCTGCCAGAGCGATGCCTGGCCCGATCTACGAAGCCGGTCGTCGCGTCGCTGGTCACAAACAGAAGAATTATATAGAAGACGAGAGGTCCTATGAACCCCCCTGGCAACAAGCAGATAGGCTGGAGCGCCACAAGCACGAGGGGCGCAGTCGCAGCCGGAGCTGCGGAAGCCGTCGCTGCAGGCATCACCATACTGGAGAACGGCGGCAACGCCGCCGACGCGGCGGTCGCAACCATTCTGGCACTCAATGTTACCGACCACGGCCAATGTTCGATCGGCGGCGAAGTACCGCTACTCATCTACGAAGCCGAAAGTGGCAGCGTGAAGTCCCTATCGGGACAGGGAGGCGCGCCGCTCTCCCCCGACGCGATCGACTGGTATATGCAGCAGGGCATCCCTGGGGCTGACATCAAGATGGCGCCGGTGCCCTCCGTGGTCGATTTGGCGATCACCACACTTCAGCATTACGGCACCCAAACTTTCGGTGAGATCGTGGCGCCCACGCTGGAACTGCTCGACTCCGGTAATGAACCGTGGCACCCCAATCTAGCGAAGACACTCCGCCGTATGGTGGAGGAAGAGGCGT
>SLDA01000504.1 GCA_007125545.1 Thermoflexales bacterium | reverse complement strand
TGTCTTCCGCCAGCTCAACATACTGCTCCTCTTCCGCAATTCGCTGATCCTGGCGGTTTCTATCACGCTGTTGAACACCTTGCTCAGCGCGCTGGCTGCCTTTGCCCTGGCCAAGATCAGGTTCCCCGGACGAGATCAGATCTTTGGCTTTATGCTTGCAACCATGATGATTCCCGGCGTGCTCTTCCTCATCCCCACCTACGTGATCATCTACAACCTCGGCTGGGTGGGCCAGTTCCAGGCGCTGATCATCCCATCGGCGGTCTCGGTCTACAACATCTTTCTGATACGCCAGTTTATGGTGGGCATTCCCGACGAACTGCTGGAGGCGGCGCGCATCGACGGTGCCGGCGAGATCGGCATCTTTACCCGCATTGTGCTGCCGCTCACACGACCGGCACTCACGGCAGTCGCCATTCTCAGCTTTATGGGAAGCTGGAACGACTTTCTCGGCCCGCTGCTCTACCTCAACCGGCAGGATCGATGGACGGTGCAGCTCGGCCTGCACCAGTTCAACACCTCCGTGCCCGGCGAGAACGCACAACTGGTATGGGCCGCGACGACGTTGATCACGCTGCCGCTCATTATTGTCTACTTCTTCTTACAGGATCAGTTCGTCCAAGCCTTTGCGAACGTCTCGCTCAAGTAGCGACGCACAGAGGGAGGAATTGCGATGACGACGATGCAACAACCGGCACAGAGTGCCGCCCCGGATGCTGTACAGACGGAAGCCCATGCAGCACCCAGATTTGCTCTATGGCAGCGGTTGCTCCTGGGCGTGTTGGCTCTGCTGCTGCTCATCGCCGCCACCTACGCGTTTGCCTGGTTCAACGCAAACCGGCTCAGCCAACGGTTTATGGCGGATGCGGATGCCAACTACGAACAGGGGAATTACATTCTCGCGCTAACGGGGCGGGAAGCGTACGATCCTGACGCGCAACAGTACGTCCGGACCGGGGGCTACATCGACGTGGAGCGCATCTGGTCGCACCGCCGTTCCTGGCCCACGCCCGCTATCGTTGAGGACGCCCGCGTGCGGGCAGGCGAGATCATTTACCTGCATCTGACCCTGGAGGAAGCCGAGGGGTATATCCAGGCGAACATCGGCAGACCGGCCCCCTATTTCGGCGAGATCTACCTTCACCTGGGCGAGCTCTACCTGCGCGAGGGTGAGGAGGAGGAGGCACGCGAGATCTACGAATCCGTGCCCCAGCTCTTTCGTGGTCGCACGGCCCTGATCGAGGAGGCCGAGCGACGCCTGGCGGAGATGGACGAGTAACCACAAGTCTGACACAAGGGGTGGGAAAGGAGACACCTATGCCCCATTCAGAGGGGAAATACGGACACTTCAGCGACGACGGCAGCGAGTTCGTGATTCACAGGCCCGACACGCCGATGCCCTGGATCAACGTCCTCTCCAACGGCGACTACGGCCTCACGATCTCTCAAGCCGGCGGCGGATACAGCTGGCGCACGCACGCGAGCCTCAACCGCATCACCCGCTGGGAGCAGGACCTGATCCGCGATCCCTGGGGCAAGTTCCTCTATCTCCGCGACCGCGATAGCCACGAGATATGGTCGCCCACGCCTCAGCCGGCAGGAGCGACGCTGAAAGACTACCAGGCTCGCCACGGACAGGGGTACAGCGTGTTCACGGGGCGGAATGGCGGGACGGCCTCGTGGTTGACGGTGTTCGTGCCCTTCGACGATCCGGTAGAGATATGGCTGCTGCGTCTCACAAATCTGGACCGCACGCGACGGCGGCTCCGTATTTTCTCGTATTTCGAGTGGCTGCTGGGCGCGGCGCCCGACTGGCACCGCGAGTTCCACCGTACGTTTATCGAGACGCGCTATGACGACGCCTCCGAGACGCTCCTGGCGACCAAAGTGCTCTGGGAGCTGCCGGATGCGAGCGGTCCACACTGGAACCGCGACTGGCCCTATGTGGCGTTCCACGGCGTCTCCCAGCCCAGCGCAGGGTTTGAGACCGACAAGACGCGCTTCCTGGGACGAAACGGAAGCCTGGAGGCGCCGGCAAGCGTCCAAAAGGGCATGCTTGAGGGGCACCAGGGGCGCTGGGGAGATCCGATCGGCAGCCTGTGCGTCTCCGTGGATCTGGCGCCGGACGAGGAGATCGAGTTAGTCTACACGCTCGGTGCCGCCGACAGTGAGGAGCAGGCGCTGGCCCTCGCGGAGCGCTATCGGAGCGCGGCGACTGCGCACGAGGCGTTGGAAGAGGTCCGGCGCTTCTGGCAGGGTGTGTGCGAGGACTTGACGATTGAGACGCCGGACGAGGAGCTCAATCGTATGGCGCTTTGGCTGCCCTATCAGGTCATCGCCGGGCGGCTGTGGGGGCGCTCCGCGTACTATCAGACGGGCGGCGCGTTTGGATTTCGCGACCAGCTGCAAGACAGCCTGGTCTGGCTGCTCCTGGGACGACCCGAGCTCACCCGCGCCCAGCTCCGGAGCCACGCGCAGCACCAGTTCAGCGAGGGCATCGTGCTGCACTGGTGGCACCCGCTGTCCGAGACCGGTTTGCGCTCCGCCTATAGCGACGATCTGCTCTGGTTGCCCTATGTTACGCTGGCGTACCTCGACGAGACCGCGGACTGGGATGCGCTGGCCGAGGTCCTGCCCTTCTACGACGAGGGCGAAGCCAGTCTGCGCGAGCACTGCGAGCGCGCCATCGACGTGGCGCTGGCGCGGCGCAGCGAAAGGGGCCTGCCGCTGGTCCTGGAGGGCGACTGGAATGACGGGCTGAACGCGGCCGGCGCAGAGGGCCAGGGCGAGAGCATCTTCGTCGCCCATTTTCTCTATGGCATTCTCACTCGCTGGGTTGAGCTGCCGGAGACGGACCCCGAGACACACGCGCGCTACGCCCGGGCGGCTGACGCCCTGCGTCAGGCGGTCAACGCGCACGCATGGGACGGGCATTGGTTCTGGCGCGCGACGACCGACAGCGGTCGCGTTCTCGGAGCGGCGGACAATGACGAGGCGCGGATCTTCCTCAATGCGCAGACCTGGGCGGTGCTGACCGGCATCACGGACGAAGCGCGCAGCCG
>SLDA01000172.1 GCA_007125545.1 Thermoflexales bacterium | reverse complement strand
CAGGACGTATCCTGGCTACGCACAGGACGTATCCTGACAAGGAGGATGGATGACGAAGCGTTGGTTGAGTCTGATCGTGTTGGTTCTGGTCATCCTGGCAGGGTGTGGAGCTCCAGAGGAAGCTGCCCCAGAGGCGCCGGACACCTTGCGGGTGATGAGCTATGGCAGTTTTGACATAAGTGAAGAGGTCATTGCCCGGTTCGAGGAGGAGCAGGGCATCAGCGTGCAGTTTCTGGACGCCGGCGACACCGGTCAGATGGTGAGCCAGGCAATTCTTAGCAAAGACAATCCGCAGGCCGACGTTATGTACGGGATTGACAACACCTTCCTGAGTCGTGCGCTTGAGGCTGATATTTTCGTGCCCTACCAGGCCGAAAATCTGAGGTACATTCCGGATGCCCTTGTGTTGGATGATCAACACCGGGTGACGCCGGTCGACTATGGGGATGTCTGCCTGAACTATGATCGAGCTTACTTTGACGAGAATGAAATTACAGTTCCGACGACACTGGAGGACTTGACCCGCCCCGAATATGCCGGGTTGTTGGTGGTTCAGAATCCGGCTTCATCTTCTCCCGGATTGGCTTTTCTGCTCGCTACCATCTCGACCTTCGGTGAGGACGCCTACCTCGACTACTGGCAAGAGCTTCGGGCCAATGACCTCCTGGTCGTAGATAGCTGGAACAATGCCTATTACGGGGAATTCAGCGGCGCTTCGGGCGGAGAAGGGACACGTCCTCTTGTCGTGAGTTACGCAACAAGCCCGGCAGCCGAAGTCTACTATAGCGACGGATCCGTTGAGACGCCGCCGACCGGAGCGATCACCGCACCCGGGACTTGCTTCCGGCAGATCGAGTTTGTAGGGATCCTGCGGAACAACCAGAACCAACCTATGGCGGAAGCCTTTGTCGAGTATGTGTTGAGCGAGACTTTCCAGAGCGACATACCATTGCATATGTGGGTCTATCCCGCAAATCAGGAAGCGACACTGCCTGAGGTTTTCGAGGACTATGCCCTTGATGCGGAGGAGCCCGCGACGATGGCGGTTGATATGATCGAGGCTAACCGGGAGGCCTGGATCAATGCCTGGACGGACGTCGTACTGAGATGATCGACGCCGGTGAACGTAAGCGGATATGGTAGATCAAAAGGGACAGCAGGGGCTGGCGTGGCGGCGGACACTAGTTTTCGCCGGGCTTCTCGCCCTGCCCCTGCTGTACCTCCTCGTCTTCTACTTCTACCCGCTTGAGGCGATCCTACGGGCTAGTTTGACTGGAGCTGGACGGTTGGAACCTGCTCTGCTCTTAGAGCGGCTGCTTTCTCCCGGCAATCTACGCGTCATCCGATTCACCTTTGGGCAGGCACTGCTTTCCACGCTTCTCACACTGCTACTGGGCCTTCCCGGTGCTTATGTCTTTGCGCGCTATAGCTTTCCTGGCAAGCGCATCATCCAGGCGCTCACTACGGTGCCCTTTGTGCTGCCGACGGTGGTCGTCGCCGCAGCATTCAGCGCCGTGCTGGGTCCTCAATCCCTGCTGAGCCGGTGGCTGGGACGCGGATTCGACCTCCGCTATACTTTTGCTGCTATTATCATCGCGCACGTCTTCTATAACTACACGGTGATCCTGCGCATGGTCCGTGGCTTTTGGGCCAACCTCGACCCCTACCTGGAGCAGGCGGCGCGCACGTTAGGAGCCTCGCCTTGGCGTGTTTTCTTCGAGGTGACCTTGCCGCTCCTCATGCCGGTGATCGCGACTGCAGGCTTGTTAGTCTTCATCTTCTGTTTCACGAGTTTCGGCGTCGTTCTCATTCTTGGTGGTCCCCGGTTTGCCACATTGGAGGTCGAGATCTACCGCCAGACGATCAACTTCGCGAACTTGCCGCTGGCGGCAGCACTTTCGGTGGTACAAATCCTCTTCACGCTTGGGTTGACACTGGCCTACACACGTCTACAACAACGGATCAGCCACTCTCTGGATCTCAAGCCCGAGTGGGTGACCCAACGGCGTCCCCAAACACCCTTTGAGATTGTGCTGGTAGCAGCAAACCTGTTGCTGATGGGCGTGCTGCTCCTCTACCCGCTCATCGCGTTGATCCTTCGCTCCTTCCGATCTGGTCTCTCTCCCTATATAACGCTTTTTCAGAATCCAAGGCACGGGATCTTCTACGTGCCGCCGCTGACAGCGGTAGGCAACTCGCTGCGAATCGCGTTGATGGTGACAGGTCTGGCGCTGATTCTCGGTCTGCTCGCAGCTGCGGCGCTTTCGCGACGTCGCTCGGGATGGTTGGCGGACGCGCTCTTTATGTTACCCCTGGGCACGTCTGCGGTCACTCTAGGACTCGGCTATCTGCTGGCGATGGGTCGACCACCTCTGGCCCTTCGTGGGACATTGGGCCTGATCGTTGCTGCACACGCGCTGGTGGCACTGCCCTTCGTCGTACGCAGCTTGCTTCCTGCCCTGCAGTCCATCCGTCCGAGTTTACGCGAGGCTGCCGCCTTGCTCGGAGCACCTCCTACACGAGTTTTTGTGGAGGTAGATCTGCCGATTATCTGGCGCGCCCTTGCCGTTGCCGCGGTTTTCGCTTTTACTGTTTCCATGGGAGAGTTCGGGGCTACCTCGATGATCGCACGGGCGGACTTGCCGACTATGCCGATCGCCATCTACCGGTTTCTCTCCCGTCCCGGTGCGCAGAACTATGGGCAGGCGCTGGCGATGTCGTCGATTTTGATGCTCGTCTCCGTTGTTGCTTTCACGGCGATTGAGTGGCTGCGTCCGCCTGGAACACAGACGTTTTGAGGGAGTATGGTATTACTGCGAGCTGAGGGGATTCACAAAGCTTACGAGGGTCAGCCCCTGTTGACCGGTGTGAGTCTGGAGGTCGAGCGGGGAGAGATCGTCAGCTTGCTTGGCCCTTCGGGCAGTGGCAAAACTACGCTTCTCCGCATCATCGCCGGTCTGGAGTCGTTTGATAGCGGGCGCGTGACACTGGAAGGCCAGGACATCACCAAAGTGCCCGTGCATCATCGCGGCGTGGTCCTGATGTTCCAGGAATACGCACTCTTTCCACACCGCAGCGTAGGACAGAATGTGGCTTTCGGGTTGCGTATGCGACGTCTTCCCCGTGGGCAGATTGAGGCCCGCGTAAGGGAGATGCTGGCTCTCGTCGGTTTGCAGGGGTTCGGGAATCGTAATGTCATCGAATTGTCAGGAGGAGAACGACAGCGGGTAGCCTTGGCGCGTAGCCTCGCGCCCGAACCACGACTTCTGCTCTTGGATGAGCCGCTCGGCTCTCTGGATCGTACCCTCCGCGAGCGCCTCTTGGAAGACCTCAGCGCCGTTCTGCGCCGTGTCAACGTGACTGCCATTGTCGTCACGCACGATCAGGCGGAGGCCTTCGCGCTCGCCGACCGAGTCGCGTTACTGCATGAAACGCAAGTCATTCAGGAAGGAACCCCCGAGGACATCTACCGCTACCCGGCGACCCCCTGGGTTGCCCGCTTCCTTGGCCTGAGCAATCTGTTCACTGCCGACGTTGTTGGAGAACGCGAGGTCACCGCGCCCTTTGGTTCGCTGACCTTCGATCCGGGGGATTTCGCTCGACTTGTGCCCGAGCCCGGAACCGGCGGGACGTTGCTGATCTTACCGTGGGGCATCCGATTTGCTGAAGACCATCATTCTGAGAATATGTTCACGGCGACCGTAAGCCGGCGCATCTTCCAGGGACGGACGACTAAGCTCGAACTTGCTATCGGGGAAGAGCGTCTTGGCATGACGCTGAGTATGGAGGACAGAATGCCACGAGAGGGCGAACGCGTGCGTGTACGGATTGCGCCCTCCGCACTCCGCTGGTTTGAGCAGGACGAGGTAGAACGCGTTAAGGAGCCGGTGTCCCCTCCGGATTTAGGCACAGCCAGTCGTACGCCGAGCTGATCTCTCGCATATCCGAGCTGCCGCTCCCAGCGACCGTAGCGGGAGCTGTGAGGTTGTCGTGAATCAACTCCAGTACTGCCGGTTGCGCTGTTGCCAAAACAGAGTGGGGCAGGGAGATAGTCATCTCCGTCCAGTCTTGAGCTTGATCGAGAGTCCCGACTAAGCTGCCGTTGACCCGGACGGCGACACGCTGATTGGCGGGAAAGGCGAGTGCTCGCATCCTGAGTGTGAGATCGGTCGATTGTATCAGACTAAATCGTACGGTCGAGGTGATGGTTTGACCACCCCAGCGCCCGACGACGCCACCTACTTCTTCAGGTCGGAACCACCCTTGACCCAGATAGCGCCCGTCCTCGTCGCTACCGATGTCAATACAGCCATCCTCGGGGAGCAGCAATGCAGACGTGGGCACCCGATCCGGCGACGTGAGCACCTGAAGCCGAACCTGATCGTGTTGGGTATGGACCCGCCGGTCACGCGTGAAAGTAAGATCCTCCAGCGTGATCCAGCTTCCCTGGCGGGTAAGAGTATGCAGAGCCACCGGGGAAAACTGATCCCGGTCGAGGATCGCCACATACTGCAAACCCAGGTCAAACCTCTGCTCGACCTGGCCCGCGTCGAAACGGTACATATAGGCCAGGGGATAATCGGCCAACTCAACCTGCGCTGCCCTGAAGCTGCCGGCTGCCGCGACCAGGGTCTCTCCTGATGGGTAGTGGGCCTGGATATAGGCCGTGGCTTGCGAGGGCGGTGCCGGGATCTGCGAGAGGCTCGCCACGTGAGGCAGAGACTGAAGGACCAAGCCCAGCGGAACGAGTGCCAGGACTGCCATTTGTAGGAATCTCGGACTCCTTATCCGCGACCATCCCGCGGCGACCAACAGGGCGAGGGGTGGAACAAGCGGAAGGAAGAGCCGGGGACGGTCTAAGGTCTCAAAGAAAAAGGTCTGAGCCACCACAGCTACGAACCAGAGGGCCAGGTGATGCGTTGCTCGGGCCCGCCAATTTGCAAGCAGCACGCCAGGTACGACAACGCCTGCCAGCGCCAGGACGCGCCATAGCGACACTGGACCTGAGGGCGGCTGGATTCCGTCACTTATCAGGGCGATGAGCAATGTGTCCAACAGCGCCATAGCGCGACCGCGCAAAGCTACGGCAAGCGAAGCGGAGGTGCTGAGCATACCCGCTAACGAATCCGCGCGGCTTACGTGAGCAGCATGCGCGCGTACGCTATTCATATAGTCCGACACACCACCCATTATCTGCACCAAGGGAACGAGCCATACCAGGATGCCCAGAATGCCGAAGGCGGCACCTATCAACCAGGGACGCATCGAGCGTCGCCGCACCAGATCGGTCAGTAGCGTTCCGATGACCCACATTGCGATCGGTAAGGCATTTTGCGGCCTCACGCCGAGCCCGATCCCGGTGACCAATGCCGCGAGATAAGGAGGTCGGTAGTCAGGCCGAGTCCGCCATAAAATCCACAGCCAGAGGGACAAGAGGGTCCATAGAAGTCCGGGCATATCGCTCAGCGCTTTTCCGCTCGTCAACCACGTAACTGGAGCGAGGCCGAACAGCAGCGCGGCAAGGGCACCCGTGAAGCAGTTGGTTCGACCGAACTTCCCGGCACCAGTATGGTAGCCCAGTAGGCCAACAACTCCAACCGAGAGCGCGCCGCTGATGGCGCTCAGCGTCGTTAACGTGAGCGTGGGGCTGTGAATCCGTCGTTGTAGAAGGCGGGCCATAGCGACATAAACGGGAAAGCCCGGAGGCTGGGGCTGCTGTAGTCTCAGATCAAACCGTTCCAGCGCCAGTGCGAAGCTGTAGCTGTCGAAGTCATCGAGTGAGATGCTGCGGAAAGCCATGTAGAGCAGCAGCGTAACGGTCAGCGGAATTAAGGGCCCGCAGCGGGCCAGGCGGCTGTGTCGTGGGATCGTCATCATTGGCACGAGTATACCGCTCTCAGGGCTGATTGACAACGTATCTGCCTATGCTATAATCGCGACGTGCTGACCCGAAATATCACTAGCGTCCTCGCATCGTCGGCGTAACACCTCCTCCCTCTGTGCTGGTGGCTGGCCTACATGTTGCGTTTTTGGCCGTTTTCATTGATAATGGCAGGGTGCGTGTGGAGTCGGGATTGCGGTACCGTCTGCAATGGTGCTCGCGACAATGTGCATAAATAGACCCAAGGAGGCACAAGCTTATGGCTGCTAGAAGGCTTAGAGTTGTGGCTGCGCTGTCGGTTTTGGCTTTCACTCTGTTTGGTTTGATCCTATCTCCGGCGGCACAGGCGGCGGAATTGCCGAGCCCTCTCCAGCAGAACGCCGGGACCAATCTGCTCGTGAATCCCGGATTCGAAGGGATCGGGAGGCCTGAGAACAACTCGACCCCAAATTACGGTAACTGGACTAGGGATACGTTCACCGGTGCTCAATACGGTGAGATCTTCACGCCCGAAGGTTGGGTCACGTGGTGGACCGAGGCAGATGGCTTTAAGCGCCCTGAATGTCACGTCATTCCTCGCGAACATCCGTATAACGCCGATCCTATCCGGATCCACAATGGGTACTACAGCGGCAAGTGTTTCGCATTCTGGGGAAAGCAGAACGCAGGCTACCTCCAGGTCGTGCGGAATATCCCGGCCGGCTCTGTCGTCGAGGGCAGCTTCTACGCTCACGCCTGGTCCTGCGATGATAGTGAGGGGCCGCCTATATCATGCGGAGATCCCCACGCATTCTACTTCCGCGTAGGCATTGACCCTAATGGCGGAACCGATCCCTTCTCCGGCAATGTCGTCTGGAGTGCCCCCTATTATCACTATGATCAGTTCGGATTGGTCGGACCCGTTCAAGCCACGGTCGGCGGAAGCGGGGCTGCGACCCTGTTTCTGCAGTCCTATGGCAAGTGGACGATCAAGCACAACGATGCTTATATGGACAGCGCGGCCCTGAGATTGGTCTCAGCTGCTGCGGCGCAACCGGAGCCGACTCTGGAACCGCCGCCTGCCGCTGAGGAACCGGCTGACCCAGCTGACCCGGCTGACCCCGCTCCCGCTCAGAATACGCCGGTCCCGCCTCCTGCGGATGCGACGATTCATACGATTGTCGCAGGCGACACCATTCTTGGTATAGCTCTAGCGTACGGGATCGATCCTGAGATCATCTATGAGCTTAATCCGGGTCTTGATCCGGCTTTCCTCCAGATCGGGCAGGAGATTATCCTGGTGGGTACGGCGCCTCCTGCGGCTGCACCGACGGAGGTACCAGAACCCGTCGAGGAGACATCGCCGCCTGAGCCTTTGCCAACAGCTACCGTCGCTCCTTCAATCGGGGGAGATCTTCCGGCAGCGCCCCTACCTGCTGCAGGCAGGGGCTCCATCTGTGTTTTGGCTTTCTATGACGCTAACGCAGATATGTTCCGTCAACCGGACGCTAATGAGATGCTACTTCCCAATGCTGAGATGAGCCTATTGGCGCAGAGTGGACCCGTTGACAGCTACACAACCGATGGCATCAGCGAGCCCTGGTGTTTCGAGGATCTCGAGCCGGGTAACTACATACTGCGCCATACGCCGCCCGCCGGCTATGCAATGACCGATGGTGGCCAATGGGCACTAACCTTGGCCGAGGGTCGGGTCGAAACTCTTGAAATCCCCTACACTCGGGATGCTGATGCGTCTGTACCGGTTACGGAAGGGGAGGAACCCCTTGGTCCAACCGGTGAGACGCCTGCAGAGGATGAGGTGGGGGGCTCGCGAGTCACCAATGTGCTCAACGTAGTCTTGCGCGTAAGCGGCTTTATCGTCCTTGCACTCGCTATCGCGGTCTTGGTGTTGTTTGTTCTCTCTAGGAGAACGGCTTAACGCTACGGCTTAACGCTACGGCTTAACGCTCTGACAAGAAAACAGGCCATCGGCATTGCCGATGGCCTGTTCGTTCGACATAAGGGGCTCAGATAATCACCAGGCGTCGTCGTCGTCATCGTCATCGTCGTCGTCATCACTTTCGTCGTCATCATCCCATTCGAGATCTTCTAATTCATCGGATGCTTCCAAGTCTTCCAAAGCCTCTGCGACTTCATCTCCCTCTTCGAAATCGAAGACAGCTTCGAGTTCAAGAGGGCGTAGGCTCAAAACCTGGAGTTCGGCGTTGCAGGATCCACAGTAAATGCGGTCCCAGCGTTCCAAGCCAGCTGGGAGAGTTAGTCGGTCACTACATTCGGGACACCGGGCCATCTTTCGTCTCCTTGCAAGAGGTTAGTCTGCGTACCACTATATCGGCAAAGGCGACGAAAGTCAATATTTTTGACATTTGCGCTGACTGTGCTAACATTCTGGACAAAGCAGGTTGTGTACTGTACTTATTTATCTTTTTTATCCGTCGAGACTTGGTGTGGAGCGTGTTGGCAGCAGAGCTGTGCCGTTGCTTTTCATGAGGGCTACGTGCTCCCCATGACCGACACCCTGTACCTTAATCCAAGGGCGACCTGCATGGGTCGCTCATTCATTTATTATGGAGTTATTGCTATGCAGGCAAGACAGCTGAAACTCGTCTTCCGGGTTATTGGTATGTTAATCTTTTTATCGGCCGCGATCGCTTTGAGCTCTCAATTGGCGCAGTTTCCGGCGATACCCGAATCGATTCACCTCTATGTTATGATCGTTACCGGCCTATTGGCTGCAGTACTCGGATGGATCTACACACCGCGGATTGTAGTTAAGCCTTTCAATCGTCTATGGGGGGCCATTCAGCAGGTCCCCGCGTACGTGATCGTGGCAGCCACATTTGGGCTCTTTGTGGGGCTCGCGTTGGGCGCTATCGCGGCGTATCCGGTTTCCCTGTTACCGCACCCGTTGGGACAGTTCTTGCCCTTTTTCATTGCGGCAGCCTTTGGCTATGCGGGTCTGTCCATCGCTATTATGCGTCCTGATCTGTTCCAAGGTCTGCGTTTGCGCTTCTTGTCGCGAGAGCTAGACGAGGAATCTGATAGCAAGGTCGCTGCCTCAACGCCATCGCCTGTTCTGCTCGACACAAGCGTCATTATCGACGGTCGCATTGCGGATGTCTGTAGGACAGGGTTCATCCAGGGAGAGCTAATCGTGCCTTTGTTCGTCCTGAACGAGCTTCAGCACGTTGCCGATTCCGCCGATACCCTAAGGCGCAACCGTGGGAGACGCGGCCTTGAGATTCTCCGCCAGTTACAAGAGGAATCTCCTGTGCCGGTACGTCTTGTGGAAGAGGATATGCCCGCAGTGCGCGAAGTCGATGACAAGCTGATTGCGCTGGCGAAAGAGATGGATGCAGCCATTCTGACCAATGACTATAACCTCAACCGTGTTGCTGAGCTGCAATCTGTGCACGTACTAAACGTGAATGAGCTGGCGAATGCCGTCAAGACGGTGCTTCTACCGGGAGAGAGCTTCTCAATTCACGTGCTTCAGGAAGGTAAAGAGTATAACCAGGGAGTCGGATATCTGGATGACGGCACCATGGTAGTGGTGGAAGATGGCGCGTCCTTCATCGGAGGGACGATCGGCGTCGTCGTGACCAAGGTACTTCAGACTGCCGCAGGACGCATGATCTTCGCGCGGCCCGTCAATGGCGGCGATTAATTCTTCGAAAAAACGATCGGCAAGGATTCCAGAATCATGGCACTCAAGGTCTACAACTATCTAACGCACGAACTGGAACGTTTTCGCCCAATCGACGGGGAAATCGTGCGCATGTATGTCTGTGGTCCCACCGTCTCTGATCATGCACACTTGGGGCACGCCAAGACCTATGTGGCGATGGATGTCGTGGTACGTTACTTGTCACATCGTGGTTTCCAGGTCTACCACGTCCGCAATTTCACCGATGTTGGACATAGCCTCGATACGGGTGAGGACCGGATCTTGCACGGTGCACGGCGCCAGGGTCTTAACCCTATGGAGTTGGTCGACATTTATGTCCGTAGCTTCCTTGCAGATATGGATACGTTGGGAGTTCAGCGACCTAACATATCCCCGAGGGCTGCATGTCACGTCCCTGAGATCATCACTTGGGTGCGAGCCTTAATCGAGCAGGGGCACGCCTATGAGGTCGCCGGGAGCGTCTACTTCTCCGTCGCCTCCTCCCCTGACTATGGCAAGCTTGGACGGCGTCAGTTGCCCGATTTGCAGGCGGGCGCTCCGGTGCAGATGTGTGCGGAAAAGCGCCATCCGGCTGACTTCGCGTTGTGGAAAGCAGCCGATTCAGAGCAGACCTTGCGTTGGCCGAGTCCGTGGGGTGAGGGATATCCCGGTTGGCATATCGAGTGCTCGGTGATGGCGACCAAGTACCTTGGGGTTCCCTTCGACATCCATGGCGGCGGGGTGGAGAACATCTTCCCCCATAACGACTGCGAGATAGTCCAGGCTGAGGCGCATAATCATGTGCCTTTTGCAAACACTTGGTTGCTTGCCGGCTCTTTGCGGGTGAACGGCGCTAAGATGAGTAAGAGTCTTGGTAACTTTCTAACGATTCGGGATGCACTCCATCTCTATTCCCCGGAAGCGATTCGCTATTTCGTTTTGAGCAGTCATTACAGGGCCCCCGTCGACTTTAGCCGCGACGCCTTAAAGGCAGCACAGCGAGGAGCGAATCACCTCCACGCCGCCGTTCGGCAACTGCGGCGGCGTATGCAGGAGAAACTGCCCACCGAAGGGGCCGGCACGGCTGCGCTATCAGATGTCTCCTCCCTGGAAACTTACAGGGCCAGGTTTCGTGCTGCTATGGACGATGACTTCAACACGCCTGTGGCCTTGGCTGTACTGTCTGATCTGGTGAGCGAGACCAACCGAATGTTAGATGGCTCCTTACTTGTCAGCCTCGGCACGCTGTCGACCATCGACAAGCTTTTCCGTGATTTGGCGGGGGATGTTCTGGGTATTCTGCCGCGGAACTTGGAGATGCAGGGGGATGGACAGATGGTGGGAGAGCTGGTTTCCTATCTCCTCGACCTTCGCACGGAGTTCCGTGATGCGCAGGAGTGGGGTCGGGCTGATGCCATTCGCGAGAGGCTAGAGCAAGTTGGCATTGCTATTGAGGATGGTCCTGGCGATACGACCTGGCATATGAAAGGGTAGGTTCACGTATGCGTGAAATGCTCTATGGCCGTCAGGCGGTGCGCGAGTCGCTCCGAGCGGCGCGCCGTAGTCCACACCGACTCCTGCTATCTGAGGGTCAGACGCCGCTGCCCATTATTGATGAGATCATCGAGCTCGCTACAGCGCAGCGGATAGCTGTGAGCCGGTCAAGCCGAAGTGAACTCACCCGCATTGTCGGCCATGAACTGCATCAGGGCGTGGCCCTTGAGACATCACCATATCCCTATGCAGCGACTGACGAAATGCTGGATCGAGCCACCAAGCAAAACCGTGCCCCCTTGATACTATTGCTCGATCTCATCCAGGATGTGCACAATCTCGGCAGTCTCATCCGCACGGCTGAGGCAGTCGGCGTTCACGGGCTGGTGGTTCAGGAGCGACGTGCCGCTGGTGTCACACCTGCAACGGTGAATACGTCTTCCGGTGCCTCCGAGCATCTGTTAATTGCCCAGGTTACCAATCTG
>SLDA01000459.1 GCA_007125545.1 Thermoflexales bacterium | reverse complement strand
GGCCGGCAACTGAGGTCGCTCTGGATCTCCGAGCACAGGCCCCATAAGGGGGCCTGTACGAGGAATGACGGTCGATAAAGGCGTGGTGTCTCCAGACAACCGCTCCAAATAGAAGCCCTCCCCGGGGATCCCCGGGGAGGGCTTTTCTGAAGAACCTGCCTTTGCAGCCCCAGGTGTTGATCTCGTCAAGGACCAAGTTGGACGAGGTCAGAATAGCCCTGCTCCTACCCCCCAGCTCCCCCAGTGCGCCGGCAGCCCGTTCGCCCGATGGATCGCCATGATCAGGCGCACGACGCCGAACTGGACACTTTACGATGCTCTGCTATGATTCTCGCCGGCAAGTATATCGTGAGAGCGAACTCCGCTTAGGGGACGACAATGAAAAAGTGGATTGTATTGGTGGGAGGGATCATCTTGCAGATGGTTCTGGGTGGCGTGTACGCCTGGAGCGCCTTCGTGCCGTCGCTTGTGGCTCACCACAGTCTCACGAACCGTCAGGCCGGGTTGATATTCGGGGTCACTATCGCTGTGTTCACTGTCGCGATGGTCCCCGCCGGACGGCTTTTGCAGGCGTTCGGGCCCCGCGTAACAGGCGGGATCGGGGCCCTGTTGTTTGCCGCAGGGTATTTCGTCGCTTCATTCTCGGGAGGACACTTTCCCATTGTTTTGATCGGCATCGGGGGTCTGACCGGTATCGGGATAGGCCTTGGTTACGTATGTCCGCTGACTGTGTCAATGAAGTGGTTTCCCAACAACAAAGGTCTGGTGACGGGGGTTGCGGTGGCCGGTTTTGGCGGGGGCGCAATTCTACTAAGCGCGGTCATACAGTTCCTACTGACTACTGCCCAGTGGAGCGTGTTGGATACGTTTCGCTTGGTGGGCACGGTCTTTGGCGCCATTGCACTTGGGGCAGCGCTGTTGCTGAGCGAGCCGGACAAAAGCGCCCAGAAAGACACCGGCCACGCCATGCCGACGGCGAAGCTTACCTCGCATGTTTTCACCCGGACCTTTGGACTGCTCTGTTTCGGGATGTTTGTCGGCACATTCGCCGGGCTCTTGGTCGTCGGCAACCTCAAACCCATCCTCCTGGGGTCCGGTCTGAATGGTAATAGTGCGGCCTGGGGTATTTCGATCTTCGCCCTTGGCAATACAGCCGGTCGGATCATCTGGGGACATGTGCACGACCATTTTGGGACCCGACCCTCAGTTCTGCTTTCGCTGGTCACGCTGGGCATTGCGCTCATACCTATGACCTTTGCGCTCCCGGCAAGTTATCTGCTCGTCGCCGTTGCGGTCGCCGGCCTAGGATTTGGTGGGTGCTTTGTGGTCTATGCATCGTCCCTGGTGCAGCATTTCGGCATCCATCTTTTCCCCCACCTATATCCGCTCTGTTTCCTCGGATACGGCCTGGCGGCTCTGATTGCACCGGGACTTGGTGGTTGGATCTCAGACAGAACAGGCTCCTTCGTTCCCGGCCTATCTCTCAGTGCATCCATCGTATTCCTTGCGCTGGTCGTTATCGCGTTGAGCTTTCCGGAGGCTGGAGCGCCGGCAGGAGACGATACGGGATCTCCTGTTGTCCGTCCAAGAGTCTGGCGTCCATCCGGCATTCACAAATGACTCACCTCTCCTACGCTGCCATCGCCGCGAGCAGCGCTTTGATATAGCCGACCGAGTAGGCCAACCCCATGCTGACGTGCCCGTGGTCGCCCTCGAGCGCCGGAATGTGGTCGGGGTTCAGACAGCCATCAAAACCCACCTTGTGCAGCGCCAGGAGGACGCGGTACATATTCATGTCGCCGTCGTCGAGCAGGACTTCCTCGAAGCCGCCCGCCGTCGCCAGGCTGCCGCGCACATTGCGGAAGTGGACGGTGAAGATCCTGCCCTTGCGCCCGTAGTTGTTGATCTCATCCAGGATCAGGCTTGAGCCGCCGGCCTCGGCACGCGTCCCGATGCAGTAGAGATAGCCGACCCAGCGACTGGGGAAAAGGTCGATGACGCGGTGGAAGCCCAGGCCGTCGAAAGCGGTACCGGCGTAGGGGGTATCCGAGGGATGGACCGCCAGCTTCACGCCCGCCTCCTCGGCGACAGGGACGAGCACGCTGTAGGCCTCCTGGAAGTGCTTCCACCAGGTATCCAGCGCCTCTTGGGATGTGGGCTGCGGCCGGCAGAGGTGGGCGTACTCGCCGCGTGAGAGGTAGCCGCCGCGATGGAGCGACTGGTAGGGCTTCGTCAGATGGGGCATCGCGTCGCCGCCGAAGCGCTGGCGCGCGATGGGCACGCCCGCCTCTCCGAAGACGCGCAGCGCATTGCTGACGTTCTCCAGCTCGCGCTCCGCATCCCCCTCGCCGCGCATAACTTGCTCGCTAATATCGGGCAATGTCACCCGGTTGATCTCCAGTCCCCAGGACTGGAAGGTGCGCTTCATCTTGAGCAGTTGGTCGAGGTCAGGATAGCCCTGCTCCTTGACGCCGGGAAACGCATCTCCCGCCCCAAAGTCGACACAGTCCGCGCCCAACTGCGAGATCATGCGCAGATACGAGTCCGAAAGATCGCGATGCCAAACGGAAATACGAATCAAGGTAAAACCTCCTCTTGCGGAAAGTGTTAGGGGTTGGGAGACGAGTGGTTACGTGCAGACTATCGGTTAGGAGCCTCTGCATCTGACCCCTGATCACCGGCGCCTTCGCCCATCACGAACACGACTTTGTATGCCTCCTTGGGTTCCGCCAACAGCAGGGCGTAGGCTTCGGCGTAGGCCTCCAGGGGAAAGCGGTGGGTGATCATCGGGGCCATGTCGACCGCGCGGGATGCGATGAGGTGGTGGGCCTCGCGCTCGTCGCGATAGAGGGCGTTCGATGAGGTGGTCATCCGGCGCTCGGAGCCCAGGGAGAGCGCGTTGAGCGTGAGAGAGGTGTCGTGCACCGCCAGGTTGACGTAGGTGCCGGCCTCGGCGAGCAGCGTGAGGCCCAGGGCCGTGGTCCCGGACGTGCCGACGGTGTCGAAGACGGCGGCACACGAGGCAGCGCCGGCTTGCGAACCGGTGCTCAGCGCCACCACGAGGTC
>SLDA01000067.1 GCA_007125545.1 Thermoflexales bacterium | reverse complement strand
GCAAGCTTGGAAACGCTGGAGCAGCGCCTGCACTTTCTTCAGCAGGTGGGCCTCGGGTACCTGCACCTGGACCGGGATGCGGCGACGCTCTCCGCCGGCGAGGCCCAGCGCATTAAGCTTGCCGGGCTGTTGGGCAGTGGGTTGACCTCGCTCACGGTGCTGCTTGACGAGCCTACGCGTGGCTTGCATCCGGTGGAGGTAGATGCGCTCGTGAAGGCGCTTATGACATTGCGGAGCGAGGGTAACACAGTGATCGTGGTCGAGCACGATCCGGGGGTCATTCACGCTGCCGATTACCTGGTTGATATGGGTCCGGGTGCAGGGATGGCAGGAGGTAAGGTGGTTGCAGCCGGGACACCATCTGAAGTGTTTGCGTCAGGGAGCTTGACGGCGCGCTGGCTAACGGGCGAGCGAAACGCAAACCTTACGCGCGAGCGCCGCGAGCCCGCGGGATGGATGACGTTGCGCGGCGCGCGTGCCAATAATCTCCGTGGCGAAACCGTCCGGCTGCCCAAGGGAGTTCTGGTCGGAATCTGTGGCGTCTCGGGCTCGGGCAAGAGCACACTGCTGATCGACACACTGGGACGTGCGCTGGCACCCAAGAAGCAGACAACCTCGGTGGCTTTCGAGCCGGTGGATCCTGGAGAGCACGATGCTATTGAGGGGATGCCACAACGGACGCTGCTCGTTGATCAGGTGAAAGCCGGTGTTGGCAGCCCTGCCGACTTCCTCGGTCTGACGAAGATTCTACACAAGCTTTATGCGGAGACCGAGGATGCGCGGATGCTCGGGTTGGAAGCGAAGGACCTTGGAGCGCGCTGCTCAGTCTGCAATGGGCGCGGTGCTACGACGTTGGATATGGGGTTTCTGCCCGGCGTTCACGTGCCTTGTGAGGTGTGCCGGGGAACAGGTTACCGCGCTGAAGCCTGGAGCGTGCGCTTCCACGATGTGTCACTCCCGGAGTGCTTTGGAATGACGATTGACGCCGTCGCGGCCCTCTTCGCGCCCTTGCTCGAAGCGGAGCCTACTCTGGCGCGCAAGCTTGCGATGGCGCAAGAGGTCGGGCTGGGATATCTGGTGCTGCGTCAGCCGGGTTTTGCACTGTCCGGTGGGGAGGCACAGCGGCTCAAGATCGCGGACGAATTGTGCCGGCAAACCAAGGCGAGCAGCCTCTACATCCTCGACGAGCCCACCGTGGGACTGCACCTTGAGGACGTCGCGCGGTTGAGTGGTGTACTCCAGCAGCTGGTGGCGGCGGGGAATAGCGTCTATGTCGTAGAACATCACATGCATCTGCTGGCAGCCTGTGATTGGCTGGTCGAGTTGGGACCGGGCGCCGGCCCTGAGGGGGGTCGCATCGTCGCGGAGGGAACGCCCGAGGCGCTGGCTGCCGGTACTACGGCGTCGGCCCGTTATCTTCGGGAGATATTGCGCGTATGAACGAATCCCTACAAGCTCAGTCATTGCTGCTCTTGCTGGCGGATCCATCAACGTGCTTGCGCTGGTTAGTCTTGGGCGAGCTCGTGCATAGGGCAAATGAAAATGCCCATGGTGATCGCGTTGGGGATTACCTCGCGGAGATGGAAGAACTGGTGGCGCTCCGCGAACGGGATGCGCTGGTGGCCCCGTTGTTGGCGGCACAGGCTCCGGATGGCGCGTGGCGGCGCGGCGTGGAAGCGTGGCAAGGCGACGCGTTGCGATTGACGACGCTAGCGTTGATGCGATTGGGCTATCTCGGCTTTGCCCCGGATCACCCCGCGGTCGGGGCGGGGGCGGCCTATCTCTTCACTCAGCAGCGATCCGACGGCGCTTGGCCGTCCGGACGAGTGCAGGCCGATCAGGACTCCGAGAGTACCGAGGGGTATTCGATGGTGCCACTGCAGACGGCGCTGCCGCTACGGGCGCTGGCGATGTGCGGCTACGCGACGGACCCGCGGGCAGAGCTTGCGTACAGGTGGTTGCTAGACCAACGCCTGGATGACGGGGCCTGGCCCACGGGGATAGCAGGTGCCGGCACTTCCGGTACCGGAGTATATGGGAGAGTCGCCGGTTATCGGAAAATGCCTCATTCCGGTTGGGGCTGTCGCTCCAACACGACCGGCGCGCTGCTGTGTTTGGCGCATCATCCAGACAGGCGGACTGGCCCGGAGGCCCGTCGGGCGATGGACTTGCTGCTCGGTCGCGAGACTCGGGAGAGCCGGTCTCTCGGTTTCGAGGTTTCGAGGCTCACTGGCGCGATACCTCCGCGCGGGTTCTTGACTTTCTACGGGCGATTCGACCTGGCTCAGATTCTCGACCTGGCCTGGCGCGTCGGAGCGACGCTGAATGATCTACGCCTTGCGGAAATTGTGGACTTCGTGCGCGGACTGCAGGGCTGCTATGGCCTGTGGAACACCGAAGCCCCTCAAGCCGCTCGATGGGTGACTTTCGATCTGCTGCGCTCGCTCTCCCGGCTCGAAGCCTCAGGTGAGTGGCTGAGCAGCGAGCCTCGTACACCTTTTCGGACGTATCCAAGGCGTCCGCAGCGGTATTAAGCGTCAAGAATCGGCCCCGGCTATTGCAGGTTCAGTGGCGCGCCAGATACCAGGATGATGGCATTCGGCTCCCCCTCCGACAGGACGACGAGATCGCGGTAATGTCCCGGTGCGCTGCGCCACATCAGGGTAAACCCCCATCCGTGCCAGCGCCAAACTGAGATGGTCCGTGCCCCTTCGGGGCCATCCTCCGAACCTGTAACTCTCGCCGCATCCAGCACGATGAGATCTTCCGCGCCATCGCCATCGACGTCTGCCAGAGCGAGTTCGTAGATCGGCTCGGCGACGGGAGAACCACCCCAGACTTCGCGATAGCTGCCCTCACGGTATCCTACGATGAACGGGTGGCTGCGTGGGGTACCGTCCGGATCGTCTCTCCAGAAGGCGACCATTATCTCGAATCGCCCGTTGTCATTGGGGTCGCCAAGCGCGGCGTCGACCACCTGCCACGCCTCGGGGGTTCGCCAGACCTCCCGGTACTCCCCATCGGCATGTAGGTGAAGGACGATAAGCGCCGCCCCTTCGCGTCGCACGAGTTCGGGTATACCGTCGCCTGTTAGGTCGATGGTGCCCTGGTCGAAACTGCTATCGCCGGGGCCTCGGGGCGGTGAAGGGATCGGCGGAGGGACATCCCTGCAGTTCCAGGCAGCGCAGGTGAACGCCAGGATTGCCGGTGCGCCGGACGCTGTGCCGGCCTTATCTCCGTTATGAGACGGGGCGTTTGCACTGCAGGACGTTCCGCCCAGCAGACCTATCATCAGGAGCAGCAGGAGCCGGCAACAAAAAACTTGACGCTGCCGGCTCCTGCCCCCGTCTATCAGGGTCTGCGAGGCGAGCGAACGCCTACCACGGGGGCGGATCATTAGCGTAGACGGCGCGAGTGACGTTCCAGTAGGAGCCGTAGGGCGTCGCGGCTTGTTGCAGCGTGTAAGTCACGTCAAGGGTATAAGGCCCGCGCTCGGCGATGACGGGCTCGCTATAGCTCGGCTCATCGCCTGTATAGCTATACAGCGTATCTTGCCACACCTCCCGGACTGTGACCACGGCCTGATTGGGGTCTTGCGGATCAAAGGAGCGGAAGTGGGTAGAGACCAGTTGGTGTCCCATATACTGCCCTGCATCGGCAAGCCGCTGAATGTCGGCTGCAAAGGGCTGGAGAGCGGGTTCGTCATCGCGGAAGGTGGTGCGCTGCTCCCAGTAAGCGGCGGTGAGCGATTTCTGAATGTAGAAAATCGCTGTCTGGAGTTCGGCATATTCTCCGTCTTGGGTGCTGAAGGAGTTGGTCCACTCGGGGCGTGGGGGCGCTCTCTCCTCGTCCAGCATCGCCCGCCAGGCTTCATCGGTCAGCCGGTCATCCGCGGGCCAGGAGAATTCGTAGTAGCTGAAGACGCCACCTTTTGCTACCTGGAGTGTGATCGTGCCGTCATCTTCGATCACGGGCACGATGACATGGATTTCGTCGATCCGGCCCACACCGACCTCTAGTACCTCGGGTCCATCGGGGCCACCGGGATCGGTGGCGACATCGGCAATGACCGCCGCCTGAGGTTCCTCATCCATATAGCCATAAGCATCGGGCCCTCCGTCCCCGGTATCAGCTGCGGCCATTGTCAGCTGCTCCAGCTCGCCACCGTAGAAACGAATGCGACTGTGCTCTTTCTCCGTCAAAGGCTCGCCCCGGAGCTGCTTCTCGGCCATCTCCCGCAGGGCAGTGGACAGCTCCTCAAGACGGATAAGGCTCGTGCGGTCTTGCTCGGAGAGGAGCGAACGATTGGAAAGCCCCTCGCGTGTCATCGTTGTGAGGGCGGTGAGCCGTGCATAGAAATGTGGCACGGGCTCCACGTAACCCTTGGGCGGCACTGGCGGCGGTGGCGGCGGTCCGCCGCCCATCTCGGCATAGACTTGCTTGGCATAGAGGATTGTATCATGTTTCAGCTGCGCCCAACTACCCAGGGTCGCATTGAGTTGCTTGTCCAACCACGCGGTAGACTGCATAAACTCCGGGTACCCCGGCCCGGGTACCTCCAAGAGGGGGTGGAAGGTGTAGAGCCAGGTATTGTAGAGGGTCTCGGTCCATTCCTCAACTGTAAGGCCGGAGAGCCAAGCCTGCACGTAGACCATTTGGGACGGGTAGTTCTCGTAACTGGTATCCCCCATCTCTTCTAGAAGCTCGTAGGCCCGATCGGAGCCCATCGCCGCGAGTACATCCAGGCCCTTGGGTAGCCTGCGGGCGTTCTCCCTCGTGCCCACGTTCCGGTAGATGAGCTGTCGGAAGATGTAAGCATCGGGTACAAATCGTTGGCCCATAAAGCGCAGGCCCTTCGTGGTTGCCACTTCGTCGTCGGTGTCTTCGATAACAATGCCCAAGATCAGCGGCGGCGGGAGCTGGTCCGCAAGGTCGATGAAAGCGTCCAACTTTGCGTCGTCCAGCAAGGCCTGGATGGAGGCCCCCTCGCCGTATACCTCGTCCATAACCGCTATGTACTGATGTACTGTGAGGTCATCGCTACGTCCTACAAAGAAGACCGTGGGGCTGTAGAGATCTTCCCAGACGTCGAGGCCGGGACGCCCGGCAACTGCGGCGCTACGCAGGGCGTGCACGAGCAGCAGCGCGCCCCGTGTCTCGGCGCGACCCACTTCCGGGTCGCCGCTTCGCAGGCGGAAGGTCATGCGTCCGTACCACATCATGCTCTTGAAGTAAGCTTTCAGGTCGTCGCTGCGCGTGTAGTGTCCGCGCGGGATGTATTGGGTGTAGTCCTCGCCGAAGGCGAGTCCGGGGAAGATGGGTGAAAGGGTGATCTCACTCGCGCTCCGGATGTTTGCCAGCTCCTCGTCGACCAGCTCACGTGCATAGACAGGCACCTCAAAGCTAGGGTCCAGCAGGCGTCCGGCGACGCAGATGAAGGCCACGGTGCGGCGCGCTTCCTCCTCCCACGGGGTGGTCTCCAATTCCTGATAGTTGGTCTGGGCTTCCGCCGCCATCGCCTGGTTCAGGGCGCGCAGGAGCGGAATGAAGTACTCTACTTCAGCGGTGCGCAGCACTTTGCTGAAGAGCAGATGGTAGACGTGCAGTAGGGAGTCGCTCGTCACGAAGATAGGCACGTTGCGATAGCGCGCCTGCTCGTAGACCGTGAAGAATTCCCTCTCGGCACCCGGTGTCACCACGAAGCCGTCGCGCTCCAATCGGCTGCGTTGCGACGGCGAGAGGGCGAAGGATATGTGAACGTTGGACAGGCCGGGGGCCACGGCTTCGGGATAGATATTCGGAACAGTGCTAACTTCGGGTTCCCGATAAGCCGCGAAGATGGGTTTGTTGAACTTGGGAAGCTGCGTTTCGGGCAAGGGTGCCGCATGGGGTGTAGCCGTTAGCGTTGCTTCTTCCGCTGGCATGGTCTCGGGGGGAGCGGCTGTCGGCTCGGGGGTGGAGAAAGGGAAGTTACAGGACAGGACCAACAGGATCATTAACAGGAGGATCGGGATCTTCACGGAAGCGCGCATATTCTTCATTGGCACCTCGCCGCGGGAAATGGGTTATGCTTCCATTATAGGTCGCAAGTGAGAACGAAGCAAGTACATCTCTGAACTCAAACCGCCGGCGACCCCGTTGACACTTGGCACGACCGTGGTATAGTTCCTCTCAGGTTCTTATCGAGAGAGGTGGAGGGACCGGCCCTGTGAAACCTCGGCAACCCCGGTGCTTGCGAAGATTCGCGAGAAACCGATGGTGCCAACTCCGGCAGAGCTGCTTTTATAGCGGGTCTGGAAGATGAGAGCGAAGCTAATAGCATTGGCTAAGCGTCTCTTCTGGTCCCCAAAGAGGCGCTTTTTTGTACCTCTCCCGGTCCGGACCCTTAGCGACTCATAGCTGCAGAGAATATGTCATGCTCTAGACCGTTGACACTGGATCAGACCCATCCACGGATGCCTGGATCCATAGAAGAGGGGGAGGCATAGATGATGATTGAGACTGAAAGCGCACTTCACGCACCTGATGAACCCGTGGCACTCGACTGTGTCTCTGCTCACGATGCAACGCACGTCGTCCATGCCGGTGAGACCAAGTGCAAACCGGACGACGCACTGACGGTTCCCATTTACCAGACCTCGACGTATACCTTTGCCGACACCGACGCGATTCTTGCCTTTATGGCCCGCAAGGCCGAGCGTACGACAGCGCGTGAAGCGGGTGGCGATCTGGATATGCGTAACGAGTATGGACGTTACAGTAATCCCACACAGCGGGTGGTGGAGCAGAAGCTTGCGGCGCTGGAGGGCGGTGAGGGCGCCGTACTCTTTGCGAGCGGGATGGCAGCGATCACGACCACAATCTTTGCGCTACTCTCCGCCGGCGACCACGTTATCGTGCTCCGAGACAGCTACCGGCGGACTAAGGAGTTCGCCAAGTCCTTCCTCCCGCGTTGGGGTGTCGAGACAACCTTAGTCTCGATCGACGACCATAAGGGTCTGGCAGGAGCAGTCCGTCCCACGACTCGTATGATCTTTGGTGAGACACCGACCAACCCTTACCTGCGCGTCATGGACCTGGAAAAGCTGGCAGCTTGGGCAAAGCCCTTGGGGATCATCACCGCGGTGGATAGTACTTTTGCGACGCCGGTGAATATGCATCCGCTCTTCCTGGGCATCGACCTCGTCATTCACAGCGCCACGAAGTATCTGGGTGGGCACAACGATCTGCTGGCCGGGGTCGTCGTGGGACCACATCGCCTTGTTACCCAGATTGAGGCTACCCGTGGTTTGCTCGGCGGCGTTGGGGGTCCACAAGATGCTTATCTTCTTCTCCGGGGTCTCAAGACGTTGTCGCTGCGGGTTAGGCAGCAGAATCAGAACGCGGAGCGGGTGGCACGCTATTTGGAGGGACATCCCAAGGTAGCGCGTGTCTTCTATCCCGGCTTGGCCAGCCACCCTGATGCAGAGGTCGCCCAACGCCAAATGACCGGGTTCGGCGGGGTGGTTAGCTTTGAGATCGCCGGAAACAAGGAGCAGACTTCACGATTCGTGGATCAACTGCGGATTCCCTATATTGGCCCCACGCTGGGTGGTGTGGAGAGTATCGTTCAACAGCAGGCGCTTTTCATCTCGCTCGATCCCGAGGAGCGGCGCGCGGCGGGTATGAGCGACAGTCTCGTCCGCTATGCTCTGGGTATCGAGGATCCGGACGATCTCATCGCGGACCTGGCACAGGCCCTTGAGAGGATTTGAGGAGGCGGGGATGACGATTGTGCACAAGTTCGGAGGAACCTCAGTGGGCAGCGCCGAGCGATTTGCTGCCGTTGCTGATATTATCTCGCAACATCCGGACATCGGTGCCGGCGCTGTGGTGGTGGTCTCGGCCATGAGCCGGACTACGAATCAGCTTCTTTCAGGTGCCTGGGCCGCGGCTGACGGTCGAGAAGAGGCGTGCCGGCGGATCACGGCTGAGCTGTTGCAGCGCCATCTGTCCGTCGTCAACGAGCTGTTCGAAGGCGATCCGGAGCGAGAGGAGCTGGTCGAGTGGGTACAGAGCCGGCTGCGCGAACTGGAGCGCCTTTACAGCAGCATCGGTGTCTTGGGCGAACTGACGGCGCGCGGGCGCGATCACGTGATGGCGTTCGGCGAGCAACTGTCGGTCAAGATACTGGCTGCGGCCCTACGTCAGCGCGGTGCCGACGCGCAGCCCCTCTTGGCGACCGAACTTATTGTCACGGATGATCACTTCGAGAGTGCCGTTCCTATGATGCCCCAGACGCGCGCTCGGCTCCAGGCCCATGTCCTTCCGTTGCTCGCGCAGGGCGTGGTGCCGGTCATCACGGGATTCATCGCTGCCACAGAGACGGGCGTTACCACCACCCTGGGACGTGGCGGCAGCGACTATACCGCTGCCATCGTGGGTGCCGGATTGGACGCAGATGAGGTCTGGATCTGGAGCGACGTCAACGGTATTCTCACCGCCGACCCCAATCTCGTGCCCGGTGCGCGTACGCTGCGAGAGCTGTCCTATATCGAAGCAGCGGAGCTGGCTTACTATGGTGCCGACGTCTTGCATCCCAAGACGATACGGCCCGTCATCGAAAATGGTATTCCCCTCCGCATCAAGAACAGCTTGGACCCGACCGACGCCGGCACGCTGATTGTTGAGACGCCCAAGCCCAACCGGACCCGGTTGCCGGCGATCATCTCAACCACGGGGCTGAGCCTGATTGCTATCGGTAGCCTTGATGATGCATGGTCCCTCCCGGGGGTCGCTCGCGCCCTGCAGGCATTGAGCGAAGCGGGCATCGATGTGCTGATGTTCTCACAGTCCTTCTCTGAACACAGTCTCAATCTGATCGTCCGCCGTCAGGAGCAATCCCGATGCCTCAAGGTGCTCCAAGCGGCGTTTGGCGAAGAGCTTCAGCGGGGACGCTACAGCCTAGACGCTCGGGAAAGGGCAGCGACGGTGTCGGTAGTTGGTGTCCCTGGCTGGAATGAGCGAGGAACGGTTTCGCACGCCTTTGCTGCACTGGGCATTCAGGGGACACGTGTCATCGCGGTGGCCCAAGCTGCGACCGAGACCAGCGTCTCCTTCTGCATTCCTGAGGATCAGGTGGCCGAGACTGTCTGCTTCTTGCACCGCGATCTGGGCCTGGATGAGGGGCTGGATTGCCGGCTCCATAGCTTGCCCGTCCCGGCGGTAGAGCACGTTCGCTGACAGCAGTTCGCGGAGGTGCATAGCCTGCGCCTCCGCGATACGTTCTCATCGCCCTGTCCTGCTACCTTAAGGCGCCATCTCGATCCGGTCGGCGCGGATCTGGCATCCGTTCACGTCGATCACGTTGCATGTCAGCTCGCCGAAGACGGAAAAAGCAAGACCGCTGTCACGCAGGCTGTCCAATGCGGCGGCAACGTCAAGGTCCGGGGCGTGGATGCCGTAGTGCACCGGGTAATTCGGATCGCTCAGAATGAAGACATCGTCGAACTGGGCCATCGGCGGAAGCGACGCAAGCGTGCCCTCCCAGCCATCCACGGGATCGGAAGGCATGGTTTCATCGACATCACTGGGCAGCGCCTCGGTGACTTCAAGCCCGCAGCGGCTATTCGGATCGCAGGTGAGGACTCCCCAGACGTGGACAGGGGTACTACCGCCGGCCGATTCTTCTAGTACGGTTTCCACATCTTCACCCATCGTGATAAGGTCTACTGTGCCTACGGTTTCGGGAACCAGGTTCAACGCGTAACCCCCGCTTTCCCCTTCGTCAGGTGCGAGGACGAGCCCATACCAACCATAGATAAGCTTGGGCGCCTGGACCGTCGGATCATGCTTGGCTCCCGGTCCACATTCGCTCAGGAAATAGGCCCACTCCTCGCATTCGGTTCCGTCGTCGAAGACACACATCCCGATTTGATTGCCTTCTTCGTCGCTCCGGATCTCCAACAAACCGCCCTGTTCTTCGCAGTAGACTGAGGCGGGGTTTGCCAAGCCGGATATGCCTTCGCCCTCACCGTCCGATGATGGATCGGCGGTCTCCGCGCCGCTGGATTCCGCCTCTAGAGATTCTGGCGCCACGGGCACCGGCTGTGTAGCCGAAGCCTCCGGCTCGGTCGGTTCCGGTGCGCACTCGCCGCGGTAAAAAGCCCAGCCGTCACACTCACTGCCGTCTGCGAAGAGGCAGACGCCATCCTGGCTGCCATTATCGGCGGTGCGGATCTCATACTCGCCTCCCTGTTCCTCGCAGTAAACCGCTGCGGGGTTCGCGAGGCCGGCTTGTGTTTCGGCGCCGGCACGATTGGGCGCAAAGCGGCAACCGCTAAATAACAGGGCGCAAAAGGCCGCGATTGCCACACCTGCGCGTATTTTGGTTATCATCTTCGCCCTCCTATTCACCAACCTGCTGATGCCAGGATCTATGCAAGCCTTGCTTGTACTTTTCAGCGATGTAGTCTCGTTTGAGACTTCTACATCTCATAGACGCCATCCCGGTCTGACTTGTTCCGTTCTTGGCGCGTAGATCGTGCGGATTCGATTTCAAGTACCTCTACCAGGGAAATTCACCGCCTCGTCCAAAAAGAGATCGCACACGCGGCGGAATTCGGTGCTCCTGCTCCACATAAGCGGGTGATCGCCGCCTTTCGTCAAGTAGACACGGGCATTCGGTATCTGCTGACCCATATCGCTGAGTTGGTGGCCGACGTCCGGGAGCAACGGGTCATCGAAGGAAGCGGTGAGCAGTACCGGACAGAGAATCTCACTCATGCGCTCGGGTGCCATCCGTCCACCCCGCTCAGCGAGGCGGTGAAGCATGTCACTGTCGGCTTCGATAACCTCCGTCCAGTCTTCACCCTGGGCGTCTCGCCAGAACGCCACCTGATCCGGAGTGCGTCGTTCGCGGTTCTCTAACTCCGTATGAAGAGCATCGGGTGGATAGCAGGCGACAGTGCTATCGGCGATGACGGCGCTGACTCTGTCCGGATGCAGGACCGCCATCCACAGCGCGACGGTAGCGCCGCCACTGGTGCCCACCACAGTCGCCTGCGCTCGCCCCAGATGCATCACCAGCGCGGCGGCATCGCTTGCGGCCTGCTGGTACCAGTCGTCGGGCCATACGGTCAGGCGGTCCGACTGCCCTGTTCCCCAGAAATCGAGCGCGACTGCGTGGTAGCGGATGCCGAAGTAGGCCAGTTCGCCGCCATGCTGCGCCGAGGTGGCTGTGTTGCCCGGTAAAACAAGGAGCAGCGGACGCGTCGCGTCGTTATGTCTTTGCTCTCGGTAGTGAAGCCGGTGTCCGTCGTGTGTAAAGAAAGGCATCGTCGATCTCCTGCGGCGTTGATCTGCATAGCGGGCGTTGGTGTGCGCACGATAAGGTATACCCCCGTCCTTGTGCGAGTCAAGGTTGCCCTTGTGCTGGCGAAAAAGCCGATGGAACTTAAAAAAGCGAACCGGAGGATCTGTGGCATAATAGCTACCCATCCAACGGCAAGTTTCTGTGTGGGCTCAGCCCCTGACTTGTTTGGAGCGGGAAAGGAGAGCCTGAGGTGACCGAAAAGTC
>SLDA01000084.1 GCA_007125545.1 Thermoflexales bacterium | reverse complement strand
TGCATTGGCTACAAGATTATGGGCTCGGGCCGCATGGACGCGCGGATGGCCTTTGAGCATGCCTTCGAGTCGATCAAGCCCGGCGACGTCGTCAACGTGTGTATGCACCGCGGCGACCGCGACGGAATGGTGGCGGAGAATGCGGCATTGGTGGCTGAAATATTGGAGGCGGGGGGCTAGGGGCGGAGCAATAGGAAAGAGGGAAGTGATGCTCACCAGCAGACCGCCCCTCTGCGGATCGCGGACGTCTCGTCCGCCCCTCTTCTCGATCCGAACGCTTCTGCGTGCCGTTAGCCTCTGCGCGCTTGCCGCTGCCCTCTTGGGGAGCTGCAACGCGTCGGCCGCGCGTCCTGTCCCTCCCACCTCGCCACCTGACACACCTCCCTCCTCATCCCCGCCCACCGACACACCTGCATCCCCAACTACCCCGACGGCTGTGCCCAGCCCGTCACCTACACCCGCGATTGCACCGCCGGAACGCCCGCTGCTAATGGCGCATATGATGCCCTGGTACCAGGCGCCGCCTGTAAATGATGCCTGGGGCTGGCACTGGACGATGAACCATTTCCAGCCATGGCGTGAGGATGAACAGGGGCGTCGCGAGATCGCCTCGTACCTCTACCCGCTCACCGGGCCCTACGACTCCACCGACCCTGTCGTGCTGGAGTACCAAATGCTGCTGATGCGGCTAAGCGGGATCGACGGTGTCATCGTGGACTGGTACGGGATCGAAGACTTCTACGACTATGCGGCACTGGATGTGGCCACGCACCGGATCTTCGAGTGGATCGAGCGAGCGGGGCTGCGCTTCGCCATCTGCTACGAGGATCAGAGCATCAAGCACATGGTCGACAACCGGCACCTGCGGTCGAGCGAAGTCTACACTCACGGACAGGACGTGATGCGTGCGCTGGATGCGGCCTGGTTCCGCAGCGATGCGTATCTCACTGTGCTCGAACGCCCGGTTCTCTTCACCTTCGGTCCGCAGTATTTCAAGAGTTCCAGCGACTGGGACGAGCTGTTCTCTGTGCTGGACACGCGTCCGGCCCTGATCACCCTGGACCGGCACAGCGAAGGTGCGGGACTGGCGAGCTACCCGTGGCCTCCGATGTGGATGAGCCGGGATGGGGTGCTCAGCCCGGAGGCGCTTGATAGCTATCTGACCGGCTTCTACGCAAAGGCCGAACGATGGGAGTACAAGGTGGCCGGCGCCTTCCCGGGTTTCCACGACATCTATGAGGAGGCGGGCATAGGAACAGAGACCCGGTATCTCGATCCCCGCGATGGCGAGACATTCCGGGAGACGCTACAACTGGCGCTCGACCAGAATCCGCACGTGATCCAGCTCATTACGTGGAACGACTACGGCGAGACGACGAGCATTGAGCCGACCGAGGAGCTGGGCACCCGCTATCTGGAGATGGTGCAGGACGCGCGGCGCGCAAGCGACCCCAGCCCATTCCCATTCACCCCGGAGGACCTGGAGCTGCCGCTGCGCCTCTTCGAGCTACGCAGGGCACACGCGGGCGACCCGGTCGCCAACGCCGCGTTAGACGAGGTCTGGAACGCGGTTATGGCGGACAACGTGGATGCAGCGTGGGCGGTGTTGACCGAACTGGTGGAGAATTAAGAGAGCGTATGTGGAGGGCGTGTCTGGGATCTTGGCTTTTGACGTCGGATCTGTTACTCTAGATGTAGACAGCTAGACGTCGTGACGTTATCGAAGGAGGGTAGCGCGATGATGACCATCTTTGGATTGTTCAAGACGTACGAGAAGGCCGGGGCAGTCGTCGACGAACTCATGGAGGCAGGCGCCGAGCCGTCGTCGATGAACGTGCTTGTTAAGTCAGACGTGGCGAAGCCGGCGATGGACGTGAATTTGCGACGTGCGGGCGTCGCGACGTCCGATGAGGTCGGCGAGGTCGAACTGCACGGTCTCGAGCGGTTGGTGGGCGGCGAGCAGCCGATGCCCCTACCCGGTCTGGGCGACGTCTACGCGGCGGGCGAGCTCGGGACCTTTGTGGCGACCGCGGGGCAGGAGCACCGCGATAAGGACTCGGGACTGGAGGCTGCGCTGCATGAGTTTGGTCTTAATGCAAAGACCGCCGCGACCTACTACCGGGGCATTGAGGAGGGCGAATGGCTGATATTCGTTCGCGCGGACGATGACGAAGCCAAGCGGCTGCTGTCCGTGCTGCGGAAATATACGGACGCGATCACGACCGTCAGCGCGTAGCAGCATGCCGGCGCCAGCTCCCGCCATATCGTGGTACCTGGTCCCGGTAGTGGGCGTATGCCCGGCCAAATGCCCCTGCCAGCTCCGCTTCCTCCGCCGGTATCTCTACGTTGTGGAGATATAGGAGAGCCAAGAGGGTCGTCAGCAGGAGCCAGACAGAGTTGAGCCCCAGGCTCAGTCCCGCGGCCGTGCCGATCCAGCCCACGTACATAGGATTGCGGCTCCATGCGTAGGGACCCCGGGTCAGGAGGCGGTCGGGCTCAGCGATCCGCATATCCTGTGCCTGTACCGTCGACCAGACAATCAGCGCGCTGCCGCCGAGCATCAGGGCTCCGCCTAGCGGCCGGAGGGCGCCCGGCGTGCGCCGCAGCCGGACCGGCGCCAGGTAGCGGAGCGCCAGGCCGATCAGCAGCGCGGCGATGACGGGCTCGGGAAGCGGAACGTTCGCCAGGAAGTCCCGCAGGGCCATTCGTCCAGGTAGGGCACAGGTTGCGGCTTCCCTATCTGTCGCTGTAGCATGTGCATAGCGCATCATGCGCCTCACCTGGGGCTCACTGGACCCCTAGCGCTCCTGCTCCACCTGCTCGGGCTCGACAATCGGGGCGTCGTTGGTCCACGCATTTCGGACGTAGGAGAGGACCGCTGCTATCTCCTCATTGTCCAGTACGTTCTGGAAGGCGGGCATAGGCCCGCCACCGAACAACACCTGCCGGATCGCTGCGGACGGGTCTTCTGCTGTTACGACGGGACTGCCGTCGAGCGGGGGAAACCCCCCAACGCCCTGACCCCCAGCCCCGTGGCAGTCGGCGCAGTTCGCGAGATAGAGGGTCTCACCCATCGCGATGATCTCGTCGTCGGGATCCGGGGTGGGGCTCGCTTCGACCGCAGGCGTGGGTGCTTCGGTTGGTGTGGCGGTGGGCGTAGGTGCTTCGGTTGGTGTGGCGGTAGGTGTGAGCGCTTCGGTCGGTGTGGTGGTGGGCGCAACTTCTTCGGTGGGCGTCATTGTAGGTGTGGGTTCCTCGGTTGGCGTGACCTCCGGCGCCGCGTTGGGGGCGCACGCGACCAGGGCAAGGATGAGGATGACGACTGTCAGACGGCACAGCTGAAATTTGTGACTCATATGACCCCTCCTGAATTTGTATCACTCCGTGACAAAGCTTCATTAGCGAATGCAGCGATATCGGATGCTAGCCGCTCGGGTGCCTCGGCATACGGACTGTGGCCTACCCCTTCGTAGATTTCGAGACGTGCATTGGGGATGCCGTCTAGTAGGGCATCCTGCTCGTCACGAGTGCAGCGTCTATCTTGATCTCCCCAGATTATGAGCGTCGGCACGCCGATCTCGCTCAAACTTCCTGACGTGCCTCTACCTTCGAGGCGACTCTTCCACATCGCTCGCCAGACCCTCGCCGGCACTTTCAGACTGTTCCGCAGCGCACTCTCGAATCTCTCCTCGGGGATAGGACGGGCGTAGACCGTTTCCAGAAAACTCCGCACGAGGTTGGGGTCGAGAGGGTCTTTCAGCTTCGACACCGTCGTTTCCCAGAAGGCTCGCTCCTTGGGTCCTCCGGGTGCCAATGGGCCGGCACCGATGAGGACGAGTGCTTGCACTCTCTTCGGGTAGTCCAGTGCCATGCGTAGGGCGACGGCACTGCCCATCGAGTGGCCGACGACGACGGCGGAGTCGAGGCCCACGGCGTCCATAAAAGCCATGGCGTCCGTCGCGAAGACGTCCAGCGTGTATCCTCGCTCGGGTTTGCTCGCGTCACCGTGGCCGCGCTGGGTCAGCGCGAAGGCGTGGATTGACGGGGGCAGGTGCGCGAACACCGGTTCAAAGGAATGCCGCGACCCGGAGAACCCGTGTATGAAGAACATAGGCGACCCTGAGATATCCCCTTGCTCTACATAGGGAAGTGTCAGCTCGCTTGGCAACCGTATGGACCTTAGCTTCATCTCACCTCACGACGGTACATTGCACGGAGCTCGCCCCCTAGGTCAGTGACACACCTCCAAAGACACCCAGCCAGGGATGAAAGTCAGCTGGGGCTGCCTGTTATGCTCATACTATCGCATAAGGCCGCCCATTGCGTTTGGATTGGGATGGAGCTTGCGGTAACTGCGTTGGTTTCATTTGCAGATGAAAGGTGGTTGCGGCTCCAGAGACACGATCCAAACCCCAGGGCTCATGAAGGTCATCGCGAATGTTACTTCAGGGATTTGAGGCGAGGGGCCAGCACCCACACCAGGCCCGATGTGATCACGAGGGCGGCGCCCAAGAACGTGACCACCAGGGGGACTCCGACCAGGTCGGCAAAGGCGCCGATGGGGATCGTGCCCATCTGAGTGAGCGCGAACATCAGCATATTGAAGCTCATCACACGGCCCAGGTAGCCCGGATCGCAGGCGTTCTGTAGCAGGGTGTGGTTGGTGAGCATACTGATGGTGCTCATCGCGCCGATCAGGGCGAGCAGGATCAGGACCGGGAGGAAGGCCGGGATGTTGGCGAAGAGGACGAGGCCGAGGCCCATCGCCGCACCAGAGATGAGCATCAGCCGGCCCTTGTGCCGGTAGTCGCCCATCGAGGCCATTATGAACGAGCTGACGAGCGACCCAGCGCCGGGCGCCGCCACGAGGATGCCCAAGCCACTGGCATCCAGCCCCATGACGTCCTGGGCGTATTTGGGCATCAGCGTGATGTGGGGCATCCCCAGCAACCCCCGGAGGAAAACGAGGCCTAGCAGCGGGATCAGGATCGACTGGACCCGCAGATACCGGGCGCCGTCGAGCAGATCCGAAAAGACCCGACGCGACCCTCCGCCGTTAGGGGTCGTCCGCGGCACCTGGAGTATAGCCAGAAAAACGACCAGATATAGCACGCTGATGACCAGGAAGACCGCCGCGACCCCGACCTTGTCGACCATGTAGCCCGCGAGGGAGGCGGCGAAGATACCGGACAGACCCATCCCAATCGAGTTCAGCGACAGGGCATTTAGCAGCGCCTTGGGGCCGACCAACTTGGCCAGGTAGGCGTTCTGCGCGGGCATCAGGATGGCGTAGAGCACCCCGCGAATAAGGGAGAAGAACGCCAGGTGCCATACAGCGACCGCGCCGCGCCAGATGAGTAAGCTGGTGATCACCGAAGTGACCGCCAGCAGCCCGCGCATCCAGAGGATCAACGCGCGCTGCTCCACCCGGTCCGACAGCACGCCCGCCCCCGGTGAGACCAGCGAGTTGGTGATGCTCCAGGCCGCGCCGACCCACCCCAGCGCCAGGGCGGAGCCGGCCAGCTGGTAGACGAGCCATCCCTGGCCCACGCTCGTCATCTGAAACGTCGCAGTGGATGCAAGTGTGGCCAGCCAGTACCAGCGGAAGTGACGATTATGCAGTGTATCGAACGTTGTCAATCGGCGAGCGGTGATCTTCATAGCAGGGAATGGTAACCGCTTTCGTGGTAGAGGCAAGCGGCGCTCACCCCGTCTCGGTGGACTGGGCTAACTGGCCGCAGATAGCATAGAGGCAAGTAGGGGTGTGCCGCACCCGTGACTGGCGTATTAAGCGATGTAGCCCGTCGGAGTGCAGCCGCCCAGCAGCGGGAAGCGAGGACGCCGGTCTCAGCGTCCTCGCTTATAGCACTTGCGGCTTCCAAATGCCTTACTTCCACTCCAACTCGTCACGGCGTGCCCAGTAGGCGTCGGCGGGCTCAACCAAGAAGGCGAGGTTGGCGTGAGCATCAGCATCCCAGGCGACATCCAGCGCCCGCAGGTTGCTGATCATATGATCCACGCGGGCAGCGCCGCTCAGCACGAGGGTAACCCAGGGTTGTGCGAGCACCGCCGCGAGCGCAAGCGCGTCGACGGTCGTCTCGAGTCGCGCCGCTTCTCGCTCCAGGGTCGAGTGCTGCTTCGCGAAGTCGGGCTCGGTGTTCCGTGGGGTGAGACGTCCGTTGGCGAGGGCCTCTTTGACGATGACAATCATACCCGCCGCCGCTGCTTCGGCGAGTATGGGCCCCGCCGAACGCTCCAGCAGGTTCCAGGTCGCCTGAACGCTGTCGAAGAGGCGTATGCCGTCGACCGTCAGCGGGATCGCGCGCGCCACGACCTCCTCCTGTAGCGGTCCGCTCACGGTCAGACCGATGGAGATGTCCGTTTCTTTCAGTTGAGCAAGCTTGGCGAGGACGGGGCCGTTCTCCAGTACCCCGCTTTGGAGCGTCGCCGAGTGGATCTGATAGAGATCCAGATGGTCTCCCAAGTTGCCCAGCGACTCGACCCACTGCCGCTCCAGCACCTCCAGCGAGTGTTCCTTCACCTCGTGGACCTCGGCATCGACCTGCCAGTCCGCCGTATAGGTGTAACCCCATTTGGAGCCGACGATCACGTCGTCGGGCGATAGGCCGCGCGCCACCAGCCAGTGCCCAAGGAACTCCTCCGCCCGGCCGTAGGAACGCGCGGCATCGAAGTAGCGGATCCCGCCCGCGTAGGCCGCGTCGAGCACGGCGTGCGCGTGTGCCTCCATCGCCGCGACATCGTACTCGCGGTTCAGGTCCTCGGCATGGCCCAAATTGATGTAGCCCGGGCGCCCCAGCGCCGCCAATCCCAACCCAAGTGGCGCCACCGCCAAGTTCGTCGTTCCCCGATTGCTCGTCTCCACCCTACTCCTCCTCTCGTCAAGCCCACTCTAAGTTGCAGCGTACCCGGAAACCGGGAATAGGAAAGTGCGGTCTGCCGCCGGCCACTCGTATGACCGCGATGCGGCCGGGCGCGGGGCCTGTCGTTCCCGTACTATGGGTCGAGCGCGCCGGCTCGACCCATAGTACGGGGAGCCGCTTCGCCTTGCCGGTTCTTGGTGGCAGGGGGCTAATCGTCGTCCGCGTCGAGGCCCTCCTCGCCCGGTTCCTCGGCCATGTGATGTCGCTGCAGCCAGCGCAGGAGCGACCAGCCAAGCAGGGCCCAGACCGAGCCCGCGGCCCAGCCCGCCAGCACGTCGCTGGGCCAGTGAACCGCCAGGTAGACCCGGCTGATGCCGATCAGTACGGACAGCAACGACGCGACACCGACCAGATAGCCGCGTACCCGGCGCTTCTCATGTGTCCGCGCCAACAATGCGGCGAGCGACATATAGGTAACGGTCGACATCATGGTGTGTCCGCTGGGAAAGCTGGCGGAGTACGTGGGTCCGATGTCGGGCACGAGGGCCGGTCGATCGCGCGCGTAGGACTCCTTGAGCCAGAGGTTGATGCTCGCGCCGCTGACGACGGCGGCCAGGACGAACCCCGCCGTGCGCCATCGCCGCGTCAGGAGTAGGTAGCCGATGACCGAGAGGGTGACCAGCGACAGCACACCGGTGCCGCCCAGTGCCGTGACGTCGCGTACGGCGACCTCCACCCACTCCGGTCCGATAGGTTTGGTGCGGTCCTCGCCGGGCCGGAAGGCGAGTAGCACACGTTCGTCGAACCGTTCCAGCGTTCCGTCTTCCATCCGATCGGCCACCTTGATGAAGGTCCAGATCGCGCCTGCCACCGACGCAAGGCCGATCAGCTCCAGTTCGGCTATGTCGGGACGCCTGTCCCACGTTCTTGAGAGCCAGCGCATAACACATCTCCTTTCGCCGGCTGCTCTGTCGGATTTCTCCGGCTGTGATGTGGTCCCCCGGCAGTCCAAGTTTCGTTAGCTATAGTATACCGCATGTGGGATTTGGGGTTTGGGGTTTGGGATTTGGGCATAGGGGTGGGGGTGGCGAGTTTGCGGCGGAGGCTGGTGATGAGGGCGTTGAGGCCGCGGCCGAGGGCCGCGATCTGCGCATCGTCCCACTCCCCAATTCCTAGATCCCAACCCCAAACCCTACTCCCATCCTCACAGACCCCGTCCACGCACGTAGGCCGCGACATCCGCATTGATGACCAGCTCTTCGGTATGAAAGACCGCCCAGGGACGGCCCTGATCCAGCCACGTGACGGTCGCGCCGACCATCGTCAGGTGCCCGTTGACCTCACCCCATGACACGGCTTCGGTGATCCAGAGCACCTTGCGCTCGCTGTCCGTTTCGCGGTAGCGCATAGCCTCGAAGAAGAGCAGGAGTCCCGTCGCGGGATCGAAGCGGGCGATGAAGATCTCCTCACCCTCCTCGTAGGGCACGGTGAGCACGGCTGAGTGGTCGTCGAGCGGCGACCAGCGCACGCGTTCGTCGGTGATGAAGACAGCGGGGAACCAGCCTGTCTCGGCCCAAAGGCCCAGTGCTGCTGCCTGGTTGGCCCGCGGATCGTTGTCGACCACGCCGAAGGGGATCTCCTGGCGCCCGCGCCCGTCGATATAGGTCTCGTTCACCTTGAAGATGGGAATGCCGAAGAACGTGGTCTCGATGTAGTGGCGGTAATCCTGGCCCGCGACGTGGGTGAAGCGGAAGCGTCCGGGCATCGTGACCGGTCCAATGCGCAAGCCGGCGCGGCCCGTGATGACCGCCGAGGTGATGACCGGCACGCCTCGGGATTCCACCTCTTCACCGTAGACGGCGCGGTAGAAGCGGGCCACGGGCGCCGGCAAGCCTTCGGGCATGGGGATATACTCGATGGGGCCGGGCTCACCGGGGTACGCGGGGAAGGATCGGGGCCGGATTCGGAACCCGACTGCGACCAGCACGACGAGTGCCACGAGTGCGATCAAGATCCAGAGCCAGAGACGGTCCATTTTGTTCTCCCTTGACGTGGTCTGATTACGGCCCCAGGCTCTTGGCTGCAGGCTCAGTGCCGCCGGCCAGTTCGTGCTTCAGATCCGCTGCGGCAACCACGGTCGCAATAGGACAGACTTCGTCCCCACACCATAGGTTGGGAGCAGCGTTTGTGCCACCAGTTCGCGGTTTGCCAGCAGGATCAGCAGGAAGAGCGCCTGGATTATGTACCGGTTGATTCCCAGTCCCACGGCAATGCCATTCGCATCGCCCCCGTATAGAAAGGGCCCTACTGATAGGTTCAGCGGGTCGAGCAACAGTGAGAGTAGTGTGAGATAGTAGATGCCGCCTTTGAAGAGGAGGGAGCGCCCAGCGGCGACTCGGCGGGCCGGAATCAGCAAAGCATAGCCCAACATAATGGTCGCGAGATTGCTGCTCCCGGAGACTACGGCCCATTTGGCGCCCGTGCGTTCGTTGACAGGTGTCCGATATTCCACCTCCAAGCCATAGGGACGCACGTGAAACGCTTTATACTCGTCGAAGGCTGCGGCGGTCACCGCATGCATCCCTTCATGGAGAAAGGAGACGATCACCCACGCCAGCATAAACACCAGCCACCGCTTCATAGGTCACCTCCGCGTGCGCGACAAGTTGATCCAGATCTCTATTTTACACCCGATTGCCGGCACCGAGGTGCGGGATATTCTTTGGATGCGGGTAAGGGTAGGTAGGGGGCTTGCGCGCGAGACTATGAGTTGGGTGACCGCCGCACTCTTGGGATTGGCGGCGACGGGGCGCACAGTTGACATAGCACGCGCCTGCCCTTAGCATGAATCCATGGGAGCGCTGCCTGGGCTCTCCCCACCTCGGACCCTCATCCAGGCCCACTTGAGCAGATAGGAGGTTGCACGATGAACGAGCAGAACCCGCTATCCCGCAGAATCCAAGCCGGTGAGATGATCAAGCCCTGGTTGGTCCTGGGCCCCTTCTACCAGGACCTCTCGGCTACCGTCGAGGGGCTGACCCTTTTCGAAAGGCCGGGGGCCACCGTAGGCGTCAACGCGATGCAAGAGATCGTGAGTGAGGCGCAGTCCATTGTAACGCCGGCATGGCGCGAAGGCGAAGATACGACCTTTCGCGGAGAGACGCAGGCCTGGTCCCTGGTCAGGCGCCCGGAGAAGATCCTGTCCTGGGGTCGCTACAATATTTCGAACCATCTAGGTGCTGCATTCCTGACGACAGTCGTCCGGCCTGACGTTGTGAGATCCTTCTCCTGGCGGCTGTGGGCGGGCATTTCGCTGCGCGCGCTGGTGGCGATCAACGGTGAGGTTGTCTTTGACACAGCCTTGCATCCGGTGGAGCGCGAGGAGGGGTTTTATGTCTATCCTTTCGATGCGGCCCTGTCGGAGGGCGACAATGTTGTCACGGTGGGGCTGTTCCGCTTGGGACGGATGGCCCAAATCGGTTGTCGCTTGGAGGTGGCGGAGGGGGAGCTGGAGGCCCACGTCCAGCCCAGCCGCGCTGTCTCTGCTGCGCGACGGATTGAGATCGAGGAGGAGGTCTCCGGGCTGCGGCTTGAGCGGGATGTCTTCTACCCGCACCATACGATCGGCGTGCACTTCTCCCACCGACAGGGCGGTCCGGTCCGGGTGGGCTTACTTGACAGTGCCGGCCAGACGCTCGCCTCGACGGTTGCCCAGTACGAGGATTCCGTCACGTTGCAGCCGGTGCAGGAGGTAGTCGACGGTAGCTATAACATACGCTGTACGTGGCTGGGCGAAGACGAGCAGCCCGTGACCGCGGTGGACCTGGATATCAAAAAAGCGACGCCGGTGCCCGCGCCCACCGGCTATGGGGCAATGGATGCGCGCAAGCGGCGGGCTCTGGACCTATACGCGGTGAATTTAGAGAGACGGCCTATCTGGACCGAGGTTGCGCGTTATGCACTGGCGCGCATGGGCGTGGAAGGTGCTCCCGCCGTGGACGAAGCGGCTATCCGTGAGACCTGCGAGTTTATTGCCGCGCGGAAAGACTGCGCCGACTTCGTGATCCAGGGCGTGTTGCGCATTATGGTCTGGGAGCGTGAAGCTCGACGGCTTAGCCCTGAGATCAACGCGCTGATGAAGGATACGGTGCTGGGCTTCAAGTATTGGGTTGACGAGCCCGGCGACACCGTCATGTATATGGGTTCCGAGAACCACCGATTGCTCTTCCACGTTGCGGAGTGGATGGCGGGCCAGTTATTCCCCACGGAGGAGTTCACCAACAGCCGCCAGCGCGGCCTCTACCACGCGACCAAAGGCCGGATGTACATCACGGAGTGGCTGCGCCAGCGAGGCCGGTTTGGCTTCGATGAGTTCCACTCCAACTCCTACTTTCCAATCGACATTGCGCCCTTGCTGAACGTGTTCGATTTCGCTATCTACGAAGACAGCAAACTGCGCCAGATGGCGGGTGCGGTGCTGGACACCATCTTTTTCATCTTGGCTGCAGACACTTACCGGGGCGTGTTCGGCACGACGCACGGGCGCAGCTATGGGATCAATCTCAAGTACCCGGACTTCGAGGGGACGAGCGCCACGTGCTGGGTGCTCTATGGCACGGGAAGCCTGGTACTGGGGACGAGCGGGATGTCGCCGGTCTCTCTGGCTACGAGCGCCTATGTCCTTCC
>SLDA01000367.1 GCA_007125545.1 Thermoflexales bacterium | reverse complement strand
CGGCGTCGCTTCTGTCTCTGGCTCCTCCCCGTCGGGGGAGGCTGGGTGGGGGCCTGCGTGTGTATGCGCTGGCTTGCGCGTCTGCACCGGACGCCCCCCTCCCACTCCCCCCAAATGGCGACAACACCAGGCTCGCCGGCGCCGCGGCGCCGGGCACACACGCTCTGGCGATACGAACAGGGGGGAGAGCCGGATGCCGGTGGTGTCGATGTGCGCCAAGGTGAGCCGGTAGATGCCCGGCGTCGCTTCTGTCTCTGGCTCCTCCCCGTCGGGGGAGGCTGGGTGGGGGTCTGCGTGTGTATGCGCTGGCTTGCGCGTCTGCACCGGACGCCCCCCTCCAACTCCCCCCAAATGGCGACAACACGATGCGCGCTTGCGCCGTGGCGCCGGACACGCACGCTTCGGTGATACGAAGAGGGGGGAGAGGCAGATGCCGGTGGCTGGCGCCGGGGCGCCGGACACGCACGCTCTAGTGATACGAACAGGGGGGAGAGCCGGATGCCGGTGGCTTGCGCGCCGCAGCGCTTTCCGGTTCTCCTCCCTGGGGGTAGGAATAGTACGTTGTTTCCTACTGTTTGCGCCCTATCAGGGTCGGCATCTTCGTCGGTCCGAAGGAGACGTTGACCTCGGTGTCGAGGCTAATCGTGTCGCCGGTGAAGCGGACCGTGGTGGTACGGTAGAAGGGAGTAAGGTAGGAATAGGTCTTCATCGTGTAGGTGTCGGGGGCAGTCCAGGCGCCGCTGGAAGCGATGAGGTCCGGCGTCGTATCTTCGACACTGTACGACCGCCGGTTTCCGAGCGACGTCTCGCCCTTGATCCACGTACCACGTCCGGCGACGAAGAGGTGCTCCTCCTCGCCGGCCCGCACGGTCATAGCATCCTGGTCGCCGCCGAAGTCAAATGTGACCGCCTCTACACCCATCTCATTGGGCTCGAAGCTGTAGCTATTGCCGGAGACCTGAACAGCAAGTTGGCTGCCGGCATCGCCCTCCTGAAACGGGACCTCAAGGGACGCCAGCTTCTCAGCCAGCGCGCCCTGCGCCACATCGTCCGCGGGCAACTCGTCGGGTCCCATTGCTGGGAGCAAGTGATCCCAGACCAGGTTCAGCACCGCCTGCATATTCTCAACCCCGCTGGTGATCGCTACAACGGCATCCTGGTCCGGCATGACGATGCAGTACTGCCCAAAGGCACCATCGCCACGGAAAGCGTTGTGGCGACAGCGCCAGAATTGATAGCCGTAGCCCTGGGCCCAGTCGGAGTCAGGATCATCGCCGTTGTCGATCTGCTTTGAGGTCGCTTCGATCATCCAGCTCTCCGGTAGAAGCTGTTGCCCTTGCCACTTGCCCTTCTGCAAGTAGAACTGGCCCAGCCGGGCGATGTCCTCGGTGCGCACATTGAGTCCAAATCCACCGGTGTTGATGCCACGCGGGCAGCTCTCCCAGACTGCGCCCTCGATGCCCAACGGCTCGAAGAGCCGGGGCTCGAGATAGTCGACGAGGGTCTGCCCGGTGAGCTTCTGAACGATCGCAGAGAGCATATAGGTTGCCCCGGTATTGTAGAGGAAGGGAGCGCCGGGCATGTGCTCAACCGGGCGCGCAAGGAAAGCCCTGGCCCAATTTTCGTCCTCCGACGCGCGGAGGCCGCCGATGGTATCGACCGTATGTCCCGTGCACATACTCAGTAGGTGCCGCACCTGCATCGCGGCAAGGTGCTCGCTGACTTGAGCAGGCAGGTCGTCGGGGAAGAAGGAGATCACGGTATCATCGAGCGAGAGACGTCCTTCCGCCACGGCGAAGCCCACGGCGGTGGACGTGTAGCTCTTGCTCAGGGAGAAGAGCATATGGGGTAGCTCCGGCGCGTAGGGCGCCCACCACCCCTCGGCGACCACGGCGCCGTGGCGCAACAGCATTAAGCTGTGGAGATCCGGAGTTCCGGCTTCCCCCGCGTTGACAAAGTCAAGGATCGCAGAGGATGCTATGCCCTGTGCCTCGGGCGTGCTACGTGGGAAACGAAATGATTCGGTCATAGATGCCTCCTGTGAAGATGCTGGATACTGGATGCTGGGTGCTCGATGTTGGATTTTGGGGAGCTTAGCCGCGATGCAGGCTTACCGTGACCTGGGGCGTGTCGCGGGAGAGTGATAGGGGCACGGTTCTGTCCGCCAGCGTGATCTCGTAGTCGCCTTCGGGGCCGGTGAACCGGACGGCGCCCGTACCATCCACGACCAGATCGCACGCCGGGAACCACCACTCGCCCCGGACAAGCTCCTGCAACCGGATATAGGCGGGCTTCGGGGTCAGATCCTTGCGTATGAGGCCCGCCGGAGCGCCCAGCCACCCGCCGTCGAGCATATCCCACCAGATCAGTGCCGCGACCTCGGGACGGGCGTAGATGGTGCCGTACATCTCCTCTACCTCCTCCAGCTGACGCGCCTCGCCTTCGGGCGTGGAAGGCCAGTCGGAGACCTGATAATCATTGAGGTCAACAATGTGTCCGGGCATCAGCTCGCCGGAGATCAACGTGTTCTCGGTGAAGTGCAGCGGCTTGCCGAAACGAGCAAACCGGTCGATCACATCCGTCATATAGTCGGCGCCACGATAGCCACGATGTTGGTGTGTCTGCAGGCCGATGGCGTCGATGGGACAGTCGCGGGCCAGTAGCTCCTCCAGGAGCACCTCATAGTCGTGCGAGAGGTCGAAGTCATTGATCAGGAGCGTGGCACCGGGATTGCTCTCCCGTGCCTGCCGGAAGCAGCGGAGCGTCAACTCAATGTGGCCCAGGTAGTTGGCGATGCGAGTGACTGCATTGTCGTACTTATCGAAGACAGGCATGATCACCACTTCATTGATGACATCCCAGCTATCGACCAGGCCTTTGAAAGCTGAGACCTCCCGCGTGATGCGAGCCATTTGCTTCTCCAGGATCGTCGCATCGTCGTACTTGAGGAGCCAGTCAGCACAGACAGTGTGCCAACAGAGGGGATGGCCTTTGGTCGGGATTCCGTGCGACTGACACCACGCAGCGGCGTCCTGCAGCGCAGCCTGCTGGGGCCGGCCCTCCTCAGGTTCATAGCG
>SLDA01000561.1 GCA_007125545.1 Thermoflexales bacterium | reverse complement strand
TGATCTTGCAGTCGGCGGACCAGTGCACGGCGCGGTCGCCCTGGCAGCCATTGCAGACCATCCCGCGCTGAACCACCTCCGCCACCCCCTCGCTCTCTTTGAGCCAACCCATCTGTCTGTACCACCGGATCACGCTCTCGGCTGCCTCCGCATCGAACGGAAGCTTGCGAATCCCACAAGTACCGCAGTCAAGTCCGCAGGCCGCCAGCATCTCGCCTTCAGCTTGAGACATTGCTCGCCTCGAAAAAGTTCACATAGACGTAGACTCTCGGTTCGGTCAGTTCTAGCATCGCTGTGGTACTCCTTTCCTTTCGGCTCGCTGCATTCACTATCCGAGCACAACTGTTTCACCATTGCCGCCGGTCCAGCGCGAGGTGGTCCAAAGCGATCTAAAAAGCGCCCATCCCCAGCACCGGCGGCTGGGTCAAGATCATGTCCTTCCAGATAGCGTGGCCTTCGGGATCAGAGGTGATCGCTCCGTGCATCACGATGAAGAGGAGGATTCGCCGGTAGGCGATGAACAGATCCAGCCGGTCGCGCCACTCGGGCGTCAGGTGATGCTCACGCTCATATCCCTCAGAGAAATAGCGGGCGAATTCTAGTAGTTTCTCACGGTCACGTACCGGGCGCCCCAGACCGCCCGTCTGGGCATAGAGGATGCTCTGGAAGGCGATAGAGATATCCGTGGCGAACCATTGATGGTTAGCCACATCGAAGTCCAATACCGTGATGGTGTCGCCATCGACCAAAAGATTCCACAGGTGAGGGTCATTGTGGATGAAGCCAAAGGTGTCACGGGTGACGGGGAGCGCTTCGAGAGCCTCCTTGATCTCGACCCACTTCTCCCTGACCGCGTCATCCTGGCACCACTCGTAGAAGCCCTGCCACTCCTCCCGCCAGGTCAAAAACTCCTCTCCACTCTCCGGGTCAATGGACGCCCGCCAGGAAGGATAGTCCTGGGTCAAACGATGGAGCATACCGACCGTCTGTCCCCAGTTGCGGAAGAAGTCCGGGTCCCAAGTTTGGGGTGATGGGGTCTCTCCCCGAGCGATGTCCATCGTGTACGCGACCCAGAGATGATCGCCGTGGAACACAGTTTCGTAAAGCCGGCCCTGGGGTGACATCCGCGGATAGGCGATGCACGCGCCATTCTGACCCAGATAGTGTGCGAACTGAAGCCGCTCGTTCAGACAGAGCAGACCGCGGCGCTGGTCTGTCTCTCGAAAGGCCATCACCTTGAGTAGCCGTTCCGTAGTGCCGTCAGGGTACGAGTATACGATGCCATCCCCTTCCTCGCCGCCGCTCGCGAAGTGGCGCAAATCGCCGGCAGCAGCACCGAAGGAAGGAGCCAGGAGATCAAGAACAGCAGCGGGTACTGGGATCATGAAGATGCAACCTCCATCCGATGTAGCCTACCCCTTAACACTATCGCAGGAATATGCCAATAGATGTCATATTATAGAAATTTGGTTCTACTTTACGCCAGCCACCGTGTGACCTCGTCAACGGTCTTTCGCGGACGCGGACCAGGCTCCTCGTCCGGGTATCCAACCGACACCGCGGCAACCATGACGTGATTCTCGCCAAGCCATTCGCACAACCCCTCATAGGCGTAGAAAACATCGCAGATCCACAACGTCCCAAGTCCGCGGTCAAGCGCAGCCAGCAGCATGTTCTGGATGGCCGCACCGATGGACTGAATATCGACCGTGTTCATGAGGAAGTCAACAAACGAGCGCTCGCGCTCGTCATTGGTCTCCCCGTCATCAAAGATGAAGATCGTGACGGGCGCTTGTTCCATACTCTTTACCGTCCACTCACTGCTACCGGGGTTGATCCCCTGCGCTTTGAGTTCCGCCGTGCCCTCACGCATAATGCGAACCATCTCGGCGCGCTGCGTTTCACCTTCCACGACAATGAACCGCCACGGCTGCTTGTTCTTGCCGGAGGGAGCCAGCGTAGCGGCGTGGAGAATGGCCCGAATGTCTTCCTCGGGGACGGGCGAGTCCTTGAACTGGCGGATACTGCGACGTTGTGCAATGGCATCGAGAACCTGCATAACAACCTCCTTATGTATGGTGAGCTATAGGTGGGATGGACAAGCTGCTGTCCCCGCTGAACTGCCCTTATCTTAGCACCAAGCCGTCTTTTCACCGTCTTCCGGCACGTCTTACCGGAGCGGAGGCGCCACCAAAGCCCTCATAGCTTTGGGGCACATCACCTGCGCAGAAGCAGACATTGAGGAAGCGAGACCGGAGACTCTATGGGACAAATGGGCTGACTATAGAAGCGTTTTCTGCCCAGGTACGACGCGGCTCGGCCACCCTTGACGCAGCAGAGCTCGTCTGATCCCGCTTGAACATGGAGTTCCTGATCCTTGAAGATAGCTCAGATGTGCGGTCGTACGCCGGTTGGACCCGGAGTCCGCCGCATGGACCGCCGGCTCGGCCTCCCACTTCTGCCGGCGCCGTCTCAACGACCAATCTAGGATCCTCCACTGCCTCAGAGCAAAAATGGTATAAGATAGGGGCTATGTACGAGTTCAACGGAAGTGTTGGAGATGGGCTGGTTTGCGGAAGATGAACTGCCTTCTGACCTCGACCCCGGCCATGCAAGCCGAATCCCCGACGTGTTCCGCATCCACCGTGGTGAGGGATGCACCTACTTCGACCGGTAGAGAGCGATTGTGCTCTGAGACAATCCGGCCTATCATTTGGGCATACGGATATGTAAGAGGGTCGCGGGCCGTCTTTCCGACTCGCTACCCTGAAAGGAGATCGACGTGAGCGATCACAACCGACTATTGGCGCTCTATGAGGGCTTGCGCGTGACCGATGTATGCGACGGACTTGACGCTATCGGCCTGATCGACGTCTGCACGATGGACTGGGAGATTCGCCCCCTCTGGCGGGACACCGAGACGTTCCGCCATCGTATCTATGGCATCGCCCATACCGTGCGGTTTGTGCCCACAAGCCGGATTGTGCCCCGTCCAATGGACCTGGAGGAGTACAAGCAGTGGAAGAGCCGCTGGTACCGCGAGATTGCGCCCGGGCCCAAGGAGGCGATACAGCCAGGGGAGATC
>SLDA01000094.1 GCA_007125545.1 Thermoflexales bacterium | reverse complement strand
ATAAGGTCAAGGAAAGGGTGTTCGTACTTATGGATCACGGTCCCTCGTTGCTGCGCTACCTGGCGATGGAAGCGCTCGCGACTCTCTGCATCAGCAAGGTCCGGCCTTTCACCCGCACGGAAATCCTCGATCACCTCCAGCTTCAAGGGATCGTGGCCGATCTGCCGGACGAGTCCCTTTTCCAGCAATCCAAAGACCACTAACCCCAGGACTTTGGTCAGAGGCATTTCGAGAAGCACGGCGGCTTCGGGTGCGGTAAGTCCCCGCTTGATCCCGCCTCCTTCCACTTGTGCGATCGGCGGTAGATAGTTCGGCTTGGATGCTGCCGCTATACCACGGATGATGGCTATAAAGATGGCGGCTGGAATGGCGATCGGCAGACAGGTTGCCAAGATGCCGCCAAGGACCGGTAGCACACCGCCCAGCCAACGCCCTACCAGGTCCCAAAAGGTCATCTCCACGACGCGGTCCATGTCCTCTCGTGGAAAGGAGATCCCTACCCGATGAGCTTGCGTGATCCGGACATTCTCAAACCACCAGACGGCCACAACGCGACCTTCATCATCGACATATTTGTCGTCAAAGGGCACGTCCTGGAAGAGCACGGCATCGGGATCAACGTTCGGTAGGGTGCGAACGCGAATCTCGATGTTACCGGTGCCCTGCACCGAACTGCCGTCAAACCATGTGGGCGTGATCTGCATCGAGGCCAACTCGTCGTCGGTCGTATCAGCAAAGACCATGTCCGGGGACGTGAAGGCTACGCGCAAGGTACCTGACTGGCCGCGTGGAATCGTCTGACCGTTAAGATGAACTTCAACACCGGTAGCTATGAATGTAGAATGCCGGATGTCGGTCAGGGGCTGTCCATTGATCGAGGCCTCAAAGGTGTTCAGATTATAGTCGTCGTTGGGGGTACCAATGTCGACCACGTCGATGGGCGAGCCCAGATTCTCGAACGTGATATGGTATACGATCCTCACGCCGGCATCGGGCTGGACAAACACATCCATCAACAGTTCGGGCACCGCGAAGCTGTAGTCCTGTTGAAGTGGCGCCGCAAGCCTCTGCCCGACTTCACGCCCGACCACGCTTCCTTGTGGAACGATCGCGGCGCCAAGCCCTATCAGAAGAGCCAGGAGCAGCAGGACACCTGTGTATCGCTTTCTAGTCATGTTGTCATCACCTCACTCACAAGCTCTGCGCCCATCCCTGACGATCCCGAGGACAGTCCGCTGCACAGATAGCCAACTCCGGGCAGACCTCGCAGCGGGTTGGGGATTCAACCCGCTCGCGATAATGACGGAAGACAGGATGATTCCAGATGTGATCCCATGTGTCGCGAATAAGGTTGCCCGCGCTCTCATAAGGGCCACGCGGCGGGATGACCTCACCCGTAGGCTCGATTCGCACTGCAACATCTCCCGAGCAACGAGGACCGAGTAGAATCTGGTCCTTCAATGCCATGCGTGGATCCCTCTCGACTGGCGGATCCCAGATGAACAGGGCCTGGGCCATATTGGCAGTCTCTTCCACGGTCGTGGCGACTTGGGCCATGGCGTCACTGTCGAAGATGCCCTCTTGTTGCGCCAGATCGTCGTCCGTCGTAGCGTAGGCGACGAAGGCCAGATTGTCGACGCCGTTAGCGAGCAGTGTCTCTACCGTATCGTCCAGTACATCGATCGTGGCTTGAATCAAGGGGATCTCTGCAACGGCACTGATCTGGTGCCCTTGCAGCCAAGCGAGCAGGTCTGACGCCGCCGCATGGTCACCCGTGCCGCAAAGTGCATCGTGGATCTCCGCATCCGCGCTTGCGTAGAGGAACGTGATGTGGTCAATGCCTGCCATTCGCAGATCGGTCAAAAAAGCCTCATCCCAAAGACTGCTCGCGCGGCCGCGAACACCTGTAATCATGCCGAGATCCTCGGCATGTTCCACGCTTCTAATGAGTTCCAGCGGCTCGAATGCGTCGGGAATCAGGAGTGTGACGTGGGGAATGGCGACTTCCCACATTCGATCCAGGAGTGGAAGCAGGGCCTCTGGTCCGGTTATCGGTACCGCGGCCTGGAGCGGCGAGATTAGCTCCGAACTATGAGGTGATAGTGAAGGGTCCTCCAGGTTGAGGACTGGATAGGCATCACCGGGCGCCTTGAGCCTGTCGATCAACTCAGTCACTGTCTCGACGTCACGATGAATCACATCCGGGTCGGCGTGGGAGAAGTGCTTGCGGAGGTGGTCGATGATTTCCTGTTCCGGAATACCCTCCAGCAAGTCCTTCGCGATAACCACACCTGATGCGGTGAGTCGCGCTGCTGCCATCGCATTGGCGATTAGCATGCCGCTGCCGTCCTTCTCCACGCGCAGATGGAAGCGGGAAAAGATCCCGTCGTTTTCCTGCATAATGTGATAGAGACCTGGATCAACGGCGCGCATACGTTGCGCACGCTCGAAACCGAATAAACGACGAAGCCAATTGTTTGTCATAACGCTCCCTCCTGTCGTGCTGCAGCTGTTGGTTGTAGGCACTATCCTGTTAGTGCGGTGAATGGGTTAGGGTCTACTGTAGTTGCGTGCGTACAGATCGGGCTCATAGGCAGCTCGCCTGCCCGGGCAGCCTTCCCGTGGACAGAGCTGACAGCTCTCAAAGCGGGCCTCGGTTGGGAACCTTACGCCCGAGACGGTCTTGTTAGGAATCATCAGGAAGCTCTCAGTTAACATGACACCAATCGCAGTGGTAGGATCACCCAAGATACGGAAGAGGGGACGCTGTTCTCGAATGGGCCAATCAGCCAGCGAGCCGGGTGCCATGGTTGCTGTCCGTCCGAGATGATAGCCGGCGTTTAAATGCGCCGCAAGGGCCTGTAAGGCTGTGCCCATCGCCATCTCCTTGATCGCGTCTGCCCAGTAGCTTAGGAGCATGTCGTCCAACGAGTCGCTCCAGGTCTGAAGTTCCATGCCGCATGTCACGACGTAGGCAAATAGCCGGTGTGCGAGGTCCAGGTTTACACGGAGCACGCGGCTTGTGAGCTGGACCCCATCGACGATCACCGATTCTTCTGCCTTCTCATCGATATAGGCGAGCTTATAAAGAGCTTTGGGTTTGGCGAGAGGCGTCGCTGCGTCGAGAAGTCGTACCAATTCGGGATAATGGCGGCTCGTCTCCTTGACTCTGACTCGCCGGGCCAGCGCTCCGATGTCCGGTTCAAAAGCAATATCATCGAGGATCCGGGGTGTTTCTGCTGATGGTATGTTCATAAGCTCCTTGGAATGCGAGTCGCGTGCGTGTTGCTCATACGGGCTAGCGGCGCCGTTGTAGCCCGCCCCTCAGCAAGACATAGGTGCCGAGGCCAATAAAGAGGATGGGCCAGCCAATAAATCCCAGTCCAAAGCCGCTGATATTCAGAATTAGTTCAAAGAAGACGAGACCGCCGACGAAGAGCAGCAAGCCGATGTTGATGAGTGAACCGCCGGAGCGAATGGCGCTCTGGCGGTTCTTGAGTCGGCCATACAGCATCTGGGCTAGCCCTGCCCCGGTGGGGGCCACAAGCGCCCAAGCGTAAGCCCAACTGGTCCAATGGCGCGTGGTCGATTGATACAGCAGCAGTAGGCCAACCGCTGTCACGACGCCACTTAGCATTACAATTGGCTCCCCCAATGAGTCCTCAAGCGAAACTCCGAATAGAAAGAGGAGCACACCGGGAAGGATAACGAAGAAGGGCCAGATCAAGGCGCCTATATCGAGGCGAAAGATCTGAGCCGCGAGTGCAAAGGCGCCTAACACGATCAGGATAATGCCAAATGCGCGGACGAAATGTAGGGGTCTCTCGATCATTTCAGTACTCTTCTTCCTTTTATCCACGTTCTTTCAAAAGAAGCGCCTCGGATGTAGCCGCTGCGGTAGCACGCAGCCTCGCGCGACCGCAGCCGTGTTCGGCGGCGCGCATGCCGGCGCGAGCCTCGCGTTCCAGGCGGCAGCCTCCCCCGCACAATTCGAGGTCGGGACATTCCTGACACGCTTCCGGCAGCCCTGTCGAACTCGCAGGCGCTGTTTCGCGATCGCGAAAGCTGCGGAAAAGCTCACTGTTCCAGATACTGTCCCAGGAGTCTGTCAGGAGATTACCTGCCGAAGCATAGTAGGATTGGCACGGCAAGACGTCGCCGTTAGGTTCAACGCACATTGAATACTCACCTGCGTTGCACCGCTTGGGGGGCAGATCGAGGCTAACCGGCGAGAGCTCGCAGTAGTCGGTGACCGTGTACCAGAGGAAGCGCATCCCGAGTGCATCAGCCTCGTCCCGCACTGCGGCAAGCACCGATGCCATCTTGTCGGGGGGAACAGCACTCGGGGAGGCTGTACCACCACCTGAGTGAATTATGCCATTCATTGCAAAGGTCTCCAGGCCCAGATCGTGCAGGTACCTGACGGTGTTGAGAACATGATCTTGATTAACCGTTGTCACAGTTGTATTGGTGATTGTGTGAAGTCCCGCGGCAAGCGCATTCTTGATTCCTTGAACCGTCTCGGAGAACGCGCCGGGCGCATTCACCATCTCGTCATGAACCTGTGGATAGCATGATTCCAGCGTAACCTGAATGTGATTGAGCCCTGCCTTGGCTAATTCCTGCGCGAAGGTAGGTTCGGCCAAACGGCGACCGTTCGTGTTCATCCCGACGATCAGGCCCAGGTCGTCGGCGTAGCGAATCAGGTGGGGAAGTGCCGGTACGAGCGTGGGCTCTCCGCCGGTAAGGATCACATGAGGAATACCAATCTCCGCAAACCTGTCGAGAACCCGAAACCAGTCAGCCCGGGAGAGCGATTGCATAGAAAGGCGTTCGGCTTCATTGTAGCAGTGCGGACAGGCATTGTTACAGGCATAGGTGAGCGCTACGTCGACCTTGTAAGGCGCAGTGATAGGTGTGCTGAAGATCGGCGTAAATGCAACCGCGTCGGCAAGTGCGCAAGTGGAACAGACCTCGTCTGGCGATTTGAGCTGTCGGACCAGGTCATACATCGTGCCAATGGCCTGTGCAAGCTCTGTGTGCTTCACACCGCGATAGCGGCGTGCAAGGCGTACTTCGATCGTTTTCTGAGGAACAGCCTCCAAGGCCGCTTTCACCATCTCAACCGCCGTTTCATTCAGGTGAATGACTTCGGTGACGTCGATGAAAAGAACACCGGTGCCGTCCTCCTTCACGCGAAGATGCACGCGCCGGCATCCCCCGTCGACGTCGAGCTGATAGGTATGCAGCCCCGAGGAAATGGATGGGGGTTGCAGCAGCGCTTTTGTAGATGCCAATAGGTGTGTCCAGCGACTTTGTAGGCTCATAGTTCTATATACGACGTTGCGACCTTAAGGTCGCACGTGCTGATTCCCCTAGTGACGCGTGATTAAACGGTGATGGTGTGCTAGGCACGGGTTCGCCCAAATGTGACAGGCGTTACTTCACCACTTGGGTGCCTCTTCGATCTGATAAGAAGCTCCACAATAGGGACACTCAATGAAGATAGCTCCCGCCTTGACCTCGATGTGATCCCTGCTCAAGCTGCCGCCACAAGAGCGACACTTCATCTGCTCGAGGCTTACATCTCCGGATAGGTCGATCTTCTGGATGTGAGTGACCTCTTTGTGACTGGGGCGCACTCGTGTCAAATAGATCAGGGCCCCGGCTGCGACCCAGAGAATGATGCCAACCACGAAGCGTATCAACTGGCCTTGTGCCCCCACGATGAACATGAGGCCGAAGAAGCCCAGTATGGCAGCGATTATGTAGGTTACGATTTCCATTCCCACTCTCCTTCTGGACATTGTCTTTTGAGATTCACCCTGGGTTACCTCCATAGTATAGTGCACATGGGGCTCATTTCAAGTTCTAACCCTCGGCACCTTCTGTTACCCTGCACTCATGTAGGGCTTTTAGACTGGGACACTTCTGTGGTATTATACGGGCGAATCGGTCAACTGTTAGCGGATCAGTGCCCGGCCTGCAAGTGACCGGATCTCCGTGGTCCTACTAGGGAGGGTGGCGATTATGTCGAAGTTAATGTCGTGGCTCAATGAGCGAGGTGTTCTGATCGCTGACGGTGCCACCGGAACGATGTTGCAGAGAGCGGGGCTTCCCGCAGGCATGGCTCCGGAGCGCTGGAATCTGGAAAATCCTGATGCCGTCCGTGCGTTGTATCGGAGCTATGTCGAAGCCGGTGCTGACTTGATCCTCACAAACACCTTCGGGGGCTCAGTCGTGCGGCTGAAACGCGAGAGCTTGGCTGATCAGGTGCATGAGATTAACCTGGCAGCGGCGCGACTGGCAGTCGAAACTCTCGGTGATGCGGCGCTCGCTGTAGGTGATATCGGCCCTACTGGTGAAATGCTGGCGCCCCTCGGTCTACTATCATATGAGGTTGCCGTCGCAGCCTTTGCAGAGCAGGCTGAGGCCCTTGCGGAGGGAGGGGTTCATGCTATTCTGATCGAGACGATGAGCGACCTGTCCGAGATGCAGGCCGCCATTGAGGGTGTGCGTCAGGTCACCGATTTGCCGTTGCTGGGAAGCATGAGTTTCGACACAAAGGGGCGGACGATGATGGGGGTGAAGCCTGAGAAGGCTGTAGTAGCTCTTCAGGCTGTCGGTGTTGATGTGATCGGCGCCAATTGTGGCCGTACCTTGACGGAGACCCTGGAAGCCGTTCTCAAGATGCGTCAGGCGGCGCCTGATGCGCTGTTGATGGCGAAACCCAATGCCGGTTTGCCCCACGCGGAGGGCCAGAATCTGGTCTACGATGTCACCCCAGACGTGATGGCAGAATATGCCCTGCGCTTTGTCGAGGAAGCGGGCGTCCGGATCTTTGGCGGCTGCTGCGGGAGCACGCCCGAACACATCAGCGCTATCGCGAGAGTGCTAAGAGCGAAGCAGGCTTGACACCAGACTTCTCGGTGCTCGACCGATTGCTGTTGGATACTGTGCTGCTATAATCGCGGAATAATCACTCGAGCCCCGCCGTCCTGCCGCCACTCCTGGGGTGCGCCCGTCCGGGCTCGAGGCCCAAGAATGTAGTTCTATCGTCGTTCTAGATCGTCACTGGAGGCCGCAAGATGCGATACGAGATCCATGGTACTTTTATGCAGTCGTTGGATACATTCCTCGCTCCGAATGAGTCCATGTACACTGAATCAGGTGGCATGGCTTGGATGAAGGGTAACGTCGAGATGACGACAAACACCCGCGGTGGATTGATGGCGGGATTGGGACGTAAGCTCGCGGGTGAGTCCCTCTTTATGACCACCTACACAAATCGAGGGGCAGAGGAAGCTTTGGTTACCTTTACCCCGGAGGCGCCCGGCAAGGTCATACCGATTAAGCTTAACCAGGGTCAGAGTATCATCTGCCAGCGCGATGCCTTTATGTGCGCCGAAGTGACGGTAGATATCGCTATGCACTTTCGGAAGCGGCTCGGGGCTGGCTTCTTCGGTGGCGAGGGATTCATTCTGCAGAAAATCACAGGTCCAGGGTATGCCTTTCTCGAGATTCCGGGCGAGGTGCGTGAGTATTCCCTGGCGTCTGGTGAGATGATGAACATTGACCCCGGTCACATTGCCTTCTTCGAGCCCTCAGTTGACTATGATATTACGAGGGTCAAAGGGTTGACCAACGTACTGTTTTCGGGCGAAGGCCTCTTCCTGGCGACACTCATGGGACCGGGACGGATCTGGCTCGAGAGCTTGCCCCTGGCGAACCTTGCCGCCAAATTGTCGAAGTACATGCCCACTAAGTCTTCCTAAGCTTCGATTGCGGTTGTAGGGATCTCCAGCGGTGTTGGAGATCCCCTGAATCATACGCAAGGAGTATGGCATTGTGGTTGTGATCGTTGGCGATACGACATCGGCTTTACCGGAAGCGTTTGCTCTCGAACATGGCGTTCCCATCATTCCCCAGATTATCACTTTTGGGGCCGAGTCCTACTTTGAGGGCGTCGATATCACTTACAGCTCCTTTATGGATAGACTCAGCGTGGCGACGGAGCTGCCCAAGACAGCCGCGCCTCCGCCCGACCTGTTCGCCGAGGTTTTCAAGCAGCATGGCAGCACAGGCGACACCCTAATCTGCGTGCTTCCTTCCGCTATTGTTAGTGGGACGGTGCGCTCTGCCACCCTCGGTGCGACTATGGTCCGCGAGAGTGGTTTCCCCAATCTCGATGTGCGTATCATCGATACGAACCTCATTGCCAGTCCGGTTTCCACATTGCTACGGCTCGCCGTTCAGTGGGCCGAGGAAGGTATGGACGCGGATACCATAGAATCCCAGGTGCGTGAAATGTGCTCTCGATGCCGCATCTATTTCGTGGTTGACACGCTAAAGTATCTGGCGATGGGAGGCCGCATTGGTGGTGCTGCCGCGCTACTGGGCAGCGTTTTGCAGGTGAAGCCGGTTCTGACGATGCGTAAGGGACAGGTGGACACGCTCGAGAAGGTTCGCACGCATAAACGCGCTGTCGAGCGGCTAAAGCGGCTGGTCACCGAGCAGATCGCGCGCGGAGAGGCCGGTTATCCTACCATTATGCACGCCGCCGCGGATGCCCAAGCTGCCGAATTGCGCGACTACTTCAAGCAGGAACTAGGGCTCGCCGATATTCCTGTACAGCGTGTCCCTCCTGCGGTCGTCACTCACGGGGGCCCGGGCGTTCTCGGTGTCGGCTTCTTTGTCGAGTAGCGAAGATGACAGCATCATCGATCCGGCTTGTCCGAGTTGATCCTCGCGACCGTAAGCAAGTAGCGCAATTCGTAAGCGTCCCCTTCGAGCTGTATCGCAACTGCGCACAGTGGGTTCCCCCTCTCATCTCCAGCGTAAAATTGGCACTTGACCGCAAGCGTCACCCCTTCTACCGTCATTCCGATGCGGCTTTCTTTCTCGCTGAGCGGGACGGTATGGCCGTGGGTCGCATTGGCGTCTTCGACAACCGGCACTATAACGACTATAATCATAGTAGAGTCGCCTTCTTCTACTATTTTGATCTAGTTGAAGACGTCGAGGTCGCGGCTGCACTTGTGGCAGCAGCCGGCAACTGGGCGCGCGCACGCGGCTTAACGACGTTAATGGGCCCGAAGGGTATGCTAAGATCCGACGCCTATGGTGTCTTGGTCGAGGGCTTTCAATACTTCGCCGGGATGGGGCTTCCCTATACCTATCCTTACTACTCTCGGCTCCTGGAGGAGATCGGCTTTGTCAAGGAGGTCGATTACTTGACAGGCTATCTGACGCCGGAAGATCAGATCCCAGACCGTCTGTTTCGCTTGGTTAAGAGGATCAGGGCGCGCAGCGGGTTTGAGGTAAAGTCCTTCGCGTCGAAACGAGAGCTGCGACGGTGGATTCCGCGAATCCACCGCATCAATAATGAGGCATTCACTGAAGTGTGGGGGTACTACCCCGTCGATCGTGCGGAAATTCAGATGATCGCTGACCAACTGCTCTCCGTGGCCGACCCGAGTCTGATGAAGGTTGTGGTGCTAGGCGAGGAAGTCGTCGGGTTCGCTTTCGTCTTCCCCGACCTCGGAATGGCACTGCGGTCGACTGGGGGACGCTTATGGCCCTTTGGGTGGATTCGCCTGCTGGTCGCGCTCAAGCGCAGCCGAGCGCTACAAGGCAACGGTGTTGGGCTCCTGCCCGAATATCAAGGTCTCGGCGCCAGCGCCATGATGTATGTCGAGTTGCACGATATCATCCGTGCCCGTGATGCCAAGCACTTCGAACTCATTCAGGTGATGGAGACAAATACCAAGAGCCTGGGCGACATGAATATGTTGGGTATCCACTGGCATAAGTTGCACCGAGTTTATCGACTGGAGTTGGGCTCCTCGAACTGAACGTGAAATCATTGTGCCGGGAATGACAGTTGGAGTAGTCTGACGTGACTCGTCGTTGCTGGCGCAAGGAGCCTGTGGTGACATTAACTCGGGTCAGCTGGGCGCCCCGACTGGAAAAACCGACCTTGAGGCTGGTTTATGGTAACCTTTCGGAATGATGTCGCTTATCAGTTCTGTCCGGGCTGCAGCCATGGCTTGATCCTGGATGCCCTCAATCGTGCTCTGGTACGTCTGGAGAGAAGCACTCAGGGCGCTTGGGCCCCTGTCAATACCGTGATTGTTACGGACATTGGATGTGCGGGCCTCTCGGATCAGTACTTCGCTACGAGTGGGTTTCACGGGCTACATGGCCGAAGTCTAACCTACGCTGCCGGCATCAAGCTCGCCCGACCCGATCTGCATGTTATTAATCTGATGGGAGATGGCGGCTGTGGTATTGGTGGGGCGCATCTGATTAATGCCGCGCGGCGGGATATCGATGTGACGACACTGGTCTTCAACAATCTGAACTTCGGCATGACCGGGGGCGAGCACAGCGTAACGACGCCTTCGCAAGCGAAGACTTCCACCACACCTTGGGGTAATGTGGAGCTCCCGCTTGATATCGCGGCGACGGTGGCGGCGAATGGCGCGACTTTCGTCTGGCGCGGAACCGCGTATGCCCCGGATCTGGATCAACAGATTGAGGCTGCGCTGGCTCATAAAGGCTTCGCGCTCTTGGATATCTGGGAGCTATGCGTCGCCTACTACGCCTCTTTTAATAAGGTGAATCCCCGTGAGCTGAAAGCAGAGATTGTGCGTCTCGGCTTTCAAGAGGGCGTAATCCAGACGAGAGCGCGCCCTGCAGAGCCCATCCGACTTCACCGGGACCAAGTCTCGCGCAGTGGACAGCCGCCTCGCCTGATAAACCCCGTCGATCACCGTTTCATGTCGAATCTAACCCACGAGGTATCCCTTATGGTCGCCGGTAGCGCCGGAAGCCACATCCGAGCCGCTGGACGCCTCGTCTCCATGGCAGCAACTATGTCGAATCTGTGGGCTACTCAGCGTGACGATTATCCCGTCACCGTGCGGGGCGGACACAGTCTTAGCGAGATCCAGATCGCGCCTGAGCCGATCACCTACACTAGCTGTCGGGCCCTGGATATCCTGTTCGTGCTTGATGAGCGCGGTTTGGGCAAAGTCGAGGGCAAGTTGGTGGAGATGGCAGATGCCGGTCGGTCGAAGGCGGCGTGGATTTTTGTGACGCCGGCTTTGGTAGATCGTGTGCGTGACCTCCACAGCCCGCGGACCTTAGGAGCACTTCGTACCTTTGTGGTGGACATTTGTAGCCTGGCAGAGGTGTCGCGTGCGAGTCAGGGCTTGGCTATCGTTGCCGCGGGATTGGTTTCCACGCGCCTGTTAAGCTCTGAGGCCCTGATCGCGGCGGCGGCAGCGCTCAGTCCCACGTATGCGGAGGTCAATCAGGCGGCTGTACAGCAGGCACTTGCTGCACTTGACACGGTCGTTCGACCTATGAGGTGATCACAGTCGTCACACTAATTGACAAAGCTTTCGGATACGCTATGATTCCTAGCCGGTTCTAAAGAGCCGGCCTTTGCCAGGGAGCAAAGCTTAGTCGGGGTGACCCGGGTTCGGCTTTGCTCTTTTCATTGGCCAAATCTTGATGACATTGGGAGGATGGATCAATGATCGATGTAGTAGATTTGACAAAGTCCTACGGTCCTATCCGTGCCCTAGCCGGGGTT
>SLDA01000437.1 GCA_007125545.1 Thermoflexales bacterium | reverse complement strand
CTTGGCTTCCATAAGGTCGAATTCGTTGGCCATCGACCACCAGACGTTGCGATAGGCGGCCACGCGGGCCACCAGATAGCGGAGATACCGGTCGTCGACCTCGGCCGGCATCTTGGCATATCCCCAGCGATCGTACGGGTGAAATAGGATGAGGTCTGCTTCAATCCCCAGATCGCGCAGGTCGCCGATCCGCTGTTCGAGGTGTTGGAAAAACGCCGGATTGAAGCGGGTGAAGTCGAAGTTGCCCTCCGCGTCCCTCTCGAACGCGTGATAGGGTGGTTCGTTCTGGTTGAAGGTGTAGTGTTTAGGGAAGACGCACATCCGCATCTTGTTGAAGGGTGCCTCCTTCAGCGTCTCCAGTGTCTGCATCTCCAGTTCGTCGCCTTGGTGGTTCCAAACGTAGCATGTGGTGCCGACTGAATAGTGGGGCGTACCATCCTCGTAGACGAAGTGGTAGGTGCGGTGGACACGCACGGGCCCATGATTCCCATCGCCCGGTGACGTGCACAGGAAGCTGCCCTGATTGCCATCCAGGGCCTTTACGTTGCTCGTCGTGGTGTACGACCACTCGCCTTCCGTATCGGGCATAAACCGAACTATATAGCGTCCGTCGCCATCGTAGAAGCCGTCAGGCTCCACGATTCGGTTCTTGAATTGAAACCTGGCCCCGAAGGTGACATCTATAAACGGGTTCCCCTCTGGTCCGGCTGCGTGTGGCGCCTGCAGCGTCAGCTCGAAAATGTCCCATTTGGCAATTCTATCGGTTGCCGTCATGACCTATACCTCCGCGACCATCTTATTGGTGAGTGTGCCGAGCTTCTCGATCTCGATACTGCTGATATCACCTGGTTTCATCCACACCTTTTCTTTCATCCCGAGGATGACGCCTTCCGGAGTGCCCGTCAAGATCAGGTCCCCGGCTCGGAGCCGCATGTACTGGCTGGCGTAACTGATCACTTGAGCGACGGTAAAAACCATGTCCGCGGTGCTGGAGTTCTGTCGCAACTCCCCATTCAGCCAGCTCTTCGTCGCGAGCTTCTGCGGGTCGCCGACCTCATCCGCTGTCACGAGATAGGGTCCGGTAGGACAGAACTTGTCGGGTGTCTTGCCCAGGAGCCACTGATTGGTTCGCATCTGTAGGTCGCGGGCGCTCAGATCGTTGGCGTTGCAGTAGCCGAGCACATAGTCGAGCGCCTCATCCTCAGAGATATACTTGCCGGTGCGCCCGATGACGACACCTAACTCGACCTCATAGTCGTACTGTTTCGCCACGGTCGGAAGCGGGACATCCTCATTATGCCCGGCCAGAGCATTGTTGAACTTCGAAAAGAGCACCGGCACTTCCGGCACCTGCGCGCCGGACTCAGCGGCGTGCCGTCGATAGTTGAGCCCGACGCACAGGATTTTCTCGGGGTTAAAGAGGCAGGGACCGAATTGCAGAGTCTCCTCATCCAGGATCCAGGGTGCGCCCTCGGCGTGCGGCAGCGCCTCATCAACCAGGCTGATAAGGTCAGGCAGGTGATCCAGTCCGCGCGTGAAGAAAGCGGCTGGCGTAACCGGCACATCGTCTCGCTCCAGTGCCTGCGCCGCGCCCCTCACATCTAACACACCGGACTCGATCTTGATGCCCAGCGAGATGCCTTTGAACGATCTAAAGGTCAGCAGTTTCATTTCCTCTCCTCTCAGGTAGTTGCTTCGGCGGTAAGTCGACTGTCAGCCACCGCTTTCTATCTCCTGATGTTCACTAAGTACGGCTAGATGATCTCGAGCGCTTCCCGGCTGGGTAGGTCCGGGAAGGGAGCCGTGGGCAGAGTCTGGTACCAGTAAGCCACCGAAGCAATGTCATCCTGGAGCGGCAAGTAGCGCCGCCCGTGCCGCCACCCCAGCGCTTGGATTGTGACCCGGAGATCCCTTTGGAAGCGGATCGGATCGGGGATGTGCCAGCGGTAGAGTCCGAACCGCATCTGCGACTTGTAGAGCCCGTCGGGTCGAATGACCTGGTGCATCCCCGCGTACGGCGTGGTAAAGGGCTGATACTCGTGGGTCACCTGGTTCTCGAAATTGTAGGAGCCGCAGAAGTAGTCCTCGGTGCCTGTGCCGCAGATGGTGGGGAAGGGGTCGTCCCCGTCGATATAGAACTTGATCTCGCCCTCGCCCCACCACCCGTTGTTGTTGACGCCCCAAGCCATAGCTGTGCCCACGTACTGGCCCTGTCCCTGCACATTGTCCAGTATCGTATAGACCTCGCCGTACGGCAAGGGGTTCACCCTCCGAAACTGAGCGTGGAAGTAGGCGCAATCCTCCGGCACTTCGGTAAGTGTGTAGTTGATCTGGTAGTAGAGCACCATCGGTTCTTCGGCGATGTTGGTCAGTGTCATCCGGCAGTGTTTGCGAAAGGGCATCTCCCAGTAACTGTTAAAGGCGCTACCCGGGTTGACGCAAACTGCGAGCGACGACAACTGGGCATAGCCACCCCAGCCTGCTGCGAAGAAGTCGCCCACGGGGCATTCGATGGAGGGCTGCTCCTGGTCGTCCCAGTAAACCCGCAGAATCGAATAGCGCCAGTTGCCGGTTGCTGTCATCCAGATTTGTTGGATCGCTCCGGGCCCGTCAATATCGGCGAGACTGAAAACCTCGCCCGGTTCAATACGCACCGAGGGCGAGATCTTCCAACCCTGCCCGAGGTCCCGCGCCGGATAGGCGCCGGTGCCCTCGGTAGCCATACCGCCTTGGCCTTTATCCCCGGTAAAGTTTTCGGGGCTGATGGAACGTGTCTCGGCGCCGGAAAGGCGAGAGAGATTGCCCATCGTCATACCCAATCCGTTGAAGGATGTCATGTTTGTTCTCCTCTTGCTAAGCTATGATAGAGGCGGAGGGCTTGCTCCTGCCGCCTATGACTCAACGGGGCTCAGGACGCTTACCCGCTCGACGTCGCGGGGCTCAGGAAGCCCCATGGCTAGAGGCAAGGCTGCCAGTGTACCCACCGCTGTAATGATGAATAGAATGCTGTAGTTCCCGCCAGTCCAGGCCAGGATAAGACCTCCGAGGGTCGAAAAGAGTGCTGTGATTCCGTTGAGGGTGTTCGTCAG
>SLDA01000202.1 GCA_007125545.1 Thermoflexales bacterium | reverse complement strand
CCGGCACTCGCCTGTGGCAATCGACGGGCAGACTTCGAGCATGTGTGCGCCCAGCACCTTCATATTGCCGGGTTCGAGGTGATAGGTGTAGTCCTCCATAAAAGACGCCCCACCCGGCAGTCCCGCGCCCATCACCTTCATCGCGCGAACGAGCGCCGACGTTTTCCAGTCACCCTCCGCGCCGAAGCCGTAGCCGTCGGCCATCAGCCGCTGCACCGCGAGCCCGGGTAGTTGTTCGAGCCCAAAGAGATCCTCAAACGTGGTCGTGAACCCTTTGAAGCCGCCCGCTTCGAGGAAGGCGCGCATCCCGGCCTCGATCCGTGCCGCGACCCGCAATGCGTCCCGCTGCGCGCCGCCGGCTTGCAGCGTGTCGGCAACCGCATAGTCCGCCTCATAGGCATCGATCAGGGCATCAATGTCGCCCTCGCTCGCTGCCTCGACGTAGGCGACCAGTTCGCCCAATCCATAGCCATTGACGCTATAGCCCATCGCCAGCTGCGCCGAGACCTTGTCGCCCTCGGTGACGGCAACCTCGCGCATGTTGTCGCCGAAGCGTGCGAACTTCGCGCCCTGCATGTCGTGCCACGCCGCCGCCGCCCGCATCCAGCCATCCAGTTCGGCCACAACGGCCTCATCTTGCCAGTGGCCGACGATGACTTTGCGGTTGCGCCGCATACGCGAGACGATGAACCCGAACTCGCGACCGCCGTGGGCCGACTGATTCAGGTTCATAAAGTCCATATCGATCTCGTCCCAGGGGATGTCGCGGTTGAACTGGGTGTGGAGATGGGCGAAGGGCTTGCGCAGCGCGCTCAGTCCCGCGATCCACATCTTGGCGGGGGAAAAGGTGTGCATCCAGGTGATCAAGCCGATGCAGTTGGGATCGGTGTTGGCAGCCGCGCACACATTCGCGATCTCCTCCGGCGTCTTCACCACGGGCTTGAAAATGACGTTCACCGCCAGCTTATCCGAATCTGCCAGCGCCTCGGCGATCGTGCGCGCATCGTCGGCCACCTGGCGCAGCGTCTCCTCACCATAAAGGTGCTGGCTGCCCGTCACGAACCACACGTCCATCTGTTTCAAGTCGATCATGGGTATCCTCCTGTTAATTGGGAAAGGGAAAGATAGAAACGGGAATGGGGGAATCGGAAGAGAGGTGGGAAAACTGTGGCCCGGACGCCCTCTTCCACTCCGGCTATTCGCCCTTCCCCATTTTGCCAAACGTCCATCTGTACTCATCCATATTACAGAGATCGCGCATCAAGCCGACCTGGCCGGAATGGTAGGTCCAGTGCCAAATCAAGTGCATCAGGATGCCGCGAACGGTTGTGGGGCGGTTGGGGTCGGGTATCGCGGCCTCAATATCGGTCACTTGAGAGAGCGCGGGCAGCGTCTGTTCGTCGCGCAGGCGCCGGCAGTAGGTAACCAGCTCCGCCACGCTCAGCTCCGCCGAGACCGGTTCGCCGGCTGGTAGCGCGCGCCCCAGCGGGTCGAGGCGCTCGCGCATGTCTGCGGGCGCGTCCAGCCCAGTCGCGCGGCGAATCCAGCCCATCTCGGCCCAGATCATATGGGCGACGAGCACGCCGGTGGAGAAAGCGAGTCCATCGGGGACACAGGCAAGCGCCCCATCCGAGAGGTCGTCAATCTGATCGATGACACGAGCGCGCAGTTCGTCGAGCGCTGCTGCCATCAGGGCCACCTCAGGATGGGCGAAGTCCGGAAGCGGGCTCAGGTCGTACCGGCGGGGCCTGCCCTCTTTGGTCATCAGACTAGCACCTCCTCGTTGCGCAGGGTCTTGTACCGTATGTTTCCTAAGTATAAGGGGAGCGGGGCACCATGCAAGCGGTCGTGTGGTGCCGTTGCGGAGTTGCGGAGCTGCCGCGCAGCGGTAGCAGTTCATCCTCAAGTTAGTCATCCCGAACGGAGCAGCCGCGCTTTTTGTGGCTGCGGAGTTGAGGGATCTCTGGTCGTGGAGAGGCGAGGTGGTTGCCGCGGAGAGACCCTTCGACTGCGGGGCACCAAAAGGCGGTGCCCCTCCGCTCAGGGTGACGTATGCCGGTGGGGGGATGGGCAGGCACGGGTGACGTATGCCGGTGGGGGGAAGGCACGTGCCGATGGCGGCTGCGCGCGCTGCGGTACCAGTTCACGCCAAGTCGTGCGAAAGACTGACGCGCACCCACCCGACAAGGGTGTGCGTCAGTTTTCCGCCACAGCGGGGTCCTGGTATTGGCAGTTTGGCGGGCTGGGCACATCCCGGGTCGAGTCCGGCCTCGCAAGCAAGGCTGCTTGCGCTACATAGGACGGATGCATCGCGTTGTGCGGACGGGGCTGGTGGCACGGGGGGCGGCTATGGGAAGTATTGGGGCGTGGGGCACATCCCGGGTCGAGTCCGGCCTCGCAAGCAAGGCTGCTTGCGCTACATGGGGCGGGCGCATTGTGGTGTGCGGACGAGGCTGGTGGCACGGGGGGGCTGCTATGGGAAGTATTGGGCGTGGGGCACATCCTGGGTCGAGTCCGGCCTCGCAAGCAAGGCTGCTTGCGCTACATAGGACGGATGCATCGCGTTGTGCGGACGGGGCTGGTGGCACGGAGGGGCGGCTATGGGAAGTATTGGGGCGTGGGGCACATCCCGGCTCGAGTCTGGGCATGCAAATAAGGGTGCTTGCATAGCGTAGGAGACGGCAGACGTGGATGAATGCACTTCTAGACGGTGTGCAGGACGTCGCGCGCGTGGGAGGCTTGCGGGACGAGGGCGCCGATTTAGTTGGGGAGGTCGGCTTGGGGGAGCGTGAAATAGAAGGTGCTGCCGGCGCCGAGTTCGCTCTCTACGCCCGCCGTGCCACCCAGTCTCTCGATGATTCTCTGGACGATCGAAAGGCCGAGGCCATGGCCCTGGGCGCGCGCCTGATCCAAACGCTCGAAGGGCACGAAGAGCCGCGCCTGCTGCTCGGGCGAAAGCCCGCTCCCGTTGTCGCGCATCCAGAAGCGCACGATCGTGTCGGAGGGTGTCTGAGCGTCTTCCGACACGGAGATCAGTGTGGCACCTAACTCGATTTGGGGCGGCGACCCGCCGTACTTGATGGCGTTGCTGAGGT
>SLDA01000545.1 GCA_007125545.1 Thermoflexales bacterium | reverse complement strand
GTCAACAACGGCTTCATCGACGTGCCCGATACGCCCGGCCAGGGTATCGAGTCGTTGAATGACGAGGTGATCAAGGAACACCTGGCACCGGATGAAGAGGATATTTGGATGAGCACCGAGGAATGGGACAAGGTCTACAGCAACGATCGCTTGTGGAGCTAAGGATTCGTTTAGGAACAAAGTCCCGTTTTGAGGTTCCTACTGAGTAACGAATGGCGCCAGGATGCCAGTTTATCCGCGCTTACCAGAGGCGCGTCATCCCGAGTGGAGCAGCCGCGCTGTTTGCGGCTGCGGAGTCGAGGGATCTCTCGCCGTGAAGAGGCACGGCGGTCGGCGCCGAGAGACCCTTCGACTGCGGGGCACCCAACAGCGGTGCCCCGCCGCTCAGGGTGACGTGTGCCGGTGGAAGGCGGTAGACACGGGTGCCGTAGGCTGCTGGGGAGGACGGCGGACACCGGTTGTGTTTCCGTTTTTGGGACCTTAGGTTCTGGAAGCGCCTATGCTTGAACCAGGACGGTGCCCTTCATCACCTCGTCATGGGGAGAGAGCCGCGGCTTCTTGCCACTGGCTGTTGACAGCCCCCGAACCGTAAGCTTCTCACATCTCTTGTAGGGAAAAGGCCGGTCTGCCGCCGGTGTGACGTCGCCATCACCCTCGTGTTCACCACCCGGATCGGTGAAGAGGAACAGCCCTTCGTAGTCCTCGGGGCAGTTGCTGTCGTCGACGAACAACCCGTCGACGGTGATCTCTCGCGGCATCGAGCAGGGATAGCCGAAGTCGTGCGTCCCGTCGTTGCTCACGCCGATCATGTGCGGCCAAGCGCGCTCCCCGCACGCCGGTATCCACCGGCAGTTGCGGATCACGAGATCGCCCTCCCAGGTGCTGCCATAGTCACCGCGGAAACTCACCAGCGTCCTGCCGTAGAGGGTGGCGTCCTCGACCGTGAGCAGGCCGCGTCCGATGGCGTTGAGTCCCATGTGGCCCAGGGTACAGCGCCGAATGGTGTAGGTGCCCGACACGCCCATATGGGTATCCATCCTGGAGAGGGTGCAGTCTTCGAGCAGGATGTTCTTGCAGAAATTCGTCGCGATCACACCCCAGCGCGTGCGGTCGCAGATGTGATTCATGCTGCAGTTGATCAGTTGGAGATTGACGACGTTGTTCGCGTGGATGTCGTAGGAGCCCATATTGACCGGCTGACCTGCGGCACCGATGGTCGAGTAAATCTTGTGGCCGGTGGCGAAGCAGTTGCGCAGCGTGATGTTGGCGCACCGGTCAGCACTGAGAAAACCCCTGTAGGGATGCCCCACGGCTGTCTCGCCGACCACATAATGGGTCAGGCCGTCCACCTCCGTGTTCGAGCGCGTGATCTCGATGTTCCTGGCCCAGTAGTTGTAGCCGACCTCCTGCTTCATCCGGTTGGCGAAGGTGGTGAAGACACCGCCGCGCAGGAGCAGGGGCGTTTCGTCGAGCGGGCGCGCCTCGACGCGGGTGACCACGTCGTAGTCCCAGTCGATGGCGCCCTCCACCGATCCGTCGCGATGGAGCACGAAGCAATCGTGCTGGGGCGTGCCCGTGTTCTGGTTGAGGCCCCGACGGATGTAGCGCCGCTGCCTGTCGTTCTCGACCAGGACGTGGCAATCCCGTTGGGGGCGCGCGTCTACCCACGCCTGGTCGCGTGTGAGGCGGTCGATATGCAGCTCCTCCGGCTCCAGCAGCGAGCGCACTTCGAACAGCGGCGCCTTATGGTCCTCCACCTGCGTGTCGTCGATGGTGAAGCGCGAGGTGTTCCAGTCGGTGTCGGTGGCGATGACCGCGGTCAGGGCGCGGCTGCCCAGATGGTACGTTGCATCCGGCTTCGTCCTGACGCGCAGCCCGTGCGCGTTGGCGTGCGCGTGTGCCGCGCAGATCGCGGGCAGGTCGTCGTGCACTCCGTCGCCCACCGCGCCGAAAGCTTCGTACGTGATGATGTTGTCATCCACAGTCATTGGCTTCTCCTGTTGTGTCAAGTGCGTCAGTTATACTCAATTAGGGGGGTGAGAATCGCGATCTCCCCTGCTTACCGGCAGGTCAGGACCTATTCTGGTCGGCGGTCCTGACCTGTCAAGTGAGCAACTACATCGCCGCCCACCCGGCGGCTATGCAACCGGAACCACGCGGACCGTCGCCTTTTCGGCTTGCGCTTCGGTGCCACCAGATCCATAATGACCGTGCCGTGGCGCCGAGGAGGCGACGAGTCCTGCTCGTGTGCTCGCGGCCCGGATTTCCCGTCTCTATTGCAGCTCAAGTGACGCCTGAACAGGCGCAGATCGAGGATACGTATGAACCCCTATGAACAGCACGTCTTTGATGCCATCTACGGTAGACGCAGCATTCGAGCTTACCGTGAGGACAGGGAGGTCGAGCACGAGAAGATCATCAAGCTTCTCAGGGCAGGCATGGCTGCGCCTTCGGCCTGCAACATCCAGCCCTGGGAGTTCATCGTCATTACAGACCCGGAAGCGGTGAGCCGGGTCAGGGCCGGCATACCCCGGTATGGCGACTACAACGCGCCCGTGATCATCGTCGTCTGTGGCGTTCCCGAGTTCATCCCCTGGGAAGGCGACGCAGGCATCGCGGATTGCTGTGCCGCGATTGAGAACATGCTGATTGCCGCGACCGCGATGGGGCTCGGCTCCGTCTGGATCGGCGGTTTCGATACGCCGGCACTCCGCGAGCTGCTCGACATTCCGGAACCGGTGGTGCCCCTGGGTGTGGTCTATTTCGGATACCCGGCGGAGCGAAAAGAGCCACGCACCCAGTATCTGGAGGAGGCGGTGCACTGGCAGACGTACGATGACGAAAGAGGGCGTCGACCGAGGCCCGGCAGCCTCATCGATCCTGAGTCCGGAGATCTGGTGATCTAGCCGGATGCTTTTGACGCGCAGCAAATCCTGCCTATACTCTGCGTAGATTTCACAAGGTACACACGCAGCATTCCCAACTCTATGCAGTAAGGAGGGCCTATGCCGGGGTTGCCGAAGCCGTTACTCCTCACACTGCGCCGCGTGCTGTCTCGCTGTGGCCCTATGTCTAGCCATCAGCACCTACGTAGCGTCTTCACCG
>SLDA01000222.1 GCA_007125545.1 Thermoflexales bacterium | reverse complement strand
CCAAGCCAATAGCTGACTTCTGGCTTGCCTTCATCTGCATAGCTCAAAACATTCCCTGCAACCTGCCCGTTGAAGATGATGGTCCTTACAATAACTGTTCTATCCGCCAGAATCCTGCCCCAATGTGCCATAAAGGCTTCCCGGTCGATGGGGTCCTTCGCGGTGAAAGCCGCCATGAGATTGGCTTGTTCATCCAGCTGATACTCAACAAAGATGGGAAGGTCATCGTCTATGACATCGCGCAGCTGCAGTTCGTTCGACATGCACTTCTTCTCCACAGATTCTTGTTGCACTTAATCCGGACACGGCCCACACCTTCAGCCGCCCAGTAGAAGCGGAGGCAAGTCGCCAAAACGTTTCGTCAAGCCGAAGAGGATACCGTGCTGGTAGACAGCTTGGCATCGCGTTGTCAAGGGCGGTCGGTAGAGCCGATACCTCCCGTCACAACCACCACATCCTCGGGCCCATAGATGTGGCGGGCGACGAAGGCAGTCCACTCGCCCTGCCGGGAGGTCAGCCCGGGCTCTGGCACGACAAGGCGCAAGGCCTCATCGGTCGGGACGCGGGATCCGACGCCAAGCGCGAGTAGTTGCTCGCGCTCCACCGCTTGCCGGAAGAGGTCCGGCGGGACAGTGTTGACCGTCCCCAGGCGGGTCTCTGACAGCGGATAATAGCTCCAGTAGCGATGGCGTTCGCTACAGATCTCCTCCCCGTAGAGGGTATCTTGATCATCCCAGCCCAACAGACTGTAGTCACACCGGCGTAGCTCGACAGCGACCTGGGTGGCTTTCACGACTTGAGCGTAAGGAGCGGGCTGCGTGGGAACGTGAGCACGTGTCCGAGTCAGATCCACGGTCACCGCCGGGCGGTAGGTGTAGACAAGGGGCAGCGCGAGGATCGACGCCTGAGCTAGGAGCAGAGCCAGGCGACCGGGCCGGCGGGGTCGCGCGAGCACCAACGCGGCAGCTCCAAGCACGACCCCTACGAGGGAGAGGCCCAAGTAGACCGGCAAGCTGGAGAAGAAGGCCAGATTGAAGAAGAAGTCGCCCAAGAACGGCGGCCAGATAAGGACGGTCACGGTCTGCCCAAACCAGGACGGCAGCGGGAGCGCGGTGAGCGCGCGGAGCGCCAGGAGGAAAGGAATCCTGGCGTACCGGCTGCCGAAAACCACGGCGATGAAGATCAGGGCGGCCGGCGTCAGCCATCGGTAGCGTACAGCGTGTCGTGGATCGAGCTTCATCTATCCCCTCCCTGCATATATCTGTTCAGTGAGATAGGCAAGGTCTGACCTGGAGCATTCACCGTTCTGCGAGATACGGGCGCCCGTGGTCGTACTGCGCACACATCACTGAGGCCAGGCTCAGTACTGCTGCCATTGATGTTGCTATAGCCACTTCGAACCACACGGCCGGCCACGAGGTTTCTCTGAGCGCCCAGCGCCCCGTGATCATCAGTGCCATCGCCGCAAGTGGTATCGCGATAAAGTTGACGAGCTGTCGGTAGGTGGTGCGCGCCCGAAGGACACCGATTACCGGCAGAATCATGATGGAGAGCGTGGGCAGGAGGCCGATCAGCAGAACAGGGAGGTAGGCATCGGTCCATATCCCCAACCCGTAAGTAGTACCGAAGGTGGCGTCCACCGAGCCCCACACGAATCCCACGACCAATAGGCCGCCTGAAACCCGGCCAGGGCGCACTCCCATCAGCCCGGCTGCTGCAAGGAAAACTCCACGCCCGATGACCAAAGGTACCAGAAGGAACTCGCGAGCCGAGCTGCGGGTAACCGCATATAGAGCAGGGCCGACGGCAAGCATAGCCACGGAGATCCAGGTGAAGGTCGAGGTCCGCAAGCGATGACGGTGCTTCCAGAACATGACTAGGCCGGCGATGGGGACGCTCAGCATCAGCATCGCCCGGACTAGCGTGTCCCAAGGATAAAGGGCAGGCCGTGTAAACAACGCCTGCATGACGGCCTGCGGTCCTATGGCGAGCAGGAGGCTTGCGGCAGGATAGGCCCAGACGGCGATCCGCCGGTGGCGGAGGAGGCTCCAGACAACCAGGGCGATGGATGCCCAGAACCAACTGTCAACGATCAGCCTGTGCCGCCATGCCGGGGATAAGGAGGCGGAACTCCACGGCTGGAAACCGGCACGTTCCATTACCATCAGGACGCCCGGCAGGATTGCCAACAGCACCTGACGCCAGGGTAAGGGCGTTACCGGCTCGTTGACAAGCCCCACGCCAGCGGCAGCTTGCAAGTGCTCCTGGAACGCGGTGACGGCGAGGTCCAGCAGCGTGCGCAGCCAGACGGCAAGGAGACCCAGTCTGCCGCGCCGGGCGACAGCGTCGTTACACTGGTCGTGGAAGAGCTGGATCATTGAGGCACCGTAGGCCCGATGGAACTTGCGGGGATAGAGGTGCAGGAGCACGGCATAGACCGCGAGCGATGCTTCAATCAGCTTGTGCGTGGTCATGAGGCCACCTCCGGACCGGACGCCGGGATGCGGGGCAGCACCTCCTTCTGCTGGGCAATCCGGACAGCTCGCGCGAGGCGCTCGGCCTCCGCGGAGAGCACCCGGGCGCCGAAGCCGGTGAGGCGGTAGTAACGGCGGCGGCTGTCGTCCATCTCGGGATCGGGGCGCTCATCCGTCTCCTCGATCAGGTTTGAGGCCAGCATCCGCTTGATGGACCCGTAGAGGGTGCCGGGCCCCATCGTGACCTGACCCTCTGTGTTCGCTTCGACGGCCTTCATAATCCCATACCCGTGCCGCTCCTCGCCGGCCAGGGCCATCAGGATGTGAAACACCGCCGGGGTGAGGGGCAAGAGCGATTCTGGGGTCTGTACGTCACGTTCTGTCACATTGATCCTCCGTGCTTGCTATCGGGAGAGGATATATCCGCTATAGATATAGTATGCAAAGATCGACGCGCTGTCGAGTACTGTCGGGCCTGGGTGTGCGTCAGTTTTCCGCGCAGGTTCGCCGAAGGGACACATCCGCGCCGCGTGCTGCGGACATCTCAACGCAGAGATGTGGAAGCGCAGAGAGAGAAGAAAGAGAAACCGCTGCGAAGGCCTGACTCATCTCTTGATCCACTCGGTGCTGTTCT
>SLDA01000269.1 GCA_007125545.1 Thermoflexales bacterium | reverse complement strand
TGCTCCCAATCGGAGACGAAAGCCATCGCCTCGTTCTGCCCGCCAAAGCGAGTGTGGAGTTGACTGACAAAGGTGTCCGCCTCGCGCCACCCCCGCAGCGAGATGTGCGGCAGAAGTGTCCCGGCCCGAATGACAACGAGGCCCGCCACCAGCAGCACCACACCCCGCTCCCACCGGGCCTGGCGCACCCGTGCCAGATCCGTCAACGCCAGGACACCAAGGCCCAGGGGTATCCCCAACGCGACAAAGGGGTGCAGGAGATAGGCCATCACATCCTGCACCGAGTTCATCGTGAAGGCCAAATGCCCCAGCAGGAAACCACCCCAAAGCACGGCGAGGCGTGGGCGCGTGCGCACCAGCCAGACGCTCCCGACGATGATCAACAAGATCAGGGCCCAGCCATACTGCAGGCGGAGCAAGCTCAGAAAGACCTGCGCCCGATCCAGCTGGTCCCCAATGCCGAAATGAAAGAGATTGACGCGCAGCCCTTGCGCCGTCGCGTGACGCAAGAAACCCGACCATGTCGCCATATCCGTCGGACCGAAGGGTGTGGTCGGACTTCGCAGAGGGAAATAGAGCCAGGGCGCCAATCCCAGGACCCCGGCAGCGAAACCGGCGGCAATCGTGCGGACCTCGCGCCAGATCTGCGGCCTGCGCAGCAAGATGAAGACCCCGTAGGCGGGAATGCCCCACACGGTCATCGGATGGTGCGTGACACCAATGCCGCACAGGAATGCCAGCCCGACCAGCCAGCGCGGCTTCTGATCGCGATCCCAACACACCAGCAGCCAGAGCTGCGTGATCGTGATCGCGACAGTGAGAATGTGGGCATTGGCGTGAATACTGTGCTGCCAGAGGTCGGGCGTCACGGCCACGGCGAGGCCCACCAGCACCGAGGTCGTCGGCACCCACCTTCGGAACCGGCGGACCGGCGAGGGGATCGGCCCTGGCAAGGCGGGGAATGTGGAAGCCGCGATCTCCAATGTCGTCAGCGCCGCCATCATAGCCGTCCAGGCGCCCACAAAAGCGGCCAGCAGATTCGTGCGGTAGGCCACAGATCCCACTCGGACGATGCGCTGCCACACGCCGGCCACCAACGTGTAAAAGGCATAGCCGGGTGGGTGCGCGATGCCCCAGATCGCGGGAATGAACTGGTACTCGGAGGGGTCGCAAAAGAGCGTGCCGGGAGCAGCCGTGGCGATATACAGGAACAGAGCCAGGACGAAAACCGGCGTGGCGACGGTGATCCGTTGCTGCGCAGGCTGTAGCCCTCCCCATACTCTCCTGGCGCCATTCACGATTGCCATATCTGGAGCATTATAGCATATCGCTAGCATGGACCAAGTGGTGCGCAGCGCGTGTCCAGTCAGATGATAGTGCTACCGATGCGTCTCGCGCCGCCAACCGCCCGCCCCCTACACGTCCCGAGAGCCCGCGACGCCACTCCGGATGGCAGCTTCCGGTAACCGAAACTATAATAACACGACCTGACGCCATCGGTTACTCAGGAAGAACCTCCCACCGTGTAGTTCTTCCTTCAACAATCCTTAAGGAGGTGATCTATGGCAACGATGAAGTTCGGACTGGCGCTGCCCCCGCGCAATCCGCGAGTGACGGCGGACCAGGCCCGGATGGCGGAGGCAGCCGGCTGGGACGGCATCTTCCTGGGAGACGCCATCTGGACCGTGGACCCGATGGTGGCGCTCGGAGCAGCGGCGATGGTCACCGAGCACATTCGCCTGGGCACGATGGTGATCCCCATGCCGATCCGGCGCCCGTGGAAAGTGGCGAGCGAGTCGCTGGCGTTGGACCTCGTGTCGCAGGGGCGGCTGATTCTGGGGCTGGGCGCCGGTGCCGTCTGGATGGGATGGCAGGCATTCCCCGACGAGGAGACGGACATCCGCCCACGCGCCGAGATGCTGGACGAGAGCATCGAGCTGCTCACACGCTTCTGGCAAGGTGAGCCCTTCGCGTATGAGGGCCAGCACTACCACGTCAACCTAAGCTGGGCGGCCGAACATGGCCCGGGCAAGCCGGTCCAGCAGCCGCGGATTCCACTGTGGGTCCCCGGTCTGTGGCCTCGCAAAGCGTCGATGCGCCGAGTGCTGAAGTGTGACGGTATTGTGGTCGAGAAGCTGGACCCCGAGGGGCAGAGTGTGACGCCAACACCGGACGACGTCCGCGCCATCGCGGCCTATGTCGCCGAGCACCGCACCCTCGAGACGCCCTTTGACATCGTGGTCAACGGCGAGACGGCGGGGATGGACCCGGTGCAGCGGCGAGAGACGTTGCAGGCGTGGGCCGATGCCGGCGCGACCTGGTGGATCGAAGGCGCCTGGAACGCCACCGACGAGGAGGTCGCCGCGCGCATCGAGGCGGGAATACCGGATTTGCCGGCCAAAGGAGGTGGGCTATGACGCGGTCCTTTCGGCGCTATGCTAGCGAAGCCGATTTCTGGCGCATGCGGGAATTCCTGCGGCGGGTCTTCGTCCTGAACGGGATGCGCGAGCGAAGCTGGCACGTGGCCCGGCTCGACTACGCCCGCTGGCATACCTGCTTGAACTGTGCGGAGGTGACTCTGGACGAGGTGACCTTTCTCTGGGAGGAAGACGGGAAGCTCGTCGCCATCCTGATGCCCGACGGCGGTCCGGGAGAGGCGCACCTGTTGGTGCACCCTCTCCGGCGTACAACCGAACTCGAGGCGGAGATGCTCGACGTCGCCGAGGCGAACCTGTGTGCCACCGAACCCGACGGAGCGCGCCAACTGATCGTCTGGTCGCCGGAAGCGGACGAGGCGCGAATCGCGCTGCTCGAGCAGCGGGGCTACGTCAAGGACACCTGGGCCGAGACGCAATGGCGGCGCCCGCTGGACGCGCCCATTCCCGATGCGTCCCCCGCACCCGGCTATACCATCCGCGCGCTGGGAGATGGCCTGGAACTGCTGGAGCGCTGCTACGCCTCGGGCCTGGGCTTCCACGAGGGCGACATTCACACCGCCGTGGAGAACCGGGAGGACCCCTCCTGGTACCGGAATATCCAGACCGCGCCCCTCTACCGTCGCGACCTGGATCTGGTGGCGGTGGCACCCGATGGCGCCATCGCGGCTTTCTGCAC
>SLDA01000170.1 GCA_007125545.1 Thermoflexales bacterium | reverse complement strand
GATGGAACTTGAAGACGGTGTTCATGCGCCCGATGTCGCCCCGCAGCACGAGTACCTCCACGAGGAGGCTCAACGCGAGCGCCGACCCGGTCCAGAACCAGAGAATGCGCCGCAACAACGGTGTCTCGCCATCTGTCAAGAGCAGGAGCGCTACCCCGCCCAACGGTACGGCCACCCACGCCACGCTGACGCCGTAGTAGGCCACGAGCAGGACCAGGAATACCGACAATGTCAGCAGGATCGCGACAGGCCAGAGCAGCGCATCCATATTCTCGCGCGCCTCGCGCCGGCGCCGCCTCAGACTGGTCGCCAGCCGTACGAGGCCGGCGACCGTGATCGGGAAGAGGAACATCCCGTACATAAGGAGGTAGATAAAGGCGGGCGTCCGGCTTCCCTCCCAGATCTCGAAGGCGGTGTATTCGACCTGGTACGCGGCGCTGAAGGGGCGGAAGAGCAGCTCGGCCACGACGAAGAGCAAGACCGGTGTGACGAGGGCGACGAGCAGACGCCCGGTTTGGCCCGGGCGCCGGGACCCTGGCCGGAGCTCGCGCACGACCACCCCGGTGAAAAACCCTACGGTCAGCAGGACCAGGTAGGTCGGGTAGTCCCACGTGTTGGTGGCGCGCAACGATCCGGCGACCAGGCCCGCAGCGAGCAAACTCGCGAGCGGAGCGGGCAGCGCGACCCGGATCCAGTAGCGGATCCTGTCCCAGCGCTTGCCCCGGTCTTCTGCGTCCACGTGGCGGGAGGCGCCTATGCCCCACTGTACGGCGAAGGCCAGCGCGGCCTGTGTCAGCGGCAGCGCCATCGCGTGAGCGTGCAGGTCGGCATACAGGAAGGTGAAGACCGGGAACTCATTGATCGGGCCCACCTCTCCTGCCGGGGAGGGGATGATGCGGGTGGCATTCCAGTACCACCACTCGGTGCGGAAGGGCAATGGGACCCCCTCCACAATCACCTGCCACATTCCGACGAGCGAGGACACGATCCGGGCGTATCCGGGAATCAGGCTCTCGAACTCCACATTCCCCACCTGGGCGAAGCCGTTGAAGAGCATCTCGGCCTCTCCCAGATTTCCGATAATCACAACAAAGATCACAGCCCAGATCCCGGCCCTGAACCCACGCCGGGGCTTGCCACCCGCGAGCGTGTCAGCAAGCGTGTAGGCGCCCAGGCCTGTGAGCGCAAAGAGGGTCGGGATCGCGAGATTGTAGGCGATGCTGGGCACGATACCGAGCAGCTTCGTCAGGCTCCCGACAAGGACAAAGCCGAAATAGTAGTAGTTAAGCGTCCCTCCGGCAAACCAGGGGTCGTAAGGCGGGAACCAGGTGGACTTGACGACGGCATTGAAATAGGCAAAGTCCATGGGCTTCTCACCGCCCATAAGCGGATGCCACAAGTCGGGATTTGCCACTCTGAACGCGACCCACAGCAGATAGAGCCCGAGGAAAATGAGGTCCATAGTAAACAAGCTGCGCCAATGCTCAACGACCAGCGCCCGAAGGCCGGCGCGATGCCGGTAGGCCACCCAGGCCGATACCGCGGCAAGCGCCAGCAGCACCAGCCAGAGCAGGGCGCGCGTGTGCGGCAGCAGCTGCAGGCTCGCGAGCAGCCACGCCACATAGGCCCAAATAAGGAGGCCGAGGATGCGGCTCATGCCGTAGCCGTGATAGCGCAAGGCCGGTAGCACGACGTAAACGAGCGGGAAGGCGATCCATCCGATCACGGAGAGCATCAGGGCCCAGAGCAGGGCGCCGACCACAGGCGCCGCATTCTGGACGGCATCCCGATTGAAGAGGGCCGACCAGGTGCCCCCCTGTTCCTGCTGGAGCCGCATCCGCGCGGACATCAGGAGCGACTCTCCGCGATTGGCTTGGGTCGTGCCCCGGGTTGCTTCACGGGGCGTCATCCACTGCACATCATCGAGGAGCGTGACCGGCAGCAGCACCTCGGCTCGTTCGCGCGAGTAACCCGGCGTCTTGCGGAAGATCAGGACCGTCGGGTGGTCGTAGACGCTAAAGGCCTCCTCCGCCGGCGGGAAGGGTATTGAGATCGGGCGGGCATTGCTGTGGGCGGCGCTCATGAGGTCGAAGGGAATTTCCTGGTCCGGAAACTGGAAGGGCCCGAGCGCCGGATAGGAGACGAACTCGGCAGCCAGCTCGAAGCCCAGCGCGCCGTTGAAGAGGACCCGGTAGTACTCCGTGGTCAACGGGTACCGGAGGGGCAGGCGCGGAATCGAGGCGTAGAGCCGGTTGCTGGAGAGCGCGATATAGTCGGCCTCATCCAGCCAATCGAGCAGCAGCGACCGCTTCTCCAGCGTATCGTTGTCGTAGTTGTTCATCTGGCCTGTGGGGCTGGAGTTGAGCCCCCGGTACCAGTTTGAGAAGCCGTCCCGCCCGTCGAGGCGGAGGGGCAGCCCGTCGTCCCAATGCTCGTTGGCTATCACCGAGGTCCGCAACTGAACCGGCTCGCCCTCTGTGAGCGCAACCGCCAGAGCCAACGTATCGCCGGCACCCACGGTTACGGGCGCATCGAAGGGCAGTATCAGTTCGGTGACGCCATAGCCGTCTGTCCCGGTTGCCTGCAGGTCGACCGTCAGCGCTGCCCTCCCTTCTGCCAGAGAGGCTGTCAACGCCCGTGTCCCGGCAAGGGCCCCCGGATTGCCCGGAGCGGCGACCTTCGGCAAGACCACCGCCTGGATCTCGGCATCTCGCGGTGCTTGCCAGAGGGCGCTGAGCGACCCGTTATCGGGATAGAGCACCACATCCGGCGAATGGGGTACATTGAGCCGCTCGCCCTCCACCGTCTGCACCTGGATGGCCGTGGGGATCTCCTCGTACATCCAACGGGATGCCTCGATACGCGTCACGGGTTGGCTGTAGATCGAAAGAAAGGCGATCCCCCAGAGGAGCGTGCCGCCAAGGACCACGGGAACGGCCACGGCTCCCACAACCCGGCTCACGCGGGCGAGCCGGCGGGGCACGCCGCTCGTGGCTTCCGCGTCCGGCTGCAGCGGGTTGAGAAGGCGCACGAGCGCCCACGCCGCAAACATCGCGAAGACCGGATAGATGGGCAGCAGATAGCGCATCGACTTGACCCACTGCGTGCCCTGATAGAG
>SLDA01000310.1 GCA_007125545.1 Thermoflexales bacterium | reverse complement strand
TTGCGGCCAACGTGAAAGATCGCTCTCCCGGCTCGAGTTCGGGGGAGGGTCTCGGTATATCCCGTGTCATCCGGATAAACGCGATCAGCGCAGCCAAGACAATGACCGGGCTGGCAATGAGAACCGGAGTAGAGAAGAGCACGGCTTGCGCTCCGATGCGAAAGACATCGTTGGTGAGGACCAATGCGGCCAGGAGATTGGCGCCGAAGTGGCTCAGAATTGCAGCTTGCAGAGAGCGGGTGCGGTAGTTGACAAAGCCGATCGCCAGCGCCAGCGAGATGATGCTCAATCCCTGAAGCAGCGAGAGGTGGATGGCGACAAACAGGAACCCTACAAAGATCACGGCCCAACCGGCTCCAAGTCGCTCATAGGCGGGTTGAATAATACCGCGGAACAGGAACTCCTCGCATAGGGGTGCCATTATGGCATATGCCACGATGGCGAGCGCACCCATCAGCACGGTAGTCGGGATCGCGTCAGCGGGAACCGGCAGATGCACGTAACCCAGAAGTTCCTGAAAGATCCCCGCGCTCACGGCGGCAAGAGGGTAGAGCCCCATGCCGATTAGCAGAGATAGAACCGAGATCTTCCAGTCGGGCCATCGCCAGCGCACCCGCTCAAGGATTGGCTGTCTCCTGCGCCGTAGATAGAGATATCCGGGCAGAAAGACAAAGACAAGCTGTGTGAAGATCAAACGTACAAACTGTGGCATCCACGTGAGGAGCGCACTGGCAATGAGGAGGATTAGAACAGTCAGGTAGAGCAGGTTGATTGATCGGTAGCTTGTGTTGCGGGGCTGCTGCATAACAACTCCTTTCCAAGGCACAGGGCGACGGCTATCTGCCGTCCCCAACTTTCTAGTATACTCCGGCCTGCACGAAATCGAGGCGGGCTACCGCGAGTCGCGCAGCGCTATTTCGTCCAGGATGACCACGCCTGCCGGGCTGCGATCAAAAACAAAGCGCACTTCACGCAGTGTTGCCGGATCGAAGGCAGTATCGTCCAGCATAAAGTCTGCCAGCCGGAACTCAAAGGTCTGGAAGACCGCCTCTGAAACGGATACGGCGTGCATAAAATCCAGCTTGGCGATGCGCCCGCGGATCTGGGGCTGTAACGCCGCGTAGTGGCTCAGCGGCAGCCGAGCTGCATTCCCGTCTTCGTCTCGCAATTCCAACGTCAAGTCAATGGGCTCGCGCGGGTCCTTAGGGCGCGTGCTTTCTGGTGTGGGCGCCTCGTCTGCATCGGCGAGAGAAAAGCTCAGTACGCTATCGGGGCCGAGCGGTAGGTCTATGTCGGGCAGGATGAGGGAATAGGACGCCGTCGCTTCATTCGTGGCGCGATCCCAGCCGAGATAGACGGCGTTGGTCTCAAGCGAGTCCCTCTTGAGAGGCACAATCTGTTCGCGCCAGATTGTGAGGTGTTCCCCGTGCAGCGTTCCGCCGGGAAGCGTCGTGGTGCTCAAGTCGATGTCCTCTTCGTAGGTTGCAATGCGCAGGGTATCGGAATCCTGGTATTGGCTCAGATACACTGTGTCCGGTAGCCACGCAGCGGCGCTGCGAGCATCCCGAAATAGGGTTCGGTAGCTCATTTCATCGTGCAACGTGGCTTCCAAGAAAGCACTGAGAGCGACTCTCGCGATCTGCTCCTGGTCGGCCGCGGGCATCAAGGTACGCAGGTTGAAGAGTTGCATAGCGGGCCCGAAAAGGTCGTGGCGGCCCCAATCCCTGTTGAACTGCCCGTGATTGGCGCCATAAACATAGAGGGCAGCCTTGAAGTAGGGCTGCTCGCCGCTAAAGCGCAGGCGCGTGTACTGGCGCGACCCCATAAAGGTGATCACATCCATATCATGCGCGCCGTGTAACACCAGGTAGTTGACGTCCTCCAGGGGCAGCCGCCGATTTCCGGGCCGATATTGCCCATCTACCGGCGAAATCGCCGCGATCGCGTGTATGTCGAAGTCGTAATCAAAGGTCACGGCTGCGTCGTCAGGATGGTAGGGCAGCCGGCTGAAGGCAGCTGCGATAGCCACGGCCTCCCCACCTCGAGAATGGCCAATTAGACCGATGGCATCGAAGTCTACCTTGCCGTAAAAGGGATTACCTGGCGTCGCATGCCAGGCTTGCCACTCACGGATATGTTCGAGTAACAGCCAACCGCGGACGTCATTTTCGCCCTTGAGGGCCGTGAAAAAGATCAGGTCAGCCGATAGAGAGAGGTTGAGGAAGTTCTGATCCACGGACGTGACAATAAAGCCCCGGCTGGCGAGCAGTTCGCCCAGGTAAGCGTACCCGGCGTCTGAATAGTCTTCCATAGGATGGTTGCCGTGAACGATGAGCACCAGTGAGAAGGGTCCATCGCCTTCAGGGAACCAGACGCGCCCGTTGCGCGGTAGCGCGTCTGGGCCGAAGCCCCAGTATGCGGTTCGTAGACCCGACCATCCCTCGATGAGGGCCGAGCCGTCCACCGCTGTGGTACGGAGAGCGACATCGGCGCCGTACTCCGGGCGCCGGCGATCATCGCCGCTGCCGTAAGTGAGCGTCTGCACAGCGTAAGGTCCTGGCTGCGAAGGATCAGGGAGCGCCAACGGCCTGACGTTATCCGCGGATTGGGCTGCCGCGTTGATGGGCGGTGCGCTTGGAAAGCCACTGAGAAACAGTAGCACAGCACCGCCAATGAGACCTAATAATCCCACGGCGAGCCCGGCAAAGGCCCCCCAGCTTTGTAGCCGGGTGAGACGCTCCCGCCTTCTACCGCTGACAGCCGCTAAGCCTGCGCCGATCAAAGAGCTGACAACCAGTATCCCCAGCACCACTGTGATGACGCCAAAAGCCAGCGTTATGGCGAGCATATAAGTCAGTAACAGCAGCGGAAGCGCGCCAACGAAGGCCCAGCCGTAATGACGGGGTACCTCGCCCAGGAGCGCGCCGATCAAAATCACGATCCCGCCCAGCAGCGCACCTGCTGACAACCCACCCAACAGACCTACCGTGAAGCTCATCGGACCGGCAGGAGCAAAGGCATAGGCGGACATGATGCCCCATAGGAGGACTGCCGCCATAACCACACCTGCAGTCGCCCCACGCCAGGCCCGCGATCCGGGATTGAGTTGCGCCAAAGAC
>SLDA01000083.1 GCA_007125545.1 Thermoflexales bacterium | reverse complement strand
TAGAAAATGGCGGTTCAGTTGATTGCACTGGGAATGATCGAGACCAAGGGCCTGGTTGGCGCCATCGAGGCGGCAGATGCCATGGTTAAGGCTGCGAATGTCAAGCTGATCGGTAAGGAGATGATCGGCGGCGGCTATGTCACGGTGATGGTGCGCGGTGATGTCGGCGCGGTCAAGGCGGCGACTGACGCCGGCGCGGCTGCTGCACAGCGCGTTGGAGAGTTGGTCAGTGTCCACGTCATTCCCCGTCCTCACGGCGATGTAGAGTTCATCCTACCCGCGGTGACGGAGGAATAGACCCCGTATGGCGCGTAACACCCGCGAGCTCGTGAGTGTCGGCATCGACGTCGGAACGACGACCACGCAGTTGGTCTTCTCCCGCCTCTTGGTGCAGGACGTCTCGCGTTTGGGCCAGGTGCCCCGGCTTCAGGTGAGCGCCAAATCGGTTCTGTACGAGAGCCCGATCTACTTCACGCCGCTGCTGAGTCCTGTGTTGGTTGATGTGGCAGCTCTCACCGCCCTGGTGCAGCAAGAGTACCGTAGTGCCGGTTTTGAACCGCGTCAGATCGAGACCGGGGCAGTGATCGTTACCGGAGAGATCGCCCGGGCACAGAATGCCGACGCGATTCTGGAGGCGATCTCACACCTTGCGGGCGAGTTTGTGGTGACCGTCGCAGGACCCAGTGTCGAGGCGCAGATCGCCGGTCGAGGTGCCGGTGCAGCGGCCTATTCGGTGGACCATTATACGCAAGTGACCAACGTCGATATCGGCGGTGGGACCGCGAACGCCGCGATCTTTCGTGTCGGCGAGCATCTCTCCTCGTCGACGTTGGCTGTTGGAGGGCGGCAACTCGTAATCGAGAAAACCTCCGGCATGGTGCGGCACATCGCGCCGTCGGGCCGCATTATCGTGGAAGCTTTGAGCCTGCCAATCCGCGAGGGGCAGCAGGCGACGCTTGCCACCTTGGAGCGCTTCTGTGCCTGCATGGCCGATCTTACGGCGGATCTGCTGACGGGACAGGAGAGTGATCTGGGGCGACACATCCAGTTAACCCCCCCTCTGCAAGGGACCGAGCAATCCACTGTCACTTTTTTCTCTGGCGGTGTGGGGGCTTACTACTACGATCCCATCGAGATACAGTCGCTTGCGGACGTGCTACTGCATGAGGATGTAGGCCCGCTCTTCGCACAGGGGCTTCGCCTGAACGCTCGCATCCGTAAGATGAACGTGCGCAAGCCCGCCCAGACGCTGCGAGCTACGGTGATGGGGGCTTCGAGCCAGACGGTGACGCTCAGCGGCAGCACCATCTGGGTTGATCGAGAACAGTTGCCTATGCGCAATCTGCCGGTAGTGCGCGCAGGTGCCGTCGAGGCTGGTGGAGATCCTGACAAGCTTGCGACGACGCTTAGGCAGGCCGGTCAGCGCTGGGATGCCGGTGAGGAAGTGACGAATATCGCCCTGACGCTGGACCTGCCGCCGCGTCTCGACCACCCTACGCTGGTGAACATCGCCCAGGGCGTGATTCGCTACGCCGAGACTCGGAATGGCGGTCGTCCGATTGTGCTGGTCCTGCAGCAGGACTATGCCCAGGCACTTGGGCAGGCGATCCACGCACACTGTTCCGACCTTCCGCTCGTCGTGATTGACCAGGTCGGATTAGGAGAAGGCGACTACATCGACATCGGCCTCCCGCTTCTCGGAGGTCGGGTGGTGCCTCTCTCAGTCAAGACATTGATCTTCTATCATAGCTAGCGGCGCGCAGCTCGTCGCCGGGTGCAGGAGCTCCCGGACCTGAGCAATGTGGGGCGCTGGCGCTTAGCTCAAGAGCCGCCGAAAGGAGGCGCTACATGCTCCTACGTACCAAGCTATTTGGCAAAACCTATGAGTTTGGCTGTATCAAGGAACTGATGGCCAAAGCCAACGAGGAGAAATCCGGCGACCGCCAGGCCGGGATCGTCGCCGGCAGCGTCGCCGAGCGCATGGCCGCCAAGCATATCTTGGCAGAGGTCTCGCTGGAGACGTTGCGCCAGAACCCCGCCGTACCTTACGAGATCGACGAGGTGACCCGGGTCATTCAGGACTCCGTGAATGAGACGATCTACAAAGAGGTCAAGGGCTGGACCGTAGGCGAGCTCCGCGAATGGTTGTTGGCCGACACCACCACGGGCGATATGATCTTCCGTGTCAGCAATGGCTTGACTGCGGAGATGATAGCGGCTGTCACAAAGCTGATGTCGAATATGGATCTGATGGTGGGCGCCAAGAAAATCCGCGTGACCGCTCACTGCAACAACACCATTGGCCTACCCGGAACACTCTCCTCGCGCAACCAGCCCAATCACCCTACCGACTCGGTCGAGGGTATCCGGGCTACGCTCTACGAGGGATTGTCCTTCGGTTCGGGTGATAGCGTAATCGGCATTAACCCCGTCGACGACTCGCTCGACAGTGTGATGCGGCTGCTGGATATGACCTACGGTGTCATCCAAAAATGGGAGATCCCAACCCAGAACTGTTTGTTGTCACATGTGACCACTCAGATGGAGGCCATGAAGCGTGGATCGCCGGTGGGGTTGGTCTTTCAGAGCCTCGCCGGCTCCGAGAAGGCCAACGAAGCATTCGGCGTGACGGTCGACCTGATGGATGAGGCCTATGCGATGGCGCAGAAGTACTGCGTCTCGGGAGGCCCTAACTACATGTATTTTGAGACCGGGCAGGGCACGGCTCTGTCAGCCGACGCTCATTATGGCGCCGATCAGTTGACGATGGAGGCACGTATCTACGGCCTCGCCAAACGCTATAAGCCCTATCAGGTCAACACTGTCGTAGGCTTCATTGGCCCGGAGTATCTCTACGACTCGGTGCAGATCACCCGCGCCGGGCTAGAGGATCACTTCATGGGTAAGCTGACCGGTATTTCGATGGGGTGCGACGCCTGTTACACCAATCACGCCCGCGCTACCCAGAATGACATCGAGAATCTGGCCGTCCTGCTCACTGCCGCCGGTTGCAACTACTTTATGGGCGTGCCGATGGGCGATGATGCGATGTTGAGCTATCAATGCACCAGTTACCACGATACTGCCTCTCTGCGGCAGTTGCTGGGCCTCCGTCCGAAT
>SLDA01000527.1 GCA_007125545.1 Thermoflexales bacterium | reverse complement strand
GCAGATGTCCATCTCACCGCCTTCCAGATCCCCTATCTGGGCACGCAGGACCTGCTCGCCGCTCACCGCAGCGTTGAAACTCAGGCGGTAGCGCTCGCCTGGGACCAGGATCGGCGTCTGGGCGGAATAGTAATAGGGGGTGTAGGCAAAGCGTTTGCCGTTGGCGAAGTCTGCTCCCTCCGCGGTCACCCGTCCCGCACCGAAGCGCCAGTTCATGTGTATGCTGTCTCCGTAGGGTGCGATGGCGTAATTCGCGCCCTCGCCGGTCGGCAACCACCGCACGAACCGGATGCCGTGGTCACCCATCTGCCGGATGTTGCTGCGGAGTTCCGCCAGGGTGTTGAAGGGGCTACCTTGCTCAATGTTGATCAGCGGCGTCACAAACGGCGTGCCATCCGCGAATTCAAAGAAGCGCGCATCCGTCTCGCTGATGCCGACAAAGCCGCGGTGCGTGGAGGGGACGCAATCGAAGCTCCCCTCGTCGCTCTCGAAGGTCCCGGCGGCGTCGGTCGCTCTGACCCTGTAGCGCCAATCGCCGTGGACCTCAGGCGTGAAGCGGCAGCGCCACTCGGGGTTGCCGGTGGGGAGGAGGGCGACCCACGCGCCCTCTCCCAATTCCTCCACCGGCTGATAATAGAAACAGGGCAAGGCCACCGCCCTGACCCAGTCAGTCTCACCTGGTGGCAGCAGCAGGAGATCGACGCTGATTCCGGTCTCGGCCTCGACGCCGGGCGGCGGATTGGGATCGTAGGGGAAGTAGGGGTTCGTCGCCGGCGTGTCCGTGATCTTGAAGGCGAGCTCGAAGCGTCCATAGCGCGGGACGCGCGCGTCCGGATAGTCGCCGAGGTTGGTGTTCATATCGCGAATCCCGGCGCGGGCCGCCGTCGTGACCCGCTCGCGGTCCGGGGTAGGCTCTATCTCGGGCTCGGCGCGGGCCGCCGTCGTGACCCGCTCGCGGTCCGGGGTAGGCTCTATCTCGGGCTCGGCGCGGTTCGCCGTCGGGACGGGCTCGCGGTCCAGGGTAGGCTCAACCTCAGGCTCGGCGCGCCTGAGTTCCAGGCCGGCGCCGCGACCGCTGATCGCCCCGATCGTGATGCGCAGGCCCACCGCGGCAGCCAGGGCGGCTGCAGCTATGGCGATACCGATCTTTGTGGACCTGGGGCTTCTACGACTGCGCGTCATCTCCTCAAGTAGCTCCGTTCGTATGCGATAGGTGGAATAACAAGCAGCTTTACTCTAGTCCAACAGTGTCTAGGCGTGGTCAAAGAGTTACTAGAAAAAGACTGAGGCCCGCGAAGGTCCAAACTGAGCCCCTCAGGGGTTCACCCTGAGGCCCTCAGCCGTCCATCCTGAGCCCCTCAGGCGTCCACACCCAGCCGTTCGGCCACGTGAGCGACGATCTCGGGCGAGGGTCGTTCCTTCAGCCGCCTGAGCGCCTCGTCGCGGCTCATATACCCCTCTCGCACCAGGCCCGACAGTTCCATGGCATAGGCGTGATAACCGAACTGCTTTTCGTGGGCCTGATTGGCGTAGGCGTTGAGCAAGCAGTTCGTGGAGTTCGGATCGGTATCGTCAGGGGGCTGCCATCCGTAAGCCCGTATCGCGTCGACGGCGGCCTCCTCCTTCCAATCGAGGAAGAGCAGCGGGGAGACCTGAACCGGCATGCTCTTGACGCCTTCAAAGTGGTGGGCTTCGGGGAAATAGAGGGAGGTCTGTCCGTCCGATACCCGGTTCAACGGTGTCGCAGCGGCTTCGACCATCAGCTGCAGCATCTTGCGTTGGGGTCGCAGAATCGCCGATGCCGTGGGTATCTGACCGGGCGACCACCCGTAGGCCATCACGGGGATCTTCTTCTCGAGCGCCAGCCGCAGGCCCAGGCCCTTGGCGAGTCCCATACAGGTGCTGCAGATCCCGCTGGCCCGCTCGAGCGCCTTGGAGGAGTACATACCGGGCTGTAAGGATGCGGTAAACAGCTCTTTCATAAGGCGGAAACCGGGCCGGACGATGACGTGGTCCACGCCGAGGGTGTCCGCCACGCGCCGCATGTTCTCAAGCGCGCCGGGCGAGATGAAGCCGTTGTCGAAGGTGAAGGCCAGCACGCGCAAGCCATAATCCTGGCAGAGCTTTCCGAGCGTATAGGTGCTATCCTTACCCCCGCTCCAGCTCAACATGCAGTGGTAGCCCGGTGCCGGGCGCAGCTCGTCGACGAGCGCCTCGAACGCCTCTCGCAGGCTTGCCTGGCGGCCGGCGCGCTCTTCCGCAGCGGGCGCGCGCCGGCAGAACTGGCACACATCTACCTCATCGCCATCGTCCTCGAGGCGAATGCCGGGGAATGTCTCCGGGAGTACACAGCGGGTGCAGGTTTTCATAGGGGATCTCCTCTTATACGATTAGTGGATTAGTGCGCTTTCCGGCGCTCGGCTGTCGGACGCGATCGACGAAGAGGTGCTGCAATAGCTGTGTTGAGAGGATGGCGGCAAGCGCCATGTCTTCGCTTTCGCTGAGCCCGTTCCCGGAATCACACTTGCGTCTGAGCTTGTCCACGGCAGCCGGGTTCCAAATCCCGGCCGACCGCAGCGCATCAGGCCCCATCAACGCCTCAACGTAGGGCAGAGACTGCTCGAAGAACGCACGATGGATGGGCGCGCGATAGGGCTGTTTGCGCCGTCGCGCGATCTGGTCTGGGAGAAGTCCCGCGGCGCTTCTCCGGACGATACGCTTCTCCTCAAGACCCCGGAGCTTCAACTGGGGTGGGAGCGCATTGGCGAACTCAATCACCCGGTGATCGAGAAACGGGAAGCGTCCCTCCACACCGTGCGCGGCAAGCATCCGGTCGCCTTGCGACGAGAGCAAGTACGGCGACATAAAGGTCGTGATCTCCAGCGCCTGCGCCTGAGCCAGCGTGCCGCAGCCCGTGAACGCTCCGTCGAGGCCATCCACGAACTCGGTGACGCAGTCGTAGCCCTCGAGTGCGGCCTGCACATCGGCAGAGAGGAACCGGTGCAGACGTGCCGTGTTTCGCCACCGGATGCGGTGCGAGTATGCCACCTCATCCGTCGCTGTAAGCCCGGCGCCGAAAAACGCTGCCAGATAAGCATTTCGCCCCTGCGCCAGACCCGTCACATAAGGATACAGTCGCTGCAGCAGCAGCGGGCGCAGCTGCGAGCCGGGATCGCGGGCCCAGAAGCGGCGCACCTTGTCTTCCTTAAAGATGTTGTAGCCGCCGAAGAACTCATCGGCACCCTCTCCCGTCAACACGACCTTGATGCCGTTGTCGCGGACGAGTTGCGAGAGCAAGAACATCGGGGCGGGCGCCGTGCGCAGGATCGGTGCTTCCGCATGCCGGACGACGTCCGGAAAGACAGCGCCAATATCGTGCGTCTGGCATTCGACTCTGTGATGCTCCGTCCCCAGGAAGTCCGCGGCCAATTCCTGGTACGCTCGCTCGTCGAAGGTCGCATCTTCGAAACTGATGGAAAAGGTGCGCAGCACCTCCGTCGTGTGGTCGCGCGCGAGCGCTGCGATCAGCGTCGAGTCCAACCCGCCGCTAAGATAGCTGCCCACCGTCACGTCGGCCCGCAACCGCAGACGCGTGGCGTCCAGCAAGAGCGCGCGCAGCTGGTCGGCAGCATCCGCTTCCGAAATCCGGCGCTCTTCGCCCGCCTGCGGAAATGCGAGGCCCCAATAGCGCGTCACTGTGCATCCCTCCGGGCCCGCCACCAGATAGTGTCCCGGCGGGAGCTCGCGGATGCCCTCAAACGAGGTGCGCGGTGCGAGCGGCGCCCAAAATGTCAGAGCTTGAGCCAGCGCATATCGATCGAGCCGTGTCGAGACCCTGGGGCTCTCCAGCAGTGCCTTGATCTCTGACCCGAAGATGAGGCCGTCTGCCGGCTCCGCGTAGAAGAGGGGGCAGATGCCGACGCGGTCTCGGGCCAGAAACAACCGTTCGCGCCGGCGATCCCAGATCGCGATAGCGAACTGTCCGTTCAACCGGTCCAGGCACGCGGGCCCGAGATCCTCGTACAGGTGCAGAATGACCTCGGTATCAGACTGGGTCGTGAAGCGATGTCCGCGGCGCTCGAGGTCCACACGCAGTTCGGGGTAGTTGAAGACTTCGCCGTTAAAGACGATCCACAGCGATCCGTCCTCGTTCGAGATCGGCTGCCGCCCCGTGCTCAGGTCAATGATGCTCAGCCGGACACTGCCCAGCGCCGCCTGGGCATCCGTGTAGATCCCGGCTTCATCCGGTCCCCGATGCCGTATGACGTTGAGCATCGCCTCGAGCTCAAGCGCATCCGCAGGGTGCTGTCCCCCCCAATCGACCGTACCGGCAATGCCGCACATAGGCTTACCCCAAAGCCCTTCGGTCGATCTTGCCCGAAGGCGTCGTGGGCAGCGAGCCGCGGAACTCCACGTGTTTGGGCACGCAGAACTCGTCCAGATGTGCCGAGCAGTAGCGGATAACCTCCCGCTCTGTCAGCGCTGCCCCGTCCTCGCGGACGATGATGGCCTTCACTGCCTGTCCCAGCAGCTCGTCGGTCACACCAACCACCGCGACCTCTGCGACACCGGGCAGCCCGTAGAGGGCGCTCTCGACCTCCTTGGGCGCCACCTTCTCACCACGGCTCTTGATCACGTCGTCCTGGCGTGCCACGAAGTAGAAAAAGCCTTCCTCATCGGTCCTGAAGAGGTCGCCGGTGTAAAGCAGCCGTTCGGCAGGGTACCGCCCTTTACGGTAGCGCTTGGCCGTCTCTGCGGGGTCGTTCCAGTAGCCCTGCATCACGTGAGAGCCCCGGATGACCAAATCCCCGACCTGGTTGGCGTCCAGGCGGTGACCGCTCTCGTCCTGCACCCATGCCTCGGTGCCCGGAATGGGGATCCCTACCGACGCGGGCCGGTGGTCGAGCTCCTCGGGCGGCAGATAGAGCGCGCGCTTGCATTCGGTTAGCCCATACATAGAAAAGACGTCTGCCTCGGGGAAGGCCTTGCGCAACCGCTCGATGTGCGCCACGGGCAGCGCCGCCGCTGTGTTCGTCAGGTACCGCAGCGAGGAAAGCTCGAAGCGTGTGAGATCCATCTTCAGCAGAATGGCGAAAAGCGTGGGCACGCCGGGTAGCCCCGTGACCCTCTCCTGCTCGATCTTCTTCAGTAGTGCCGCGGGGTAGGCAAAGGAGTGCTCAAGAACCAACGTCCCCCCGAACTTGAACGTCATCAGTAGTTGGTACAGGCCATAGTCGAAGGAGAGCGGAAGGACGTTGATGACCACATCCTCCGGACCGTTGCCCAGGTATTCGATGATCGATGCCGTGCTGAACGTGACGTTCGCGTGCGTAGACATAACCCCCTTGGGATCGCCCGTGCTGCCCGAGGTGTAGATCAGACACGCCAGGTCCAGGTCGATAGTTTTGCACGGCGGGCAGGTCGATGCGTTGGACGCCAGAAGTTCGGCATAGGGGATCAGCTTGGTTCCTATCCGCGCCTCCTCTCCGCCCTTGCCGCACATAATGGCACACCGAAGCGACGGAACCGTGTTGAGCAGATAGTGCGTGACCTCGGTCTCGCGAGCGGGCGCGAACAGGGCGCTCGCACCGCAGTGTTGCAGAATGTACGCCAGCTTGTCTCTCTTCGTCGTGGCGTTAATCACAAGAAAGGTGGCACCGGCCTGAAGAGTTCCGAAGATCGCAGCCACCGCTTCCACGGAGTTCGGCAGCCATATCGCCACGCGGTCGCCCCGTTCGACCCCGCTCGCCGGCAGCCCATTGGCAATGCGGTTGGCCTGCTCCGCAACCTGAGCATAGGTCAGGCGCTGCCCATCACAGACGAGCGCTGTCTTCTCCGGTGTACGGGCTGCCCCTTCCTGAAGAAAATCCTGTACCAACATGTCCTAGACCAGCACAGCCTTGCTTTGAACGTACCGCACCAAGCTGTCGACCGTGTCGAAGTTTTCAGGTAGCAGCTCTTCGTCTTGCACCTCGAAGCCGAACGTTTCCTCAACAAACATTAAGAGTTCCAGTATTCCGGTTGAGTCCACGATGCCTGCCGCCAAAAAGGAGTCGGTGTTGTCGAGCTTCGTCTCATCGTCCGTGAATAGGAAGTTTTCCAGGATGTAACGTCGGATCTGACTTTCAGCAGTCATCTTATATCTCCTCCAGAAGTATAGGTAACATCAGTGCGGGCCCTGCCGGCTACGACACCGCTATCTGTTCGACTTGGCCAGCGAGCGGATGCCGAAGACGCCCACCACGACCAACACCGCGAGCGCGCCGCTCACCATCAACGAGAGCTCCGGTCCGGCATCCCTCTCTGCCACGGGAAGTCGGGCGGCGCCCACGCCGTCCGAGGCGCCCACGCCGTCTGAGGCGCCCACGCCGTCCGTGTCATCCGCGGCATCCGCGCCGTCTGCGCCGCCCACGCCGGGGTCGCTGTCAACCGGCATCGCAGCCGGCGCTACGGCCAACCTGCTTCCCTCAATCGGCCAGACGTCCGGGTCCAGTGACGTGACCGCCACCTCCCGACCGCTATGCCACAAATCCGGGTTGCTTGGGCCGGTAGCAAACGTGTCCGTGGCGCGGTACAACAGATCCAGGCGTCCATAGTCCGGCTGTAGGAGAGCAGAGACCCCGCCATGCAGGGGCGCCGGGTCGAGGCGGGCGGTCTCCACCGTTCCCCACCTGCCATTCTGCATCGCCACCTCTCCATCATCCGGCTCAGTCGGGTGCGACGTAGACCAGGTCTGGTAAAACAGCGCTGCTTCACCGGCGCTATCAACACCCAGTCCGACCAACTGCAACCCCAAAGCGCCATCCGCCCCAATGGCCACACGACCGTCGATGTTGGTGAAGCCGGGAATCCGCGTCGGGCGTGTCCAGGTCGCCGTGATGTCACGCTCTTCCGCCGGCATGGCGGCGGTGCCGGCGGACCACTGGTGCCACCAGGAACTCTCGCCGGATGCCTGGTTCCAGAACAGGTGCACCCCGCCGAGGCCGTCCGTGACGACGTCGGGACGGATGTAGCTACCCCGTGCCGTAAGGAATGGCTCTGACCAACTCGCGCCGCCGTCGTTGGAAAACGCGTAGTAGACGCCCATCGACGGGGTATCCGCAGAGAGCGATGCGTGAATCCATACTGCGTGGAGGTCGCCGAGCACATCGACGGCGAGCCTGGGGGTGTCGACGGCGACCCAGCCGGCACGAGCTGCATCAAAGACCTGTACGGCCTCCGACCAGCTCGTCCCCTGGTCATCGGAGTGGGTGTAGTAGATGCCACGTTGGTCGTTGACCGGCACGGCATAGATCGCGTGCAGGCGGCCTTCGCCGCCCACCGCCACGATCTGAGGGCTGCTACCGACGCCGGTCTCCTGCGTGGGTCCCGGGAGCGATCGCGGTTCGTTCCAGCCGCCTACGGTATGGGCATCCCGCAAGAACGCGCTGCTATACAGAATCTGCCCATCAGGTCCATCACTCCACACGGCGTGGATACGATCCTCCACCCGGGCTATCGCGGGATCGGACGTGCTCCCCTCCGTGGAACGGATCACCGTCGCGCCGCGGGTCCAGGCAGTCCCACTCCACCGGGCATGGCGCAGGACTCTCGTGGAATCCCGGCTCGTTTCCACTTCTGCCCAGAGGGCGTGGATTACGCCTTCCTCGTCGGCAATCAAACCGGGGAGATCGGGCAACACCGGGGATGGGGCGACAGCCGCCGGCGTCGACCAGGGTGAGGGTGGGGCGTAGAGGATGCTCAGCGCACTGATCTCGCTCTGGGTGAACCAGACATCCCCCTCATCATCCACACCGACGATGGCCAGCGCGGCCTCCGCGTCTTCATCTTCATCAGACTCGGCGGGCACGCGTGCTCCACGCAGTGCGCTGAGATGGACGGGCGCGCCGCTTGCTGGATCCGCGAAGCGAAAGGCCAGGTGCGCCGGTTCAGACCACGCCTCGCCGTTCCACAAGTACAGTGCCAGGCTGTCCGTACCTCCCCCGGTAAGGATCATCACCTCTTCGGGCTCATCCAGGGGCAGCTGTTCGGCCTGCAGGGTCGCGCAGTCACTCAGTCCTTCGAGAACGCGTCTCCCAACGACGGTATCGCCCTCGACGACATCGGCCAGGGGTCCCTGGTACTGCGCGCACCCGCCAAAGCTATCCGTTCCCTGCCAGAGCAGGAGCGCATCGTCTATCTGCCCCTCTCGTGGAATGAAGGCGTGAGCGTGAGTTGCCGCTCCCGCAGCCGGTGTGACGGCGACCGGATCGCTCCACGTGCCACCCCCATCGTCCGAAATCGCGAGCATGCTCTGTTGCCGCTGCGGATCGTTCCACGTGAGGAGGACAAGGCCCTCGGCATCGGCGGCCAGGCGGACACCCAACCCCTCTGCAGTCGCTGAGCGGTAGTAGAGCGATGTGTCGATCATCAACTGCGGCAACCAGGTCGCGCCACCGTCAGTGGAGAGCCGGAAGACGAGCGCGGAAGGGCTGTTGTCCCTATGGAGGTTGCGGGCATAAGCCAGATAAAGGTTGTCGTCGCTGTCCGTCGTGATAGCAAACGCGGCAGCCGACCGGACCATCACGCGCGGCTCGGTCCAGACAGATCGTCCGGCCGGTAGCTGTGAGAATAACAGAGGCGTGGCAATGGAATCCTGATCGGGCTCCGCGATCCAGAATGCGTGCGCGGTCCCCGACGAATCGCCCACGATCCGCGGCACGTAGGTCAGCGTGGCGGCCTCCTCCTCATCGCTGTCCGCCATCACAGGATCTGACCAATCCCCGGCGGTTCCTTCGACGAAGGTCAGTCCCTCAAAAGCATCCCACCATACGACCCGCATCTGACCCTCTGCTTGGGTGAGCAGGGTGGGGGCCGAGGCGGCGCCACTGTGGGACAGATTCTCCGGTGTCGACCAGGGCGTCTCCTCTGTCCGGGCTTCCACGCGAAATCCCACAGTGATGGCGACGATGGCTGTAACGACAAACGCGCGGATTATATGAACCGCGCGGGATCTCCCTGTGGCGACGCCTGACCTTGTCATCTTCATTCTCATACCCGCTCTCCATAGGTGTAGCATCCGAAGGGCCACACGTGTCTGATAGATGCAACCGCCGTGTATGCGCCGCCCTGACGTCCTGGTGGCACGTCAAAGGCGGGCCTCCAGAGAGGCTATATCCATTCTAGGAGGGCGCTGTCAGAGGTGGGTCAAGAAACTACTTGAGAATAACTAGAGAGCAGGTGTGAGGGGGAATGCGACAGCAGGCGTATCGAGGTGCCGTGAAAAGCACCGGCAACTACGAAAAAAGAGGCAGGTTTCTCGCGCACGCGTACAGACCTGCCTCATCACCATCGAGACCACAAGCGCCCAGCTCTATGGGGCGCACAATAGATACGCGTCTACGCCGACACGCGTGTTGCTGCCGTCGTATCCACGAAGCAGTACCCGACCTTGTGCCGTGTGGCGATGTAAACCGGATCCGAGGGATCCTCTTCTATCTTCTGACGCACATAGCGGACGTAGACGCCGAGATACTTGACCTCGTCCGCATATTCCGGACCCCACACACGGGTCAACAGCTCCTCATGGGGCACAATCTGGCCCCGGTGCCCAACCAGACACATAAGCAGCCGCGTCTCGGTGGGCGTGAGATGCACGGGCTCGCCCTTGCGCGTCACAGTCTGCGTGGTCAGGTCGATGCGCAGATTGCCATCGTCGAAGACCGTGTCGGGATCGTCGACGGGCGCTTCGGCCCGGTGTCGAATTGCGGCACGAATGCGGGCCTTGAGGACATCCAGACTGCAGGGCTTTACGATGTAATCATCGGCGCCCAGCGTCAGCCCTTTCACCACGCTGCTGCTGTCTGAAACCGCCGTCAACATAATGATGGGGACATTCGTGACCTGGCGCAGCCGCTCGCACGTCTTCCACCCGTCCATCCCATCCATCATGAGATCCAGCAGAACCACATCCGGATGCATCTCATAGGCCTTATGGAGCCCCTCTTTGCCATCCTCCGCCGTCTCCACTTCGAACCCATCCCGCGTCAAGCTGATGCGGAGCAGGTTGAGCAGCCCGACATCGTCGTCGATAACGAGGACCCGCTTCTTTACTGCATCCATAGTTAACAACTCGGATCTGATGTAGAGAAGTAATAGCCTCCGCCGGGTATGGACTGGATATAGTGAGGGTCCTGCGGATCGGTTTCGATCTTCTGCCGGAGTTGGTAGATATACTGCTTGACCAAACTGGGATCGCCCACGCGCTCGGATCCCCACACGCGATGTAGGATGGCATCGTGTGACAGGACACGTCCCGCAAAGTGAATCAGGACCTCCAGGACCTCATACTCCTTGGGGCGGAGGTAAACCTGGCGGTCGCCGATCGTAAGCTCGCGGCGAGAGCAATTGAGGATAACCGACTGTGTGGGGCACAGATACTTGTTGGCCATATCAGGCGAGGAATCCGCGGTCCTGCGCAAGCAGACATTGAGACGGCTGAGCAGTTCGGCGCTCTTGAACGGCTTGGTCATATACTCGTCGGCGCCCAAATCCAACCCCTTGACGACGTCGTCGGCGCCCGTGGCTCTACCGGTGAGCAGGAGTATCGGCACGTCAGTCATCTCTCGGAGCCGGCGACACGCTTCAAACCCGTCCATATCCGGCATCATCACGTCGAGGATGATCGCATGAGGTCGTGTCTGATAAGCGGCGCGCAGTCCAGCTACGGCATCCGGTGCTGAAACGACATCGTGGCCGGCTCTCACCAATATCATCTGGATCATCTCCAGCAAACTCGGGTCATCATCAATAATAAGAACCCTCAAACCTTGCTGCATAGGTTCGCCTCCATATACGTGCTCTTTAACCTGTCTCAGTTGCCCAACCCGCCCGCCATATCCAAGCGCAACTGATACACAGACAAGAGCTAAACGTCCACCATATACTGCATAACGTGGCAAGTAGCTCGGAGATACGGTCTCGTCGAGTAGGACTTGGGTTGCAGCCTCAGCGTCAGCCGTGCGCTCAACCTGGTCCACGACCCATTGGCACGACCCGTTACCGCCCTAACCAAATTACGTGGCCGCTCTTTCCCGATGTCCAATCCTTATCCCCTATCTGAAGTCTGTTGCGGGGTATCTCTGGGTCATCCTCCGGCAACTTCGCCTCCGGACGTTCCATCGCGTGCTCCCCCATCATCCAATCACACGCCTGTAGATACAATTCTAACACACGCGATATCTCCGCTCAATAGGTCATTGGTCCTACTAACCTATCGAATCACAGCGTAGCGCCACCACAACTCACCCTAACCTACCGCATTCGACCCGCGTCCCGGAACCCAATCCGCGAACGAACCCACCACTGCGCACCCAATCCCCGCATACCCGCACCATCAATCCTAAGGATGCCGCGCGCCCACGCTACGCCGACCCCCGCACGAGCCTTCATACCACTCATACCGGCATCCTTAGGATTTCGCGCCCCAACACCTACGACACCATAACCCACCCCCCGAACCCCCTCCCCAAAAACCCGAGCCGTCCACGTCAATTTCCGGACGATAATGGTCCAGGGTTTTCACCCTTCCGTTGCGGCCGGTCTCGGCCCCGGACTGCCGGTGCTGACACCTTCCGTTGCGGCCGGTCTCGGCCCCGGTCTGCCGGGGCTGGACCGAGCCGCTCTGCTCCGCGGTCTCTGACCGTCTGCCGTGCCGT
>SLDA01000244.1 GCA_007125545.1 Thermoflexales bacterium | reverse complement strand
GCCTCGCTGGCGACCGCGCCCACCGCCGCCCACCAGTTCAATCAGGTCCAGGTCTGGGGCGTGCTGGCCAACCTCGTTGCCGTCCCGCTCGCCGCCTTCGTCGTGATGCCGGTCGGCCTCCGGTTGCGACCGCAATACTGGAGCTCTGGACGCCCCCCGAGGCGACAATGGCACAGACCCTGGCCAAGGAGGATGCCTGGGCCATCGCCAGCCTCCAGTACCTACATCCATTAATTGGAGAACCAGTAATATGATTCCTCGTAGAGTCCTCTACTATGGTGCAGACCAACCCCTGCCGCTGCAGCGCAGTCTGCATGCGGGGCCGCTGACGATGGTCTATGATGTCGACCCGGCATTTGGCGGAAACCTGCGCTACATCAGGCTGGGAGATCGTGAAGTACTAAGGCGGGTTTACGTGGCGGTGCGCGATGAGGACTGGGGAACCATCCCCGCGACCTTATCGAATCTGCAAGTCGAAGCCGGCGACGATGCCTTCCATATCACGTTCGATGTCACACACCGGCAGGGAGAGATTGACTTCTTCTGGCAAGGCGTCATCAGCGGCGACGCGCAAGGCCAACTCAGCTTTGCGATGGAAGGCGAGGCACGCTCCACCTTCCTCCGCAATCGGATCGGCTTCTGCGTGCTCCACCCGATGCGCGAGTGCGCCGGCCAACCCTGCGCCGTCGAGCACACCGACGGTAGTATCGAGCACGGAGAGTTTCCGGAGTTCATCGCGCCCCACCAACCCTTCCTCAATGTTTGCGCCATCTCTCACAGCGTCTTCCCGGGTATATCGGCCACAGTTCGTTTCCACGGCGACATCTTCGAGATGGAGGATCAGCGCAACTGGACCGATGCCTCCTATAAGACCTACTCCACGCCGCTGGCGCTGCCCATGCCGGTGGAGGTCGAGACCGGCACGCGCATCACGCAACGCGTGGAGCTCCAGCTCAAGGGCAACCCGCCCGAATCGCTCAGGAAAGATGTCAGCTCACGTGTCGTGTGCGTGGTAGGAGAGGCCCCTACCCACCCGGTACCCCAGATCGGGCTGGGTGTCGCCGGCCACGGACAACCCCTAAGTCGCGATGAGCAGCTCCGGCTTGAAGCGCTCAACCTCTCGCATCTCCGAGTGAAGCTCGACCTCACCGGCGCCGGCTATGAGCGCGCATTGGAGCAGGCGACGGCGGACGCCCGCGCCTTGGACCTGCCGCTGGAAGTCGCGCTCGTGCTCTCAGATGCAGCGGAAGAGGAGTTGCAGGCCTTGGCAAGACTGCTTGAGCGCGTCAGACCCACTGTCTGCGCCTGGCTGGTCTTCAACGTGCTGGAGGAGCCGCCATCGGCGGATCGGATCCGGTTGGCACGGAAGCACTTGGAGAGCTACGCGCCCACGGCCCAGTTTGGGTCCGGGACGGACAGCTACTTCACCACGCTGAATCGCAACCCACCTGCATTGGAGGGGGTAGATCTGGTCACCTATTCCCTGAATCCCCAGGTCCACGCCTTTGACAACCAATCGCTCGTTGAGGCAGCCGAGACGCAAGCCGTGACCGTGGCAAGCGCCCGCCGCATCGCCGGCGACTTGCCGCTTTCTCTCGGCCCCATCACACTTAAGCCACGTCCGGAATCCGATACCCCCGCCGAACCCGATACGTTACCTTCCCCCGTCGACGTGCGCCAACTCTCGCTTTTCGGTGCGGGATGGACTGCCGCGAGCCTTAAATACGTGATGGAGAGCGGTGTGTTTCGCGTCACCTACTACGAGACCACCGGATGGCTTGGCGTGATGGAGCGCCCCACGGGATCGCCATTGCCGGATCAGTTTCCATCCCTGCCCGGTTCAGTATTCCTGCTCTATCACGTGCTCGCCGATCTCGGCGAGTTTGCCGGTGGAGAGGTCATTCCCGTGAGATCGAGCGATACATTGCGGCTGGACGCATGGGCCGTAGGCAAGGAGGGGAAGCGCCGCGTGGTCGTAGCGAACCTAACCAACGATCTCCAGACTGTAACCCTGCAAAATGTGTCCGGTGTAGCCACAGTCCGCTACCTGGACGAAAACAGCAGCGAAGCGGCGATGCTCGCGCCCGAAGTCTTCAGACAGGCGCCGGGCATCCGCCAGCAGACGCAAGGCGGGGAACTCGACCTATCACTACAGCCCTATGCCGTCGCCCGCATCGATGTCGACGATCGCTAGACCCGATTCACGCCATACCGCAGCTTTGCGCTGCGATTAACATAACCCAGACCCCGGCCGACACGAAACCCGCCTGGGAGGAGGATACAAGGATATGCGTAGCGCGTCAGCACGAAAGCTGGAACGGCCATGCAGCTAACTCAGGAAATCCTTCTAGAGCTGGAGGAGCGCGCCTACCAGATTCGCAGGCTCAGCGTCGAGATGATCACCTACGGGAAGTGGGGCCACATCGGCGGCGCCTTCTCGATGGCGGAGCTACTCGCGGTCCTCTACTTTCACACGATGGCGGTCGATCCCGAGCAGCCTAAATGGGAGGGCCGGGACCGCCTGATCCTATCGAAAGCCCACGGATCGCCCGCGCTCTACGCGGCGCTGGCACTCCGCGGCTTCTATGCCATTGACGACCTCTACACCTACTGCGAGCTGGGCGGTATCGAAGGGCACACCGACTGCACCCGCACGCCCGGACTGGAGTCCTCCGGCGGCCCGCTGGGTATGGGGCTCTCCGTAGCCGTAGGAATCGCCCTGGGGCTGCGCTACAAAGAGGCGGCGCGCTCGCGCGTCTATTGCATCCTCGGCGACGGGGAATGCAACGAGGGCAACGTCTGGGAAGCCGCGATGTCCGCCGCGCACTATCATCTGGACAACCTTGTCGCCATCGTCGATTACAACAAAGTGATGGCGAAAGGCTTCGTCTGGGAGCTGATGGGTATCGAGCCCTTCGCCGACAAATGGCGCGCTTTCGGGTGGGACGTCATCGAGGTCGACGGGCACGACATCCCGGCCCTCGCCGATGCCCTACACCGCGCCCGCTGGGTGCTCCCGCGCGGCAAGCCCATCGTCATCATCGCGCACACCGTCAAAGGCCAGGGCGTGGAGCGCGCCGAGTTCAACTACAAATGGCACACGCACGCGCCCGAGCCCCCCGT
>SLDA01000194.1 GCA_007125545.1 Thermoflexales bacterium | reverse complement strand
GGTGAGTTCTCGCTCCCCTGGCGCTCGCTGATCACAACCGTGCGCTCAGACTCGACTTCCGTCTCCAAGAAGCGGGCGTGTTGCATGCGGTCTGACTCAATGTCCAGGGCCAGGTTCAGGTGTGCGGTGGGCAGAGTCTCATAGAAAGTGGTGAAATCGTACCAAGTCATCCCATTATAAACGCCGCCCTCGCGCGCGATGGCGTGGTCAGCAGCGCCGGAGGGCCACCGATCGGTACCCCGAAATAGCATATGCTCAACCCAGTGGGAGATGCCCGTGATACCCGGGTGTTCGTTCCGCGGTCCGACGCGATACCAGATCCAGAAGCTGGCGACCGGTGCCGTCCGCATTTCGCGTACAAGGAGGTGTAAGCCGTTGTCGAGAGTCGTCTGAAGTAGGTCCAAAGGTTGTCTACGCTCCAATTATGTCTGAATGTCCTCGACGGTAACCGTGACGGCGCCACTGTTAACCTTGAGATCGAGGGGGTGGTCGGCGCCACGTCCTTCATAGCCACGACCAATGCCCGCGTACTGGAAGCCCAGTTCGGTGAGCTTGACCGGATCCCAGACGTTACGTCCATCGATCAGGACGGGGGACACCATCGACTTCTTGATGCGCTCCAAGTCCAGATTCTTGAACTCATTCCATTCCGTGACGAGGACCAAGGCATCTGCTCCCTCCGCCACGGCATAAGCACTGTCCTTCATCTCTACGCCGTTGAGCAGATCGGCGGCGCGCTCCATGGCGACAGGGTCGTAGGCACGCACTACGGCACCGCGACGCTGAAGATTGCGGATGATATCGATAGAGGGGGCATCGCGCATGTCGTCCGTGTTGGGCTTGAAAGCCAACCCCAACACGCCGATGATCTTATCGCGCAGGTCGCGACCCAGAAAGGCCTCCACTTTGCGCAGCGGCGCGTGACGTTGGTCGCGGTTAATGTCCATAACAGCATGCAACAGGTGCGGATGGCGGCTCTCGACCTCGGCCATCGAGGCCAGGGCTTGAACATCCTTGGGGAAGCAGGAGCCTCCCCATCCCAGCCCGGCATCGAGGAAGGCGTGGCCGATGCGTTTGTCTAGCCCCATCCCATAGGCGACTTCCTTGACATCGGCGCCCAGCGCCTCACAGATATTGGCGATCTCGTTGATGAACGAGATCTTCGCTGCGAGAAAGGCGTTCGACGCGTATTTTACCATCTCGGCAGTGCGCAGGTCCGTGATCATGATGGTCGTGCGCAGAGGAAGATGCAGGTGTGCAACCTGTTCGGCGGCATCTGGGTTAGTAGAGCCCAGGATCACACGGTCGGGGTTCATAAAGTCAGAGATGGCCGAACCTTCGCGGAGGAACTCGGGGCAGGAGACGACATCGAAGGCCGGCACGTCCGGTCGCCGGCTGCGGATGATGTCAGCTACCCAGTCGCCGGTGCCCACAGGCACTGTGGATTTGTTGACGATGATGACGTAGTGATCGATGACATCGGCAATCGACTCGGCGGCCATCTGCACGTAGCGGAGATCGGCCTGACCGTCTACGTCGGAAGGTGTGCCCACCGCAATAAAGGCATAGTCAGCGTCCTTCAGAGCGTCCTCGTAGGAGGTGGTGAACAGTAGGCGTCCTGCCTTCACATTGCGCCTGATGAGCTCCTCCAGCCCCGGCTCGAAAATCGGCATAATCCCGCGGTTAAGATTGGTGATACGTTGCTCGTTGATGTCGACGCAGACGACCTTGTTCCCGAGATCCGCGAAACAGGCGCCGCTCACGAGCCCCACGTAACCAACACCGATGAGGGCAATGTTTTTCATAGTTCCACTTCCTCCTTGAGGATAAGGTCTGATTATCATACCACGGTGCGCGGGCGGGGCAAACAGTGTTGCTTTCCGGCGTGTTTCACGACGGGCCACGATGCTGGTTTTCCGAGATCGCGCCGCGCGAATGTGGGCGAGGTCCATACAGTGTCGCACCGTCTCTTGCGCCGTGTAAGCCTTGCACTATCATAGACACATAGTCTGAGCTCTGAAAGGTGTCATCCACCCCGACGATAGGCCAATGTGGCGGGTGTTGGGGCATGGTGTTGCGTCATTGTAGCCAGGAGGTGGAATCGTGTGGGATGCCGCTGGAGGCGTGGACCTTGGGGCCGGTGCTCGGCCAATGAGATCGGAGGCGGCGAATGCGTTGCGCAACAAGGCGGCGCAGACAGCCGCCAAGAGGGCCGTGATGCCGGCGCCGGCGTTCGCAATCGGAGGGTGTTATGGCCTCTGACCGGACACTGCGCAAAGGAGGCACCCGACGCAGAACCACCAAGCAGGTGCCGCGGGAGGGAGCGCCGGTGGCAGGCTCTGCCAAGTCTCAAGCTGAGGGTGCACTCGTTACCATGGGCGAGCTGCGCGAGCACGCTGAAGTTCATACGCGCGCGATAGAGGAGCATCTGGTAACGTGGCGCCGCGACTTCCACCGGCACGCGGAGACGGGGTGGCTGGAGTTTCGGACCGCGTCCCTGATCGCCCGGGCGCTGGAAGGGTGGGGTTGGACGGTGTCCGCCGGGCGCGACGTGGTCGATCCCGACACCAGGATGGGCGTTCCCGACCCAGAGGTGCTCGACGCAGCTTGGGAACGCGCGCACGCTCAGGGTGGGGATCCGGAGTACCTTGCGGCGCTTCGCGGTGGATATACCGGCGTCGTCGCTACGTTGAGCGTTGGGGCCGACGGTCCGGAGCGCAAACCGGTGGTCGGCTTGCGTTTTGATATCGATGCCCTCGATCTTCAGGAGAGCCGGTCGCCCCGACACCGTCCCGCGGCGCTGGGCTTTGGATCGATCAATCCGGACGCCGCCCATGCTTGCGGTCACGATGCCCATGCTGCGATAGGGCTGGGGGTGGCGTCGGTCGTGAGCTCGCTGGCGAAGTCCGCGCCCGAGCTTCTCCCGACGGGTACGATTAAGTTGATCTTTCAGCCCGCCGAGGAGGGCGTGCGCGGTGCGAAGGCTATGGTCCATGCGGGTGTCGTCGATGATGTGGACGCGATTCTGGCGCTGCACGTGTACAGCGGCTGGCCGACGGGACAGGTCGCTTGCGGACGGGATAGCTTTCTGGCGACGGACAAGTTCGACGTGATCCTCACTGGAGAATCGGCCCACGCGGGCGGCAATCCACAGGGCGGCAAGAACGCACTGCTCGCTGCGGCGACGGCGGCGCTCAACTTGCACGCCCTGCCCCGCCACCGGGAAGGTCCCAGTCGCATCAATGTAGGGCGACTGGTAGCGGGACAGGGCCGGAATGTGATTCCACCTACGGCTTATCTGGCCGTAGAGACGCGCGGAGGAACGTCGCAGATCAATGACGCGATGCGCGCCGCTGCCGAACGCGTGATCCGGGCTGCCGCGGCGATGTATGATTGCATAGCGGACATTCGCCCGATGGGATCTGCGCGCAGTGCGCAGAGCGATCCCGCGCTCTATCAACGCGCCGCCGCGGTCGCGACCGCGCTCAGCGGACTGCAGGTTCGCGATCCCGAGCCCGGAGGAGGCAGCGAGGACTTTACTTATATGATGCATCGCGTTCAGCAGCAAGGGGGCCTGGCGTCTGCCATGGGGATTGGCGCCGACATCGGCAGCTTCGGGCATCACACACCCGAGTTTGACATTGATGAAGCCGTGCTGCCCGAGGCGGTCAAACTGCTGACGGTGCTAAGCCTGGACCTCATCGGCAATCCGCTTACGGGCAGCTGAGCTCACATCGTATCCAGTCCTCCTGCCTGGTTCCGCTTCCCCCTTCCTTCTGTCGTGTACTAGCGGGTGGCGAAGGTGTCGATCATCAGCTTGGGGTCACCCAGCGGGTAGAGGATGGGATAGGTGGCGCCGCGACGCAGATATTCCTTAACCTTGGCGCGCGCCTCATCCGGTGTGCCGGTCGCCGTAATACGCAGGACGAGGTCGTCGGGGACGTGGACCATGGCGGCCTCGATCTGCTCCTTGGTGGCAGGCCAACCCAAGCTTGACTGGATCTGCTTTACGATCTCCGGCTTCACCCCACTCGCGCGCGCGATGTGCGGCTGTTGGGCCAGGTACTGCGTCAGCAGCATCTTGGCGCCGCGAATGGCCTCGTCGCGGTCCTCATGGACGGAGCAGACGACGAGCTGCGGGCGATCGATGTCGTCGAGGGTGCGCCCGGCCTTCTTTGCGCCCTTCTCAAGCTGCTCCAATGCCGTGTCATTGTACTCCGGCGGGACGCAGTAGTTCAGGACGGCCCCATCGGCGATCTCACCCGTCATCTCCATCATCTGCGGTCCGGTAGCCCCGATCATAATGGGTACATTACGCGGCTCCCGGCGTCCGTGGACGACATCGAGCTCGATCCCGTCGACATGATGGAACTCGCCGTGGAAGGTGACGCGCTCCAGCGCCAGCAGCCGCCGTAGGACTTCGACCGTCTCGCGCATCGCGGTCAGCGGTTTGCGGCGATCGATTCCCACATTGCTTGCCAACGGATCCCACCAGGCTCCGATGCCGCAGATAATGCGGTCCGGGGCCAGGTCGTCAAGCGTGAGAAAAGTGGCGGCGAGCAGGCCGATGTTGCGGGTCCAGTTGTTGATGACACCGGAGCCGACTTTGATGCTGTCCGTGACGGCGGCGAAGGCTGCCATCGGCACGATGGCGTCGCGGACGAGGCGGCTCTCCGCCTGCCAGACGGCTTCAAAGCCCCGCTCCTCCGCATACTGCGATAAAGCCATCCCCTCTCGTAGTGGGTGTGCGTCCTGCAGATAGAGCCCGACGCGCGGAATATCACTTTGTGGCATGTCGATACATTCCTTTCTAGACTTCGGTTACCGTAAAGAACTGTGTTTATCTGAAGAGATCCCGCTCCACCGATCGCTGCATGTCGACGGCACGGCCTTCACCGCGCGGGTAGCCGGCGCCGCGGATATGGACTACAGGCAACCCCTCAGCGGCTTGCCCGCTGAGCAGGCCCGCGGCAGCCGCGAGCTCATCCGCACGGGCGACCGTCGTGATCCGCAGAGAGTAGCCGAAGCGGTCGCGGTGCCCGCGAAAGTCCGCGATGGGCAGCATACCGGCTACACCGATAGCGAGATTGACGGTGCCCAGTCGCCAGGCGCGCCCGTGGCTGTCGGTGATCAGTACCGCTACATCGACCCCAGTCGCAGCTCGCAGCCCTTCGCGAATGTGCTGTGCCGACGCATCAGGGTCGCGCGGCAGCGTCAACACCACCTCGGCCTCCTCCGCTGCGATATTGGAGCGGTCGACGCCAGCATTCGCGCAGATCCAGCCGTGGTGCGTCTCCGTAATCAGCACACCTCTCTGCCGCCGGATGATGCCCCGGCTCTCGCGCAGGATGACTTCGATATGCCGCGGGTCCTTATCCAGCTCCGCCGCGAGGGCGAGCGCTTGCTCTGAAGGCTCGACGGTGGTGAGATCGACCAGACAGCCCTCGGCCTTGGACACGATTTTCTGGGTGACGGCGATGACGTCGCCCTCTTCCAGTGTGAGATTTGCACCCTCAAGCGCCGCGCAGATGAGGGCCACGAGGTCGTCCCCCGGAGCTACCTCGGGTATGTCGCGCAGGGCGGTGAGCGTCAGTTGTGTCGACGGCGCGGTCAAACTTTTCCTTCCAAACCTGTAATACGGATGCCCGAGCCGTGAATCTTGTAGCGAATGTTGATGCCGATCAGAACTGAGGTCATAGCCTCCACCGCGCGCGCATTGACCAGCGGGCCCGCGTCGATACCGCGCGTGCCCAGATCCTCGGACAGGTCAATCGCGATCCGCTTGGCGGCGCGATCATCGCCGCAGACGAGCACGTCGCAATCGACGATGCCGTCGCTATCGAGCTGCTCGGCAGGCACATTCTGGAAGGCAGCGACGACGGTGACCCCGTCGCCGAGCAAGGCCTGGGCCTGTTCAGAGGCCGAGCCTTCAGGGGGGATGTAGACCCGCGCCACCTTGGGCGGCTTGAGCGCCACGGTGACGCTGATCAGCAGTTTGCCCTGGAGTGCGTCGCGGAGCTGCTCCAGCAACGGGTTCTGAGCCGCATAGGGAACGGTGAGAACCGCCAGGTCGGACGCCGCGACGGCGTCGGCGTTGGACATGCCGCGCACTCGCGCGGCAGCAGCCGGATTTGTCTGCAGCCGGGCGACCAGCTCGGCGGCGACCCGTTCGGCCTTCTCCGCTTCCCGAGATCCGATGATGACGGTGTGTCCGGCGCGCGCCCAGCGCAGAGCGAGTCCCGGGCCCTGGTTGCCGGTGCCACCCAGGACCGCAATCGTGTGATGGGGCATAACAACTCCTTTCGCGTTTGGGTTGAATGGGGAAGGGGACTCGACTCCCTACTCCCCTACGTGTTGCTTTCTACTACGTTTATCATAATAATGCCAAACGGTGATTTGGGGAAGTGTCCCTCAGGTATTGAGCAGGTCCAGCCATTCGTCTGCGGTGCGCGACCAGGTAAACTCGGCAGCTCGGGCGAGGCCGGCGGCACGCAGCCGGGCGCGTAGCGCCGTGTCGGTGAGCGCGCGCTCGAGCGTGCTTGCCAGTGCTTGTGTATCGAGCGGGTCGACGAGCAGGCCGGCGGTACCCACAGCCTCCGGGACGCTTGAAGCGACTGAGGCCACGACCGGCGTGCCGCACGCCATCGCTTCGAGCGGAGGAAGGCCGAACCCCTCATAGAGGCTGGGGAAGGCGAGCACCGCAGCCTGGCGGTAGAGGGCCGGAAGATCCTGGTCGGGGGTGAAGCCGAGCATATGCACCCAGGGGCGCTCGCGCGCAGCCTTCAAAATGGGTTCGCCCAGCCAACCCTTGCCGCCGGCGATGACCAAATCGACCTCACTGCTTGCCCGGACCTGCTCGACGGCCTCGATCAGACGGCGGTAGTTTTTGCGCGGCTGGACGGTGCCCACTGCCAGCACGTACGGCGCGGTGCCCAGGTCGTAGGTGCGTGCCAGCGCCTCCCGTTCGCCGGGTGAGGCTTCGGCCGTGAAGGCAGGTGAGACCCCCAAATGGAGGGCGGTGACCTTGGAGGGGGGAATCCCCAGCAGTTCGACGACATCCTGTCGGGTCCATTCCGAGTCGGTGAGGATGTGGTCGGCGCGCCGTGCGCTGCGAGGGACGGCGTCCGTCAGGTAGTCTCGCAGCTGCGGTGGAAAGGTCTCCGGATGGCGCATAAAGGAGAGGTCGTGGATCGTGACCCAGCGCCTGACCGGCCCGACGAGCGGTGGCAGGAGAAAATCGGGTGCATAGAAGAGGCCGATAGGGCCCGTGATGGCGTTGGCGGGCAGCGGGAGCCGCAGGCGGTGCCAGATACGCGCCATCCAGTCATCGGTGAAGGGCAAGCTGCGCAAGCGCAAGCTTCCGGGTGGTGCCAGCGCTCTCAGGCGGGCGGCCTCGGCGTCCCACTTTTCACCGAGCCCGGCTGTCCCCGCGAGCAGAATGAGCGTGTGCTGCGCGATCGGGTCGGCCTTCAGAAGCGCGGTGAGCAGTTCGCGGGTGTAGCGCCCTATGCCGGCGCTCTGCCGTGCCGCGGCGGTGTAATCGATACCGATCCGCATGGGCCCTCGCTTTCGGGTTAGGTAGCCCCGCCGGCCCTCTGCGTGTCAGTCGACATCGTTATAGGTCCAGAAGCGGTTGACGAAGAAGTTCCAGAAAAGGACGACCCCGGTGGCCATAACCTTGGCGGCGTTGTAGCCCACTTTGTGAGCGAGTCCGGCAACATCGGGCGCCCCAAGTGTCACGATGAAGGGCAGTGTTCGCGCCAGTGCGGTTAGCGGGCCGGCCAACGCCAGCAGAATGCCGGTGTTGATGGCCCAGCCGACAATGTTCACGGCGAAAAACTGCCCGAGTTGCGCCGTGATCGGCTTGCCGCGGGAGTCGGGATAGGTCCAGATCCGATTCCAGGTGAAGTTGCTCAGCACCGCGCAGGTAAACGAGATGGTATTGGAAACGACAAGCGACCACCCGACCACCACGTGGAGTAGATAGAGGATGCCGAAGTCGACCATCGCCCCGATGGTGCCTACCACGGCGAATTTCAAGAAGCGGGTGAGCTCCTTGCGGTTGGCGGCAAACGTCGCCTGTAGTGTATCGACCATGCGTCTCATCGTCTCCTATCAATCGTCCAGGCGATTATAACGGGTAGGGTGGGGGAGTCAACCGCCCGCCGCAGCCGCAAACCAGGGTGGGCGCGGTCGCTTGGTCCAGGTGGCGAACGAGGCCTTCTCGCCGACGTAGTAGGCGCGATAGGCCGCGACCGCGTCGCCGGGCACGCGGTAGATCTCGGGCATTGCCTGGGCGAAGGGGGTCAGACCCAGGTCGGGCAGAGGAGGATCCGGCAGCGCGCGGATCACGGTGGCGGAGCGATGGCTGCGGTCCCGTTCGAAGCGGTACCGGTACTCGTCATCGAGGCAGAGCGCCAGATCGCGCAGCCAGAACCAATTCGGCAGGGACGCGCCCGCCCACAGAGTGCAGGGATGCTTGGCATGGGTTGGTTTATAGGGTGTCGCGACGCCGTGCTGGTTGAGGACCGTGCACAGCATCTGTGCGCTCTCAAGCACCATCTTGATGACGTGCTGATCGGCGTGGTAAGCTGCGCACGTCGGGATGTCCAGATCCAGGACGAAAATGTTCACACCAGTCTCCTAACGGACGGCGGCATTCCTGTCCGCGCGCAGGCTTGTGGCGACGGGACAGTGCCCGAAAATGGGTTTGTTTCGTAATGGGGCTGCATGTATGGTTGCGGCAAAATGGGTTTGTTTCGTAATTCGGCTATTTGGTCGTTGCATGTCTGTTCGCGCGTGAAGCTCGGCGCAGTGCCTCCTGTCACCTGTCTTTACCTCATTGTAAGTGCAGTTTGTGACCGATTCAAGGGACCAACCCGATCGATGTGCGGGGGCCGGAGGCTGACGCGGGACTGACATACACGCACAACTTGCCAAACCCGCGACCTCGGGTAGCATAGCCTCCATGCGCTCCCTATGGATGTGGCTGCTCGTGCTTGGGGTGGTTGTGAGCTGCAGCAGAGCGCCGGCGCCTGGACCTGCTGCGCCGGACGAGGCCGAACCGTGGCCCCAGTCCCCTCAGACAACCTCCCCGACCGTCGCGCCCGCGCCAGTGTCGTCAACGCCATCCCCGTCACCGCCTATGACGTCGCCGGACCCCGAGCCCGTGGTCGCAGACGCACAAGCCGAGATGCCGGCTCCCCAAACGGTTGCCGTCGCTGTCCCGGTCACAGTTACCGTGGGCGCCGGCGACACGCTGCTGGGATTCGCGCTTGACTATGGCGTTCCGATGGCGGCCATCCAGTTACAGAACGACCTGGGCAATTCCACGATGGTGCGCTTGGGACAGCAGCTCCTGATCCCGCCTCGAGCCGCCTGGGAGGGCGCATCACCGTTCTGGATCGTGCACGTTGTGTCTCAGGGAGAGACGCTGGGCGGCATCGCGCGGACTTATGGCCTCACGCTGTCCGATCTACAGGGCGCCAACGGGCTTGCCGATGCCGACGTGCTGGGAATTGGGCAATCGCTGGTATTACCCGTGAGAGACTTCGTCGAGACCCGCGCTGCGGCACCGGCGACCGCGGTGCCCGTCACCGCCGTCCCCACCGTGGTGGTCGCTGCACCTGCAACCGTCGAGCCCGCTGCGGGCGCGACCGTCGCAGCTCCAACTGTCGTGCCGCCCACCGCGGTCAGTGCGGCGCCCGCGCCGCCCCCGGCGGATGTGGCCGACTGGGGGCGCGAGACGGTGCGCATCATCAATGAGGTGCGCGCACAACACGGGTTGCCGCCGCTGATCTACAACGAGACCTTGGAGCAGGCCGGGCAGATCCAGGCCAACGACTGCGCGGCGCGGCGCTCGTGCAGCCACACCGGCTCCGACGGCTCGACCATCAAGGACCGGGTGCTGCGCGTCGGCTATCAGCCGGCGAGCTGGGCCGAGTGCTGGGCGCGCCGCCTGACACCCCAGGGCGCGGTCGACATCTGGATGGACGAAATTCCGCCCAACGACCCGCACCGGCGCACTCTGCTCACTACTTGGCTGCCGGAGATTGGGGTGGGGGTGGCGAAGGGCGAGTGGGGCTATTACTTCCTGGCGGTCTTCGGTCGACCGCTCCGCTGAGCTTAGGGCATCGGCTTTCGCGTGCGCTCCGGGGCAGGGTGGTGGACCCGGACCCACGTCTGTCCCTCTCCCGCATTCTCCGCCGTCACCCAACTGCCACCCGGTGAAAGCTGGGGATCCGTCCAGGCGTAGAGCCAGCGGGCGTCGAAGGGGGCGAGGTTGACGCAGCCATTGCTGCGGCTGGTGCCGAAGTGGTCGTGCCAGTAGGCGGCGTGCAACGAGATCCGCTCGTTGAAGAACTGCGCGTGCTCGACATCCTCGAGATGGAACCAGTAGGGATCGTCCATCGGGCGGTCGTAACTCTGCATCAGGGCCGCGCTAACCTTGCGGAAGACGCGGAAGAGGCCCAAGGGCGTGAAATCGGCCTTCCCCGCCGTGATGAGCGTCGCATAGACCAGGCGATCACCTTCATAGGCGGCCAGGGTCTGCTCGTAGGTGTTGATGTCGATCCACTTCACCCCCGCGGGCACGCCGTCGGGTCGCGCCGATGGCGTGACCTGCGCGACCCAATCGTGCTCGATCCATTGGTCCGGCGCGATCATGTTCCAACGCCGGCCCGCCAGTATCTCGGTCGCGTAGACCGTCACCACCGTTCGGCGGGGCAGGAGGACGTCGGGTAGGGGCGGCGCGCCGGGTGCCGGAGAGGGCCGCAAGTCACGGCGTAGCCAGGCGAAGGGCAGGGCCGGCTGCTCGGCGAGTGCAACTCCCTGAAAGCGCGAGGCTGCCGGGAAATGGATATGATCCGCGCTGATATACTCCTCGTGGTTGATCTGCACCCAAGCGTGGCCGTTGACTTCGACCCGGCCCATGACGCTCGCCCAGTTGATGTTGGACTGGAAGACGCGCACCGGGGGGGACCCGGCTGCGGCCTCCGCGGGATGGCGATAGGTCGGCGCGGGAAGGTTGACGATCTGCCCGTAGAGATACCGGGTAACGCTGCCCTCGGGTTGCGGAATCTGCTGGATGGAGAGGGTTGGGAGCTCCTCCGGCAGCAACGAGCGCAGGTAGGCGATGCGGACGGCCCGCGTCCCGGGTCCGAAAGGCGGGCAGCGGTCGGGGCTGCGATGCAGGGCCGCGCGCGGGCAAAGATAACTGTCGCCGACGCTCGCGGAAAAGGGTGCGTCGGGTGAGAAGGGGTGCGGGGAGGCGGTGAACGCCCCCGAAGGCCCGCGAGCCAGGCCGGAGGCCCGAGCCGGACGGTGAATCCAGAGGGCGGCGACGAGGAGCAGGGCGAGCGACAGTGGGCGCAAACCCGGATGGCGTGTGAGACGACTGAGCATAGGCACCTCTGCGACGGGCTGAAAAGGGTGACGCTATGGGGCTAGTGTACGGCAACTCGGTCGGAAGGCAAGACGCCGAGCGCCTGCCCGTGCCATAGCGCAGTGGTAGGCAAGGGCCCGATACCACCGGGTTCGTGCCTCTCGGACGCAGCTACTTCTCTGTCAGACCCGCGATGCTGACCAGAAGGTCGCTCAGTTCACGTTGATCCTCGACGCTACCGCAATGGGAACTCGTATCCTAGGGCCTTGATATCCTCAGGATCTTGGCTCCGTGAATCCTGCTCGTCTTCAACTCGCGTAACGCCTGATT
>SLDA01000115.1 GCA_007125545.1 Thermoflexales bacterium | reverse complement strand
AGCCCGAGGCGGAGGGGCCGTGCACTGCGCCCGCCGGCCGCACGGCATGGCAGCGCCTGCCCTACATGAAGATGGTCGTGAGGGTGCCGGCAAGCAACATCAGGAGGAGTCCGGGGGTCAATGCGCGGCGTAGCGCGGGCGCGCCCACCGCCAGCGCGAAGATGCCCTTGAACAGCGTGTTGGCCATAGCAGCGATCACGATTGCCCGGGTCGCGGTTACCAGGCCCAGCGCAGCTCCCCCGTCGAGCAGATCGACGATCGAGAGCGCGATGGCATCGACCCCCACCAGTCCGGAGACGAAACTCGAGACATAGATGCCGACATCGCCGAAATACACCTGCGCCGCGCGCGCGACGAAAAGCACGACGGCATAGATCAAGCCAAAGCGCAGCGCGGGGCCCAGTTCGAAGGGGTTCTCGAACTCCAGGCTCTCCTGCCGCACTTCCCACTTGACGAAGTAGAGATAGCCGCTGTAGAAGAGACCTACGATGGCCGACGCCATCATCGGGACTACCAATGCCTGGGCCAGGCGCGGCGCCAGCGCCACGATTATAACCAGCAGCCGCACGAACATCACTGCCCACGCTACCAGGATCGCCAGGGCGAAGGGATTCGACAGCTCCTCCTCGTCGTGGCTGCGGCGCGCGAAGCTGAGCGTGACCGCCGTGCTCGATGCGATGCCGCCCAGCAGTCCCGTCAGCCCAATTCCGCGCTGTGCACCGACCAGCTTGATCAACACATACCCCAGAAAGCTGATGCCGCTGATGAAGACCACCATCAGCCAGATGTGAAAGGGGTTGAAGACATCGAAGGGTGGCGGGCCGTACGCCTGATTCGGCAGCAGAGGCAGCACAAGGACACTGATAACGGCGAATTTCACAGTCGCATAGATATCTTCTCGCGTCAGTGCGTGTGTGAAAGACCGCATCTGGGGTTTCAGCGACAGGAGCGCTGTGATCGTCACACCCAATGCAGCCGCGAGCGGCAAGGGGCCCCAGTAGGCCAATCCGCCTGTACCATAGGCGACAATCGCGGCCATTTCGGTCGTCATACCGGGCTTTGCCACGATCAAGTCAGCGTAGTAGCCGAGAATCAGAAGTCCGGCCATGGCAAGCAATCCGCCCAGGAAAGGAAGCCCCGAACCTGTCTCGCGGCTCGCGAGGGCCAAGACAAAGCCCGCCAGACTAATCAACGCGAAAGTACGGGAGCCGGCCGCAATCTTACCCTCGGGTTGATCGAACTCGGCCTCGCGCTGAATACCGATCAACAGACCGATACCCAGCGCCAGTCCAAAGCGGTAGAAATAGTCAGCAACTTCCATATCCGCCCATACCCTCTCTATGAAACCTCGCGCCGGACAGCGGTCGCCCAAGCGACGGCCAGGCTGTCAGGTCCCTTCGTCGCAATTTCTTGGGTTCTTCGGTCGGCTGTGTGGAACCTGCGGAAAAGCCGACTTGCTTGCAGCAGAACCCAAGGCTTTTCACCTCGTTGCGATTGGCGATTCTGTACTAGTGATGCCTACATTGGCGGAGGCCGAAGCCGCTCCCGCGCGGCATCTCGCTGACGCCTAAGCTCTTCGGGTGCCAACTGGGTCTCCTCCGCCTCATCTCGCGAACGACGGTTCCCCGACCGGCGCCACAGTCCGGCCAGTGCCAGCCGCCAGCGAAGGCGCCACCAGAGCCAGGCCCCTTGCCAGCGTTCCTCGCGGGAAAGGGTGCCCTGGGGGCTATACCAGGTCCGGACGTAAAGATCGGCCAACTCGTGCACCTCAAGAGCACCCGGCTCCAGGAGCTCAGCCCCGGTGAACCCGTGGTCATCGGCGATGGCCTGGATGCGACCTCCCAGTGCTGCAGCAACCTCATGCGGTGTGTCGCCGCGGCGTAGCGGCGCCCGGAGGCGGCGCGCTTGCTTGCGCAAGCGACCCTGCAGCCGTCCAACAAGCCGCTCTGACGAGGACATGTAGAGTCGCATGCTGTCCGCAGCGGTCACCAACCCCACAGCACCAAAGAGACCGGCGAAGGCGATCACGACCCAGATCCCGACTACAAGCTCGGGCGCCGTAGACTCGGCTTGTGGCTCGACCAGGGGTTCCGAGGGCGTGATGGGGGGTAGAGAGGACGTGTCAGGGAATGCCGTGCTACGGACAATCGCACGACGGCCCGCGGTCGGCTCAAACTCAATCCATCCATAGCCGGGGAAGTAGATCTCGACCCACGCGTGCGCGTCGGCCTCCGTCACCACATAGCGTGCCGCCATGGGATCGTAATTGCCACTCGCATATCCGATGACGAGGCGAGTCGGAAGGCCCGCAGCCCGCGCCAATACAACCATCGCGGTCGCATAGTAGTCGCAATATCCCTCTTGCAGCTCGAAAAGGAAGTAATCGGCGATGTCGTCCTGTGGGCCGGGCGTGGGCACATCGAGTGTGTAGGTGAAGGTCTCGCGCAGATAGGTCTCAATGGCCATCGCGCGATCGTAAGGTGTCGGCTCCGTCGCTGTCAGGTCAAGCGACAGACTCAATACCCGCGACGGCACAGAATCCGGCAACTGCAGGTAGCGGCTCAGGAGCCAGTCCGGATAGTCGGCCGGCGCCTCCCTCAGCTCCTCCACAGTGACCAGCGGATAGACCGAGTCGGCCCGGTACTGACGTTCCTCGGTAGTCGCCGCAAACATCTCACCGGGCGGCCGCCATGAGACAACGTAATCCTGATCGACCGACACCAGCGTGCCATCCACGTGAATCGCACCCCCGATCTGAGGGCCGACCACCCGCACGTCCTGACGTAACGTCCGGAGATGGGGGCCTTCAGGCTGAGTCGCGAGCTCGCCTGCCGCATACTCCGCTAACTCAATAGCGCTGGTGGACCAGCCGCGACCAAAGTAGCGGTCGTAGGTAATGCTGCGCCAGTAGTGACGGGGGACCTCAAAGTCCATCCAGCCACCCTCCTCCATCGGCGGCAGCTCTCCCGTTTCGACGAGCATCACCACCCGTTGGGACAGTTCGGGACCCGATCCGATCAAATGCTGTTGGGGAAGTCTTGTTGACATCATCGACTCGATGGGCCGCACTTCACGGGGTTCGGGGTCCGGCTTGGGCTCCAGACCCAACCCTTCGGCCACCGCGTCCGTGCGCGGCGCGCTCGGACGTGCCGTGACCTCCTGCATCCAATCGCTGATCCGCTCAATCGTGATCGAGGGAGCTATGGCTCCGGCCACCATAAAGACAAGCGACAACCCACTGGCAACCAGCGCGACATCGTTCCATAGACCGTGAGAGAAATCGATGCCAGTGCGAGACCAACGGCTCTCACGTGCTGTCTGGTGCATCAGCGCCATCAACACCAGCGTCGCGCCAAAGATCGGCAGGAAGATATAGGGGCTGGACCTCGTATAGGAGAGGAGGAAGCTCAGCAGCACGCCCCCAGGCACCACGCCCACCAATGGACGATGCTCACGTCGGGTCATCCACCCGGCCCAGGCACTGTACACCCACACAATCAAGCCCCAGATAAAGGCAGCTCCTACCACATCAAAGGCGGTCCCACCTGCCAGGAGCGTGGACAGCCACCCAACAGTGCGACTGAGCAGTGTCCCGACGTCTCCCCAGAGGCGGAAGAGGGGCATCAGGGCAGTGCCCCACTGAGGTGCTTCGGCTGTCCAGTACCATAGGGCCATCTGGCCGACCGCCTGCCCCACGCCTCCGATAGCAGCTAGCAAAGAGCTACCCAGTCGCCCGACACGAACCAGTAGATATTCAGCTCCGAGCAGGAAGCCCAGGAGTGCTGCCATCCACGGTTTGACCGGGATCTGGGCGAGCAACCACCCGAATGTCACGCCTAGCACGGCCACGACGGCCAAAAATCCAAAGTCCAGGTTGGGAATGGCGTCGACGAGTCCGGAGGTGATGCTGTAGACGACAACCACCAACAGTGCCCAGGTCAACAGCGCCCTGGGACTGAGTCCTCGAATGATCCGGCTGGGCAGACTTCTACGTCTCTCGGTTGCGTAACTCATTCTAGCGCCCTCCATGCCACTTTATCATCGACCTGGACGGGAACCGCCTTACCCGTCCCCAGGACGCGCCATTCCCAATGCCCCTGTCGTCCGGGGCGCGTCTCAGGCAGATCCAGCAGGTCCCGCGTGATCTCATAGAAGGCTACGTTGAGATTAATCAAGGCCGCCTTCACAGCATCCATACTTCCCGTGCCGCCGAAGGAGACGGGGTCGAGCAGCATAATCGTGGGCACGGCCCCTTGCCTCAGCAGTGGCACCAGCGCCTCAACCCAGAGCGTTTCTGTGTTCGGCGTAATCACGATAAGGCTGGCGTGATGCCCCACACTGGAACTGACGCGGGTCAACACATCGTGCAGCGGCCGCTCTCCTCGCGACACAAGGGCCAGCGACCGCAGAATCTCCCAACGTTGCCCCTCACCCACCGACGGCTCCATCCACACGAGCTGCTCGCCTTCCGCCACAATCCCCACAGCTCGCTGGAGCCGAATACCCCGGTCGGCCAACGATGCTGCCAGGATCACACCGTGTTCATCCGTAGCGCCATCACCGGAGCCCAACTGCACGTGGCTGTCCATATCCAACAGAATCCACCAGTCGCCGGAGGGGGTGCTCTCGAAGAGGCGCACGAATAACTCTCCCCGTCGTGCGGTGGTCCGCCAGTGAATCCACCGGCGGCTGTCGCCAAATGCGTACTCACGGACGGCAGCAGCACTCACGGTGCGGTCGAGGTGGTTGGCGCGTGGACGCGCCTCGCCCGAGCGTCCACCCGGCGCCACCTCAATGGCAGGCAAGGGTACAATTGGCGGCAGAACCAAGAGCGGCAAGCAAGCGGGAAAATCAAGCTCCACGGAGAAGATACCGAAAGGATCGCCCGTAGCGAGCTTCGTCGGTCCGAGGGTGAAAAGGCCCCGCTGCATACAAACGGCCTCGGTGTGCCAGCGAATGATGTCATAGCTCGAAATGCCGGTGCCTCTGCTGACCTGATAATCCGGCATAGTAGAAGCATCCAGCACCTCTGCCCAGACAGCCGGCGCCCACCCATCATTCTGAATCGTAAACCGCTCGACGAGGCGGTCACCTACCTGGGCCCAGCCGAAGCGCATCTGGCGCGTCAGGTCCAGCTTTCTTGAGAGCGAGATCGCCCAGAACAGGCTCACCAAGAAAGCCCCGCCCAAACCCACCATCAGAATCCGCCATCCGCGGTAGGGGGCCAGATATTGCGTAATGCCGACAACGACAATCAGACCCGGCACCAGCCACGCCCGAAGTCGCAGCCGCGGCTTCATTCTAGTTCCCTCGCTCAGGGGTTCCTCACTCACGCTACACCTCTGTTCCACTCAACGTCAGTACAACGACAACACTATTAACTAGAACCAACCTCTTCAGCTACACGTGACCAGGGTCAGGCTGATATTCGCTCTCTCTCGGGCTCCGGCATCGGCACTTGATCGAGAATCGTCCGCACAATCTGCTCGGCCTGCACATTGCGCAACCGCGCACTGGGGCTGATGATCATACGATGCGAGAGAACGTAGGGCGAGATGAATTTCACATCATCAGGCAATGCATACTCACGTCCCGCCATCGCCGCACGAGCCTGAGCCGTCCGATAGAGCGTGAGGCTGCCACGCGGACTCGCGCCCAGAAAGACATCAGGGTGCTGGCGTGTGCTTTGAACCAGGCGCACAATATACTCCTTGAGGGCGGGCGAGACGTAGACCGTCTTGATCTGCTCCTGCGCCGCGAGCAGGTCCTCGGAAGAGACGACGGGCTCAAGGTCGGTGACCGGGTGTGAGAACTGCTGGCGGTCGAGCACCTCGATCTCATCCCGCAGCGCGGGATAGCCCAGGTCGATCCGCATCAGGAACCGGTCAAGCTGCGCCTCGGGCAGCGAATAGGTTCCCTCATACTCAATCGGATTCTGTGTCGCGAGCACCATAAAGGGTTCGGGCAACTTGTGGCTCACGCCGTCCACCGTAACTTGTCGCTCCTCCATCGCCTCCAACAAGGCCGACTGTGTCTTGGGCGTCGCACGGTTGATCTCGTCAACAAGCACAATCTGGGATACGATCGGTCCGCGTTGATACTCGAAGCTGTTGGTGGCCTGATTGTAGATGGAGACTCCGGTCACATCGCTCGGCAACATATCGGGTGTGAATTGAATACGACCAAACGTACAGTTAAGAGACCTGGAGAGACTTCGAGCCAGCATTGTCTTGCCCACACCGGGGACATCCTCAATCAATAGGTGCCCCTTACTCAACAAGCCGATCACAGCAAGCTGGATGGCGGATGATTTTCCGACAATCACGCGCTCGACATTAGTTATAAGAGTACGGCTGAATTCCTGTACGTTGATCATTCCCACCTCCCGCAGTATCATTTAAATATTCGACCATGCCCTGTGCCAGCTTACCAGGATTATAGCACGCCACACCCTGCAGCTCAACACACTTTTCGGAAGTTGCCACACTCCGAATACATCTTACAACTATAACAGAAAATGCCGTAAGGGCACGAAGAAATCGAGGATATTAGCCGGTCAGCCGGAGAACTCGTCGCACTGCGAACCGCTCTCCAGGGCCGCAGGGAGGGAGAACAGAATGCGCAGTCCCGCATGGAAAAGCTCGCTATTGCCGGAACGCGAAATGCAGCGACTCCGGCAGTGGACCACATCGCATACACATACGCTACCTGACGGTCACTTCACCCTCATCCGCCTGCCCGGCGTACACCCATTCGGTCCTGCGCAGCAGGCGAGCTTTGAGGCCCTTCGTCGCATCACGGCAGCACGGGTGTGCGTGCTGGGTCCTGGTACAGCACCCCTGGGCCTGTGGGCTGCGCGGAGCGGCGCCCGCGTGGTCGGGTGGTACGATAGCCTTGCCGAAGCCCTGGCTACCGAGGCAACCTTCGCCGCGAACAACCAAGCTCCACCCACCCTCACCTGTGAGCGAGGGCTCGTCCCATCCCTTGTCGGCTCCTGCGACCTCACCGTGTTGCACCTGCCCCGGGGGCGCGAGCTGCAAGCGCGACAACTCCAGATGGCCGAATTGACACTGCAGCCCGGCGGCAAGTTGGTTTTCACCGGCGCCAAGAACGAGGGATTCGGCAGCGCGCTGGCAGAGGCCAAGGCACGTTTTGGGCAGGCCGGGGTCGTGGCCCGGAAGGGCGGTTACCATGCAGCCCTAGCCATCCGGTCGAGCACCGACCTCCCCGATCTCCACGATGGCTGCCGTTCCTACACCATCTTGCTGGGTGGCGAGGAGACCGAACTCGTCAGTTGCACCGGGGCATTTGCAGCTGACAGACTCGACGCCGGTGCGGCAGCCCTGATTGCCGGCATGGGTATCGAGCCAGGCACCTCCGTGCTGGACCTCGGCTGTGGCACCGGGCTCGTGGGGCTCGCGGCCCTGCGCCTCGGAGCACAGGTGACGGGCACGGACGTATCGGCTGCAGCGATCGCCTCCAGCCGTCGAACCTGGGCCGCCAATGGCCATCCGGACGCCGTGGCGCAGCTAACCATAGGCGCGTCAAGCATCCCCGGCGGCACTGTGCAGACGGTCGTGACCAACCCACCTTTCCATCGGGGCCGCGACACCGACTTTGAGGTCGCGCAGCTCTTTGTCAAAGAAGCCGCACGCGTACTCTCGAGCGGGGGCGAACTCTATCTTGTGGCCAATGCCTTTCTGGACTATGCAAAGTGGCTCGAACGTGAGTTCAGCTCCGTGAGCGTTGCCTGGCAAGACAACCGGTTCCGCGTGTGGCACGCGCGGCGCTAACACCAGCCACGCCGCGACGGACAGGATGCCCCCGGTCGTATTGGACAACTCCGACATCTTACCTATCATGCGGCGAGATAGTATAAGTATATGGATGGAGGATAAGGCTATGCCAGACCAGCAGCTCGAGATCTTCTTCAATCCCGACGGTGTCGCCGTCATCGGGGCCAGCGCAGACCCGGAAAAACTGAGTCACGCCGTAGTCCGCAATCTGAAAGAGCACGGCTACCGGGGTCCCATCTATCCGGTTAATCCCAGGGGAGGCACCATCCTCGGATACCCCGTCTACCCGACGATCCTTGAAGTGCCCGACCCCGTGGAGCTGGCGGTCATTATGATCCCTGCACCCGCCGTACCCGGTGCGCTCACCGAGTGCGGCGAACGCGGGCTCAGGGCCGCTATTGTGATCACCGGCGGGTTTCGAGAGACGGGGCCGGAAGGGGCGGCCCTGGAGCAGCAGTTGAAGGAGATAGGACAGCACTACGGCATGCGGCTCATTGGCCCAAATTGCGTTGGCGTACAGGATGCTCATCTGCCGCTGGACACCACCTTTATTTCGCTGATGCCTGCGCCGGGCCACATCGCTTTCGTCTCTCACTCCGGCGCCATCTGCGGGGGCACCGTCGACTGGGCGCAGCAAGTCGGAGTCGGATTCAGCCGGATTGCCAGCTTGGGCAACCAACTCGATGTCGATATCGCCGATGGGATCGAGCTGATGCGCGAGGATCCGAACACGCGCGTTATCAGCATCTATGCGGAGGGGCTGCCCCGTGGTCGCCGCTTTGTCGACGCCGCGGCGTCGACCTATCGCACGAAGCCGATCGTGATGCTCAAAGCAGGCCTGACCTCGGCCGGTACGCGGGCCGTTGCCTCGCATACCGGCGCGCTCGCGGGAGACGAGCAGAGCTACCTCGCCGCGTGCCACAGGGCCGGCGCCCTGGTTGTCGGCTCCCTGCAGGAACAGAATGACGTCGCGCCGGCACTCGCGACCCAGCGTCTGGCACAGGGTCCCCGGGTTGCGCTCCTGACCAACGCGGGTGGGCCGGCAGCGCTTGCAGCCGACGAACTCGACCGGCGGGGCTTGCAGATGGCGGATCTGCTGCCCGAGACCATGGAGAAGCTTGCCGCGGTGACACCGCGTGGCACCCAGCTCGCCAACCCCGTCGACATGTTGGGCGGGCCACAGGCCGATATGTATCAACTCGCCGGCGACCTGCTGCTGGCCGATCCGGGGGTAGATATGCTGATGGCGATCTTCGTCCCGCAGTCCATCACGCCGGTCGACGATGTAGCGCGGCACGTCATTGCAGCAGCGGAGAACACCGACAAACCGGTGGTCTGTTGCCTGGTTGGCGGCGAGAGCGTCCCCGACGCCATCCGGAAACTGAATCGCAGCGGTGTTCCCGCCTATCGCGATCCCAATCGCGCGAGTCGCGCCCTCGCAGCCCTGGTTGAATACAAGGCTTTACGGGAGCGCGCCGACCTGACCCCGATCCCGGTTGAGGACGTGGATCGAGAAGCTGTAGGCGTCGCCCTGCAACAAGCCTGGGAGCGCAGTGGCGCGGGCTTTCTCGATGCCGAGCTCTCGGCCCAAATCGTGGCGTCCTATGGCATTCCTATACCTGCCTCGGGTCTGGCTCACGATTCGGAGAGCGCCTCAGCGCTGGCAGCGCAGATCGGATACCCTGTCGCTATGAAGCTGGTGGCGCCGGGCGTTGTGCACAAAGCCGATGTTGGGGGGATTGCCCTGGGCCTAGAGAATGAGGCAGCCGTGCGTGCGGCCTACACGCGTATGGCCGGCGACCAACCGGATCACCAGGTGATGCTCCAGCAGATGGCTCCCAAGGGCCACGAAGTCATCCTCGGCGCACGCAACGACCCGCAGTTCGGACCGGTCCTGATGTTCGGGATGGGCGGCATCTTCGTCGAGGTCTTGAAGGATGTGGCGTTCCGGCTGGCGCCCATCCGCGATACAGATGCAGCGGCGATGGTAATGGAGACAGCTGTAGGCAAGATTTTGCACGGAGTCCGCGGGCAGCCCCCCTCGGACCTAGCGGGGATTGTCGACACACTCTGCAGAGTGGGTCAACTGGTCGACGATTTCCCCTGCATTGCAGAACTGGACATCAACCCGCTGATTGTCAGCGAACCTCGAAACGGCGTCTGGGCAGTCGACGTCAGGATTGCCCTGGAGCGGGGTCCTGAGGAAGGTACCTGATCCGTCTCTCTAACCACAACGCTGCGGAACGAGCATGGGACGTGGTCAGTGCGTTACCGCATTGACCGCTTCCCAACACTCACACGACCTGCGGACCTCCTCATCCCGGACGAGGGTACCGGAATAGGCCTTGTCACCCGGAATCGGAACCCAGCCCGAGAGCAACATCGGCCACTGTGAGTGATCGGTCGGAATCCAGACCCCGTTCAAGCGGCGGGCCAAGTGCAAGTGCGAGGCGCTTGAAACGCCTCCTTCACAGGAGGGATGGCCGATTCTGTCGCCTGCTTCCACCCAGGTACCGGCAGCTACACGGTTCTGGGACGCGATGTGCATATACAGGATAACCCAGCCGGTACCGAGGTCGCCGTCACCGTCGAGGTCCTGAAGCACCATGCCATCCTCGCTCATGACGATGAGGCCCGGCGCCGATGCGGTCACCCACCCCGTGCTTATCGCGCAGCCGAGATGGACCTCATCGGTGACGAAGTCCACGGCAGAGAAGGCGCCTAACGAACCCCAGCCGGGATGCGGACCTCCGGTATAATACCATGTCTCGCCCTTCGCCCAGGGGAGAACCAACGGCGCGTTCTCGGTCTCCGGATGAATCAAGGGCTCAACCGCATAGCCAAAGGGATCGCCGAATAAATTCGCGTAGATCTCCTGAAACCTATCCATATCCGCGATCCACGTATCGTAGGAGGCGGAGGTGTCGGCGAGCACCTTCTGAACGCCGGCAGTTCCCGCGTTCAGCTCGGGCGAGAACTGGATATGCGCGCCATCCATGGTCTGGATCAGCCAGAGATCATCGAGCCACCAGCCGTAGAAACCGATATTGAGTCCGTTAGCGGCCTGCATGAGTTGGTAGTAGAGACCGGCGTAATGGGTCTGGCGCGTATATCCCAGGGGATAGACCTGCTGACCCGCATCTGGAGTCAGGTTTGACAACCATCCACCTCTTAGTTCCAGGAGTGCGAGCAGCACCCTGGGCCCCACGCTATATTGGCGTGCAACAAGCGACACGATCTCAACACCTGTGAGTGTGCGTCCATTGACGACCTCCTCATAGTGCGAGAGCAATCCGGGGTGTCGGGCGATCTCTTCGGCCAAGTCGAACGTCGAATAGCCGGGCCCGAGAACGACGTCGCTATCCGGGACTAGTGCCGTGGCGGGACCGACCAGCTCGGTGTTCAGCGTCACCTGCAGTTCCTGCCCCACAACGATTTTGTCAGGATTCGTGAGCCCATTTATCCGCATCAGCGTCTCTGTCGTGGTGGCGTAGAGTCCGGCGATACGCAGCAGGGTATCCCCAGGTCGCACGGTGTAGGTCGTAGCGGTGGAGTCCGGCGGCACGCGCGTCGGCGTTGGCGCTGCTGTCACCCGCACCGTGACCGTGTTCGGAGCAGCCGGTGTCAACGGAATGGGCCCATCCTCGCCCGGCTCAGCTTGCGCCCTGTCGGTAACTGGAGCAGCCGGCGGCGGTCCCGGTTCGGGCACAACCACCTCACGGCGGTCGCAGGCCGCGAAAACCGCCAGCACAGCACCCAGCAGTAGGACCCTGCCTATCCACAATGTCAGCCGATTTGTAAGCCTGTTGAACCCAGTCTTCACGCTTCCTCCTACAATCGAAACCCTCATCACGGGACCCTGCGGAACGTCGTTCAACAGTCACCCCAAGCGATGCCCGGTGGACAGAGGCGCCCCTACAAGTCCAAACAAGAAGATATCGACCCTTGT
>SLDA01000050.1 GCA_007125545.1 Thermoflexales bacterium | reverse complement strand
TGCTCTTCGTCGGGCTGGTGCGTCGCCATCTGCTCTACAAAGACGACCAGCCGCCGCGGTGTGCCCCAGATGTGAACATCACCATGCTCCAGCCGTAGGTCGGCGAAGGTCTGGGGTACCCAGCTCTCTAGTTGGGCGAGCGCACTGCTGAGATGCGTGGAAGGCAGCTCCTCCACGCCAATCTCGAAAAGAAAGGGAACGCGACCCATCAGGGGGGGAGCGTCAGTCTGCTCTGGAGCCATAGGCAGGTGAAGGAGTGTGCCCGCCGCAGGAGGCGACGTCGTCAATCCGCGGCGACCCTTCCACGGGAAACCGGCGCGGTCGCGCTGGACCAGATACCCCTCAGCGACCCGGCGTGCCAGGTCGCGCATTCGCTTGAAGAATGCCGCCCGCTCGGTCACGCCCACCGTACCGCGGGAATCCAAGATGTTAAAGGTGTGCGAGCAGCGCAGGACATAATCCAACGCCGGGACCACGAGCTCAGCGTCGAGAGCCAACTTGGCCTCGGCCTCGAAGAGCTCGTACATGTGCTGCAGCCGGTCGACATCCGCCAATTCGAAGGCATAGCGACAGTGGTCGATCTCCTGGTCACGTAAGATCTCGCCATAGGTGTGCTGATCGTCCCATAGCATGTCCCACACCGACCGCTTACCCTGAAGATACATGACGATTCTTTCCAGCCCATACGTGATCTCGACCGACGGCACATCGAGATTGATACCGCCCGCCTGCTGGAAGTACGTGTACTGCGTAATCTCCTGCCCGTCGAGCCAAACTTCCCATCCCAACCCCCACGCGCCGAGCGCGGGGCTCTCCCAGTTGTCCTCGACGAAGCGCACGTCATGCAGTTCTCGCCGGATTCCCAGAGCCTCAAGACTCCCCAGGTAGCGCTCCTGTGGATCGCCGGGATCGGGTTTCAATATGACCTGCATCTGAGTATGCATCTGCATACGGTTGGGATTATCAGCATAGCGCCCATCATCGGGCCGGTACGAGGGCTCAACATAGGCAACGTTCCACGGTTCCGGTCCCAAAACTCGAAGGATTGTAGCGGGATTCATCGTCCCGGCGCCGACCTTCTCGCTATACGGCTGCCAGATCACCGCTCCTTGATCGGCCCAATAGGCCTGCAAGCGCATAATGGCTTCCTGAAATGTCAACATAAGCGTCCTTACTTCCCCTTGTCTATCATTCTCAGACTTGTTGGGCGATACTCAAGATGATGTGCGATATAATGATCCATCGCGTGAGTTAGTTCTCGCGCAGTTTTCTCCGGCATCGACAACGGCTGCAATTCCTCATACTCGCGACGTTGCAGCGCCTGCAACCAGGAAAGCGCACTCGGCGACAGCAACCGCACACCGGGCTGCGCAAGGCTGGCACGCATACACTCCGGGCATAACGCCCCGCCGCGCTCAGGATCGAGCCCGTATCCTTGCGTGTCGCTCGGTCGGGGCGCCAAGGGCGCTTCACATTGCTCTCGCTCGCGCTCACCCACACAGGCATGCCACGTAGGGCGAAATCCCGCCAGCTCCAGCAGCCGTTGCTCATACCAACGTACGAGCAGCTGCGGTGCCTTATCCTCCACCAGTGTCGAAAGCGTCCAATCCAGAAGCTCGTAGAGATTGGGGTTCGCCTCACGCTCGAAGAAGCGCAGCACCAGCTCTGCTACATAGCGCGCGTAAGTCGCGCGATCGAAATCATCCTGCAGAGCCGGGCGTAGGACAACAGCATCAGCCTGACTCAGAATGTCCCAAGACCCTTGAACGCGCGACGCGACAATGTTCGTACGTGCAAATAGCTCGAGATGACCCGCTTTCCTAGAACGTGGCTTGCGGACCCCTTTTGCGAGGAAATCCATCCGTCCCTGTTCCGTCAGACAAATGATGATCTGGTCCGCCTCACCGTAGTCGCGCCGTCCGAGCACAATTCCCTCAATTTGGTAGAGCTTCGGTCGTGTCGGCATAGCTTCTGTCCGGGCGATGTCCTCGGAACGGCGTCCTCGGCCAAGAACCTCAGAGCGAGAACAACGTCTGGCGAGCCTCACTCTCGAAAGATAACCGGCTCGCTTTGGCCAATGCAACACCCAGCACGTTAACGGATTCTGTGTCGGCCCAATTCGTCAAGCAGTGACGGTTCTCTCCGCCAGCCACAGCCCACAGCCGAGATAGTCGATAGAGCTCGGCAGCGCTCTCCTCAAAGACCTCCGTTTCGATCTCGAATGCCGTGATGCTTTCCAGATCCGCCTCCACAACCGGACGGTCGCCAACAAAGGGCCAAACTCTGGCGCGAAATAGGGTTCCACCTTCCGGCAGCCGCTCCAGGATGCCACGGTCTGCAGGCGCCGTGGTTAATGCAATTACAACTGCAAGAATCAGGAGCAGGGAGATAACGGCTGCCATCACGTGCCAACGCACCGGACTTGGGCTGGCAAGCAGCAAGGCGACCACCGACAGGATGCCTAGCAGCAAGCCCACCTCGATCCAGAGCATGGGCGAGCGGGACTGCCAAGTTACCCGATTATGGCTTTCTTCGACAATGACGATACGCATATACGGCTTCCTCGCTGACTGCAAATCAGAACTGGGATAGCGATTCTGGCATCGGCAAACCTTCTAGCAACCCTAGCTCCGCGTATACCCGGCTTCCTCTAACAAACTCAGCATCTAAGTATACCGCACCTCACTTGATCAGCAACGTAGCACGCGTATAATACAAGTGTGTCTACCAACAATACAGACGGGCCTAATGTCGCACAGTGGGGCTGCTTGGTCATGCTCCTAGGAACCATCACGCTGACTATGGTCGGGGGAGTTTGGCTCTTCACGCGACCGACCGTCAGGCCTGAGGGTCCTCGCCCCACGGCTATCATCTGGACGGCGACACCGACTCCGACGCCCACGGCAATGCCTACCCCCACGCCCGTACCGGTGCTCCCAGACCAGCTGGGCATCGGTGTCAGAGTCACAGTAATCGGCACCGGCGCCGCCGGGTTAAGCATCCGGGCTGAGGCCGGCACCAGCGCCGCACGGATTAACGTAGCCGCAGAGGGCGAAGCCCTGCTCATCGTCGGAGGACCGCAAGTGGCCGATGGCTATACCTGGTGGTTCGTGCGGGACGAAGCCAATCCCGAACGCGAGGGCTGGGCGGCTCAGGAATTTCTTGCTCCTCCGTGGTGAATGAGAAGGTGAGTATGGACCGGGAAGCGGCACAGAGCCGGGCCGATTGGCTACGCGAGGAGATCAACTTCCACAGCCATCGCTATTTTGTCCTGGATAGCCCACTGATCAGCGATGCGCAGTTCGATCACCTGGTCGACGAACTCCACGAGATCGAGCAGCAGTTCCCTGAGCTTGTGACACCCGACTCGCCAACACAACGTGTCCAGGGGCAGCCGGCGGAGGGATTCTCTAAAGTTGCGCATCCCGCGCCCATCCTGAGCCTGGACAAAGTAACCAGCCGCGAGCAAATCTTCGCTTGGCATAACCGCGTCAGCAAACTACTCCCGCAGGAGGCCGAGTCGCTCGCAAGCGAGACACTTGACTATGTCGTGGAACCCAAATTAGACGGGCTCACGGTTGTACTCCACTATGACCGGGGTCGCTTTGTGCTTGGCGCCACACGCGGTGACGGGCAGGTGGGTGAGGACATTACCACGAACCTGCGTACGCTGGCTACGCTACCTCTGCGCATACCGGTGAGCAATGATGGACCGGAGATACCCGCTTCACTCGTTGTCAGGGGTGAGGTCCTGATATTGATTGATGATTTCGCAGCTCTTAACGCAGGGCTGATCGCCGCAGGTGAAATGCCTTTCGCGAACCCGCGAAATGCGGCGGCAGGATCTTTACGGCAGCTCGATGCCAGGATCACGGCACAACGCCCGCTGCGGCTTTTTGTTTACAGCGTGGTCGAGAAGACGGGCCCGGCGCTCCTTACCCAGTGTGAGACGCTGGCGTACCTGCGAGATCTGGGGTTCCCGGTGACGGAGGAAGTTCGAACATTCGAGAGCCTCGACGACGTCGCTCACTACTGCGAAACGATGGTCGAGCAGCGAAACACGCTGCCCTATGAGGCCGATGGTTTGGTCATCAAGATCGACGACCTCGCCACGAGCGAAAGCCTAGGAGTCGTCGGAGGTAGACCCCGCGGCGCCGTTGCCTACAAGTTTCCCGCGCAGGAAGCGATCACCCGACTGAAGGCTGTCGAGTTCACCCTAGGGCGCACCGGAGTTATCACCCCTGCGGCGATCCTGGAACCCGTCCCCATCGCGGGTGTTATCGTCAGCCGTGCCTCCTTGCACAACTTCGACGTCGTTGACGAACGCGACATTCGGGTTGGCGATCGCGTCATCGTGAAGCGCGCCGGCGATGTGATTCCGTATGTCTCGGGTCCGGTGGTGGCGGCGCGAGAGGGCAGCGAGCAGGAGATCATCCCTCCGACAACGTGCCCATCCTGCAAAGAGCCTGTATCTCATCCGGAGGGCGAAGTTGCCTACTACTGCATCAACGTGGCCTGTCCCGCGCAATTGGTGCAGAAGCTCACCTTCTTTGCCGCTGTGATGGATATCGAGGGCATCGGGGAGCGAACTGCCTTGCAGCTGGTCGATCAGGGACTGGTAAAAGACCCGGTCGATCTCTATACGCTCCAGAAGGAAGCGCTGCTCGAACTGGAAGGATTCGCTGACAAAAAAGCGGACAATTTACTCGGCGCGATTGAGGCCTCCAAGGCACAGCCCTTTACCCGGGTCCTGGCAGCGCTGGGCATCCGCGGAGTGGGCTTTGCGGTCGCGGCGCTACTGACAGCCGCTTTTCCCTCGCTCGACGCGCTCTGCTCCGCCTTGGCTGAGGAGATTGCGAGCGTGGAGGGGCTGGGACCGATCACGGCACAGAACATCATTAACTGGTTCGCTCTTCCCCGTAACCAGGCCATTGTAGAGAAACTGAGGGGCGCGGGTCTCACGCTCTCCGCGCCTGAGGCTTCAGCACCGGCGCCAAACTCTCAACCGCTTGCGGGCATGACCTTTGTGATTACCGGCACGCTCAGCAGGCCCCGCAACGAGGTTCAACAATGGATTGAGACCCAAGGCGGTAAGGTGACCGGATCGGTGAGCGCCAAGACAGACTACTTGGTTATTGGGGAGGAACCCGGCGGTTCAAAGTTCAGACGCGCACAGCAACTGGGAACACCCATGGTGAGCGAGGAGGAACTCGGTCACTTGGCGGAAGAGGTAACGACATAACTATCGCGAACAGCCACGGCAGCAGAGTATCCAAGGAGGTCAGATGAGTTTGCGGATAGATAGATCAGAAATCGGTTCACCGGTGCAACGGCACCGGACATTAGCAGTCAATGATCTACACCTGATTGAGGGCACTATGGACACGCTTGGAGACCCTCATAACTACCTTAACCAGGATGGGATGGACTTCTTGATGCTCAATGATACCCATGTGACACCTTGGGCATTCACGAGCCTTCCGCAGAGCCGTCCCTCCAAGATCGTGTTGCAGCGAGAGAGTGTCCAGTTCCTGCTTTTCAAGGGCGAGGAAGCCCAGAGCCAGTTTCGCGAAGCACCGCGAACTTCGACGCTAATCCTAAACCTACCTCTTGCTGTGATCCGGGGGAATGCGCCTTTCCTTAGCGAGGCGCGCTTGAACAACTTTCTGGACTTCTGGAAAGGGCTGTTCTTCCCGGTGACGAATGCTCAGATTCACTATCTGGCTACCAGCAGCGCCCAACTTCCGGCTCAGGTACCCTTGCTCTATGTCAACCGCCACTCCGTGCAGAGCTATCTCCAGGCGTGAATTCACGAATGCGAACACCCGACGGGCGGGAGTGCCCCTTCTACTATGCCGATGCTCACCGGCGTGCCGGCATGCGGGAGTACTGCCACCTCGTGGCGACGAAACCGGACGCCGCCGTCTGGACGTCCGAGATCTGTTTCACCTGCCCTGTGCCGGATATCAAGCGTGCTAACCACTGCCCGGATATGATTCTGCAAGGCCGGATTGGCGGGAAGGGTTGGCGCTTTTGGCAGAAATCGCGAATGTTGATCGATGCGACCTGTACGAAGAGCCGCAGTCGTGTCGAGAATCCTATGGTTGGCTGTGGCCGTTGCCACGGATCGCTGACCTTCGTTGTAGCCGAGGAGGAATCAGATGACGAATAATGCAAAGATTGCCATCATTGGAGGATCGGGCCTCTACCAGATGCAGGGACTTGAGGCTGTCCGCGAAGTCGAGCTCAACACGCCATTCGGCAAGCCCAGCGATGCGATTATCATCGGCGAAATTGCCGGCACAGCGGTCGCCTTCCTGCCCCGTCACGGTCGAGGACACGTGCATAGGCCCACGGAGGTCCCATACCGCGCCAATATCTATGCGCTGAAACAACTCGGCGTCGAGAGAATCATCAGCGTTTCTGCCTGCGGATCCCTGCGCGAGCATATGAAACCAGGTGATATCGTCGTGCCTGACCAGCTCTTCGACTTCACGAAGCAGCGCACTCAGAGCTTCTTCGAAAGCGGGCTCGTGGCCCACATATCTTCGGCAGAGCCTTTCTGTACGGATCTCTCCGCGATGTTGATTGAAACTATGCGTGAGCTCGGGACGTCCCTCCACGAGGGCGGCACCTTCATCACAATCGAGGGACCGCGATTCAGCACCAAGGCGGAGAGTCGTGTCTTCCGTTCATGGGGTATGGACATCATTGGTATGACCGCCAGCCCCGAGGTGTTCCTGGCGCGCGAGGCAGGTATCTGCTACACTACGATGGCCCACGTGACCGACTACGATGTTTGGCATGAGTCAGAGGAAACGGTGACCGTAGACATGGTCATCCGGCAGCTCAACGCTAACACCGAGTTAGCCCAAGATACTATCCGCAAGCTCGTACCCGAGCTCATAGCAGCAGAGCGGGCCTGCGACTGCCGCTATGCCCTGGAGACTGCATTGATCACCGATCCGGCGCGCGTTTCAGAGGAGACGAAGCAGAAACTCGCCCTTCTCATCGATTCGGGCTCGGCTTGAGGTCTTCACCCTATACTATGGGAACCCAAGCCTTTCGCCCGCTTCGGCACCGGTTGTCTATCTCGGAGAAGACGATCACGCTGCTCTTAGCAGCCCTGGCGATGCTATTTATGCTCGCAGGAGCTATCACCCTGCATCTAACGCCCTATCCTGTCACCCTTACCCTCTGGCAGATTGTTATTGTGGTCGGGGGTTGGAGCCTGGCGTGGGGCGGGAGCGCACTCTTCTTGCGCAGGCGGCTGACACGCTTCGATCTCGTTCTGCTTCCCATTGTGGCGCTACTTACGGGTTGGGGCTTGCTCTTGCAAGCACGTCTCGCACCGGCGCCGCTACTCAAGCAAGTGCTCTGGTTGCTTATGGGCTGTGCGGCGATGTGTGCAGTGGCGGTCACACCGAACCTGACCCGGATCCTGCGTCGCTATCGCTATACGCTTCTGACAGCGGGCCTGCTCCTACTCGGGATGACGCTGATCTTCGGCACAAACCCATCCGGGTATGGTCAACGGCTCTGGCTAGGGGCCCTGGGAATCTATCTCCAACCTTCAGAACCACTCAAATTGCTGCTGGTGATCTATCTTGCCGCCTACCTGGCCGACAAGCGGGACCTACCCAGCATGCGGGCAGCCGGTAAGCCACTGTGGTTAGTCGTGCTCGGGCCGATGGCAGCAATGGTAGGGCTAGCCCTGCTCTTGCTTGGATGGCAACAGGACTTGGGGGCGGCGCTCTTGTTCTACATGACGTTCGCGCTGATGATTTACCTCGCCTGGGGCAATCCCTGGTATACGCTGCTCAGCTTCGCGCTCTTCCTACCCGTTGGGGTGGCGGGTTATCTGCTCTCAAGTAGAGTAGCGCTCCGCGTCGATATATGGCTTGATCCCTGGTCCCCGGCGCAAGCCGACCGCGCATTCCAGATCCTACAATCGCTTTTTGCCTTTGCCTCTGGAGGCTTGTTCGGGCAAGGTCTGGGCCAAGGGCTGCCTGGGCTTATTCCGGCTGTGCATACCGACTTCGTCTATGCTGCCTTGGTCGAGGAATTTGGCCTTGCAGGCGGCCTGGGCTTGCTACTGCTCCTTGCGGCATTCATCTACCGGGGTGTTCGTCTGGCTCAGGACTCCGAGTCCGGTTTCGAGGCCTTACTTGCCGGAGGCATCGCGGCGCTGATCGGCGTGCAGACATGGGTGATCGTAGGGGGCAACGCCAAGCTCATTCCTTTGACAGGGGTAACGCTGCCCTTCTTGAGCTACGGTGGGTCATCGTTGACTACCGTCCTGATCGCCACCGGTCTGCTTCTGAATCTATCGGCTCCCCATCCGATGCCGCTTAATCTCTCACTTCTGCCGGGGATCAACCAGCCACCCAAACGCATGGCCGCTCATCTCGGCCAGGGACTTATGCTGCTGCTTCTCAGCACGGCGCTCATTACCGGCTACTGGGCCATTTCACGCGCGGCAAGCCTGCAGCAGTCCTTATCCAACCCCAGATACGTCCTGGCGGAAGGCCGTATTCGCCGCGGGCGTATTCTCGACCGCAACGGCGTTCCGCTCGCGGATATCACGCTCAGTCCGCAGGGATACGTCACGCGTACCTATCCAGTACCCGAAGCCGCACCGGTGGTCGGCTACGCCAGCTTGGCTTACGGGACAGCCGGTATAGAGGCGACCTGCGATGCTCGCCTACGAGGGGAAGTTGGCATCACGCCGCAGAAGGCGCTCGAGCACCAACTTCTCCATATTGATCCTGTGGGCCGAGATGTCCAACTTACCATTGATGCTCGACTCCAGGAAGCGGCACAGAGCCTCCTCGGCGACTCTGTCGGAGCAGCCGTGCTCCTCGACGCGCGCACCGGCGAAATTCTGGCGTTGGCTTCCTCGCCGGTCTACAACGCCGGGACGGTGTCCCAGGAGTGGGCAACGCTGCGCGATGCACCAAACTCGCCCCTGCTCAACCGGGCCACACAAGGACTCGCACAACCGGGAAGCAGTCTCCAGCCCTTCATTCTAGCGTCCGCCCTCCAAGACGATGCAACGCTGGTGCCCGCCACACCGATTACCCGGTCCGTCACGTTCAATGGTATTAGCCTGGCATGTCGCCAACCGCCGGGAATTACACAGACTGCTGATCTGTGGAGCGCCGCACTTCAGTCAGCTTGTCCTTACCCCTTTGTCGTTACCGCGCAGCAAGCGGGTGATCAACGTTTCACGAGTTGGCTTGCCACGTGGGGGCTGCTCGATGCCCCTTCCTTTGCTCTGCCTACAGTTGCCTCCGATCTGCCCGAGGCACCCTTGGAGGCCCAGGTCGAAGCTCTCGGGCAAGGCAAGCTCCTTGTAACACCCCTGCAGATGGCCCTGGCTATGGCAACTTTGGGCAATGACGGCATCCTCCCAACGCTGCAAATCCTCAGTCAGCCTCAAAGGGGATGCCTGTTCAATGAGAACCCGGAGACGGCCCCGTCTCGCGTGGTCGAGGCTGAGGTAGCGGACCAGATGCTTCGGATGTTGTCCTCGTATGGCGGGGCGGTCGGCCATTCCGGCCTCTCGCTAGCGGGACCACAACGACAACAAGCGTGGTTTATCGGCCTAAACTCCGCTACGCTCCCACGCTATGCTGTCGCGGTACTCCTCGACGAGATTGAGAGTTCTGCACGAGGCAGCCGCGCCGCAGCGGACATCGGAAGCAGCCTTCTGCAGCACGTGCTGGAACGGGAACTCGCTAGGTAAGAGCGAATGGCGGTGTTAGGGCTCTCCTGCCATCATGGTTAGTTTCTAACTCTCGACCACTTTTTGGTTTGACAAACCTGAGTTATTTCCTATTATAGGTATAGGGAAGGTACAGGTTGGCCCACATCATGCAGAGCTTGGTCTGATTCATCTTCCCAAACATCGTTCACCCTTATGAAGATGAAGTAGCGGCTGCTGCCAAGTGACAGCAGCCCTCCAGGAGTAGACAATGACCGAGACGATTCTATTGATTGAGGATGATGAAGCCCTGGCCCAGTTGGTACAACTCCTGCTGGAGCGCGCCGGTTATGAGGTCAAGGTAGCCAACCACGGAGAAGCCGGTCTCAAGTTGGCACGACAGGTGGCCCCTAGCCTGGTCCTGCTGGATATCTTGATGCCGGACATGGATGGGTGGCACGTCTACGAGGGACTGCGGCGCATTACAGATGCACCCGTTCTATTCCTCACCGCGCTGGGCGACGAACACAATATTACCTATGGCCTCGGCTTGGGTGCCGATGACTACATCGTGAAACCCTTTGGGTATAAAGAGTTGGTCACGCGTGTCAAAGCCGCGCTCTCACGAGCTCGGCGCGCCCGAGGTGAACAGACCGTTTTCGAGGCAGGGGGCCTTCAGGTGAACCTCGACACCCACGAGGTCAAGATTGATAGTCGCGAGGTGAGTCTCACACCCACCGAATTCCAGTTGCTCTCTGCTCTCGTTCAGGACGCGGGACGAACCGTCAGCCACGACACGCTCTTGCGGCGCGTGTGGGGGCCCGAGTATTCGAATCGGCGGGACTATCTTAAACTCTACATCTGGTATCTACGCCAGAAGGTCGAAGAGGATCCCCGCGAGCCCCAGCGCATCGTCAGCGAACGGGGACAAGGATACCGGCTCGTCGTTGAAACACAGGAGAATGAGGCTTAGGCTTTGCAAGCTGCGATCTGGCTATCATCCACGATCTCTCAGCGTCAGGAAGGATGGGCGTTCGATTTCCGTTCCGCGCTCATCGGAGCGCTATTGGCGTGGATCCTTATCGGACTGCTCTACAGCCAACGGACAGCGATTCAGAGTACCCTAAAGAGCATCTGGGAGCCTTTTGTCGCATGGAGATCTCGCGTCCAGGCCAGCCGGGAGGAAAAATTCGTACGGGCCCTCAAGGCCGTTCTCCGGCAGCGCTTGCTCCTTAGGCCCAAAGCTCCTGAATCGATCATGCAAGAACCCAGTTTTCTGGCGTTCGCCCCGCTCCCTACCACCCTGGGTGAAGCCGCTCGGTCAGCCCGTTCGATCACGGTGCCGTACGCAGGGCTGCTGGAAGGGCACAACAAGGTCATTATCACCGGCCCTCCTGGTTCCGGGCGCACGACCACCCTTATCCTCTCAGTGTGGCATGCTACCGATTCGCCGGCCCAAAATGACAAGTCGTCTGCTAAGCGCCTTCCCTTCTGGATCGACAGCGCTGAAGCCGGCACAACGAGAGACGGCGAGCTTGTCTCGTCCGAGGAACGGATCGCCAACCTCGCAGCCTCAGTGGTGCCTGGGTTGGCCTCGAAGTGGATCCTTCAACAGCTTCGCAAGGAAAGCTGCCTTATTGTGGTCGATGATTGGGATCTGCTCGCGCCCGACACTCGCACACAGATGGCTCACTGGATCGCTGAAGCCGACGCACAATGTCACGATGCCTTGTGGCTCATTGCGTCGAGCGATGAAGGCTACGGTGACCTGGTAGAGGTGGGGTTTGTCCCTGCCCGGTTGCTGCCCCCGACAACCGAGATAAATATACCGAATCTCCTCCAGCATTGGTCTCAAGAGCTGGGTGGAGCCACGACTCCGCTTTCGGACACGGCGCTGGAGACGCTATTGTGTTCTGTCGCTGCCCAGAGTCCACTCTGGGAACTGCATCTTCGAGCCATCCTCTACTTACGCACACAGGAGTTGCCGGAACGTCCTGCTGAGATCTTGGGGCGTCTACTGGAGACGAACCTTGAGGCTGTGGACCTGGGAAAGGGGCAAGAGGCAGTTGCGGAAATGGCTAGAGACTTGGCCCTTCGTGCTATCGTGTCCGTCGCTGCCGCCCATCGCCTGGAATCCGTGTCTATGACGGGACAGCAGATCCTCGAGCTGATCGAGGAGCTCCTACCCCCGAAAGAGGATCGTCCACGTCGACTTGATAGGGCCGTGCGACAGCTTGTCGAGGAGTCGGGGATCTTGGTTCAGAAGGGCAAAACGTGGGTGCCGATCCATCCGATATGGGAGGACTATCTTACCGCGCTGCACCTCGCACTGGATGAGAGGGGAGAAGAGATTGTCCGTGACCACCTCCACGATCCCCTGTGGTTCACACTTTCCGAGTTCTATGCAGGGTTGGCAGATGTCGAGACCACAGTCGGTGTGATCATCAACCATGCTGACGTCTACGATGATCAAGACGCTCTACTCCGTGCAGCACGCTGGGGTATAGTTGCCGAATCAGACCGTCCGTGGCGCAAGCAACTCACACGCTCAATCGCCCAAACCTTTATGAGAGACGCACTCGACTATGAGACACGGCTCCGGCTGGGCCAAGCCCTGAATCTTGTCGCCGGCGAAGGGGCTCGCGCCTTCTTCCTGCGCATGCTTCGGCATACGTCGCTCGACGTACGAAAAGCTGCCTTGCGGGGACTGGGCTGGGCAGGGGCATCACGGGATATGGCGGTCTTGGCCGCCGCACTGCGTGAATCCAACGATGGCCTCCGTGAGAGTGCCGTCCTCGCTCTCCGCGACACCCACACAGCAGGCGCCACAGCTTACCTGGCAGAGAGTCTTCCGGACGCCCCTGACACGCTGATGCTGGTCATAGCCGAAGCATTAAGCGCATCGTCCGAGGGATGGCAAGCGCTGGAAGAAGCTACAGCACACCCAGACTTACTGGTCCGCCGTGCTGTTGCGCACGGACTGGGATATGTGATGGAAGACTGGGCCCGAGAGCGGTTGCTGGAGATGGCACGCGAGGATTCGGAATGGCTCGTTCGGTCCGCTGCTGATAGCGCCCTGCAGCGGCAAGAGGAACGTATCGGGCGCCAAACACGCATACCCAAACCGCCCCAAGTCGATCAAATGGAATGGCTCATTGCATGGGCTGCACGTCAGGGTCTCGGACTAGGCGTGGGAGATGCCGCGCTGGAGATGCTCGGACGCGCAGCACACGAGGGCAACGTCGACGCGAAGATCCTGAGCGCCCTCACGTTAGCGCAGATAGGTCGTAAAGCCGACCTACGAATCCTGGATCCGCTCCTCGGAGAGTCCGATGCTGGCGTTCAGCAAGCGGCGAATTCGGCCATCCTCTGCATACGGAAGCGCTATCAGATCTACCCGGGGACTTGAGAGCAATCTGCTGTAGCGGTTCCTTCGACCGTCTCAGGAGCTATCGCTCCGTACCAACCCGGCAACGTCAGGTTGCCACGTTACCGCCTCACCATCGGCAAGCAGGACCTCGCGGGCCAACGCGAGATAGGCCTGCGCGCCCGTTGACCGCGGTGCATATAGCACGCCTGGCTCCCCATAACTCGGCGCCTCGCTAAGCCGCACACTGCGCGGGATAACGGTCTCAAATACCTGATCCGGGAAATACCGCCGCACCTCTTCGACCACCTGATGTGACAGCGTGGTGCGGCGATCGAACATGGTCATCACCACCCCACGGATGGACAGATCACGATTAAGCCCTCGCTGGACGAGGGAAATCGTATGCGCAAGTTGGGTTAGCCCTTCCAGCGCAAGGTATTCACACTGCACTGGGACAATAGCGCCCTGAACGGCTACCAAAGCGTTGACAGTCAAGACTCCCAAGCTCGGCGGGGAATCAATCAAAATATAGGCATAGTCCTCAACGGCGAAGAGGGCCGTCGCAAGTCGCTCAACACGGTCGCGGGGCGGCTGACCGTTGAGCTCGACCGTGGCAGCCGCGAGATTGGGCGTACTGGGTGCCAGATCCAACCCATTCCACTGTGTCGGATGCACCACTTCCACAAGAGCTCGTTCATTTAGCAGTACATCGTAAATAGAGTTTGTGAGTTCACGAGAGTTTACGCCGAGGCTCGTAGTCGCATTGCACTGGGGATCCATATCGATTACCAGAACGCGGTGCCCCCAAGAGGCGATCGCCGCAGCGATGTTGACGACCGTGGTGGTCTTTCCCACGCCCCCCTTCTGATTGGCAAACGCGTAGCGCCTGGTCATCGAATCATCCTATACTGAGAAAAGCCCGTCGCAGTAGGCAAGATCTTCGGCACAAGGCACGCCGTTGATGCCCCTGCGTCCCACCGAACGCGATGCTACACAGGCAGAATAGCGCGCCGCGATGGTCGCCGTCAATCCAGACGCGACTTTGCAGAAGAACACCGCCGCAAAGATATCTCCAGCCCCGGTGGGATCCGTCTCCGGAACCTTCAGAGCCGGGAAAGGGTGTGTGACGCCCTCGAAGAAGAGCACGCCACCCCGCGCACCCATCGTGACCACCAAGATCCGCGTTCGTGCCGCAAGCTCCTCTGCCCGAAGCCATTCACCCTGTATGTCGTCCAAACTGAAGACGACAGCTGAGGCTCGTGCCAAGAGGCCATCTGAAGGTTGCCACGGATGCGGAGCGACACGACCCGTCCCATTCTGTGCACGCATCCACCCTTGCGCAGTGACGCCAACGAAGGTTTCTGATGAAAAGGTGTGTACCAGGTCAGGATCACATTCGCCCATCACCGGACCCACGTGGACGATATCTGCCGACCGCCAGTCCAGCGGCACCAGTTCGGGTAAGAGAGGCGCAGCTACGCTGTATACCATCTGCTGGCGGGTTCCATTCGTGTAAAGATTATGAAAGGTCGTCGTGTGGGAGGCACGACTATACCTCACCGCGACCGAATGGTTGAACACCGAGAAGTCGAAGTCGGATGCCGCACTGGTTAGGACAGCAGCGCGCCGTCCCAGCGCAGCAGCCGTGAGCGCAGCATAAGAAACGGTGCCTCCCACAGCAAAAGAGGCATCAGCCCGTAAGTCGCGGGTCACATGGCCAATGGCAAGATATCCAACCGAAGCGCCGTCCGACATCTCAGCCAAGGCCGGTCGTCGTGAGCAGAGTGACTGCACCGGGCATGACGCTCAAGCAGCCGGATCGGACGGCGTCTGGGGAACGATCGTCACGGCCCGGTCGCGCCCTTTGCCGACGCTCTCCGTGATCACTCGGTCGTCCTGACGCAGCGTGATGTGGACGATGCGCCGCTCATGAGCCGGCATAGGACGAAGTCGAATCGCATGTCCTAACTCCACAGCACGATCGGCTTTGCTCTCCGCCAGGGACTCGAGACTGCGGCGACGACGCTTCCGATACCCATCTGCATCCACCACGACGTTATAATCGCCGTCGAGCCGGCGATAGATCAAGGCCCGGATCAAGTATTGGGCAGCGTGCAAGTTACGCGCGCGCGGACCGACCAGCGCATCCGCATCGCGTCCTCCCAGACTAATCCATAAGGTCGGGCGGTCTTCCTCTACCCACTCCAGCGCGGTCTCAATCTCCAGACCGGGCAGCAAACTGGATGTGATCTCCTTCGCGATCGGCTCCAAGCGCTCACGATCTACCTCCTGACCGGGTTGCCGCTGACCACGAGGCGGTCGCTTTTCTCTACCCGGCTTTCTCGCCGGACGCTCGCGCCTCTCGGGTTGCGCTCTTTCCGGTTCCGGTGCAGGCACTGGCTCAGGAGCAGCTTCCTCGGTCTCGGAGACCTCGATCACCACCGGTTCAGGCGCTTCCTCCGCCACCACCGTCTCTTCGGCATCCTCGACCGGTTCGGGTGGCGTCGCAATCTCGGCTTCGCGTTGCCGTTCGGGTTGTTCATACACAGGCACGGCGGTGGCGGCGGGCTCATCCGCAGCTTCTGTCCGAGCAGCGCTTTCCAGCTTGCGTGTCACTCGGACCCGCGCCTCTCGGGAGCCAATGCCCAGGAATCCGCGACTACCCTCATCAACCACTTCGATTTCCACTTCGTCACGCGTTGCGGTCAGGCGCGTGAGACCAATGATAATCGCCTCCTCTACAGAGGGGGCAGCTACCACGACAGAGTTCTCGGATTCCATGAATTAAGCCTCCTAATCGAGACCTGAGACTGGCGTGCTAAGCAGCAGCTAGCCTCAGGCCGATAATAGTCTGTCCTCAGCTCTTCGACTTCGCCTGCTTCGGCCTCTGCTTCGTGATTCTGTCAGCCTTCCGCTTGGTGGGTAGCGCGCTCGGAACAGCGCTCGGCGCCGGCGTCACCGTATAGTGTCGGCGGAAAAGGAAATACTGCAGAATGCCCACGAGATTTGAGATGAGAAAGTAGATGGCCAAACCAGATGCAAAAGTGGCAGCAAAGAAACCGGTCATGAGCGGCATCATAATGGTCATCTGCTTGTTCATCGCTGAAGACTGCGAGTCGGATGTTTGAGGCGTCAGCAGCTTCTGATAGTACCAGGCCGTGATCACGACCAGCACAGGCAAAATGTAGAAAGGATCGGGCACTCCCAGATCCAGCCAGAGGAAATGGCTTCTCAGAGGGATGAGCGCGCTAAAGGTTGGAATCCAGCGATACAGGTCGCTCGGAAGAGCTAGCAATTGAAGAGGAGTGGTAGCGAGGACACGAATGATCGCCTGATAAAGGCCAATCATCAAGGGCAACTGAATCACCATAGACAGGCAGCCACCAAGAGGATTGATGCCGGCTTCTTTGTAGATCCGCATCTGCTCTTGAGCCAGCTTCTCTTTATCATCTTTGTACTTCTTCTTCAGCTCCTCCATCTTCGGAGCCATCTCCTGCTGTCGCTTCATACTCGTCTGTTGCTTGAGTTGCAGCGGAGTCAGCGCCAAGCGCAACACGAGGGTGACCATTGCGATAGCCAGGACCGTCTCACGACCTAGGAGCCGATAGAACAGCAACAGGACATTTAGGATGGGTCGAACCACTACGACATCAAACACTACGCACTCTCCTCACCAAATCGGACTGACACGACATGCATGACCGGCATTCAGGTATAAGCGAAGATCTCACTAAATCATCCACGACCCACCTGCCTGCTACTCAGCCTCGGGTATCGCCCAGAGCAGATCCCCGGTTACTGGTACATACGCCCGAACTCGTACCGGTATCATAATCGGCATTGCGTAGAGACGCTCGCCATTCATCACCAGATCGCCAGGTAGACGACCGGGATTCTCGGGTACCGCACCCCAAGTCTGCCGCAGCTGACCGGTTGTGGTATCGATAGCCCGAATGACACCCGTCTCGTACCCTGGCACGTAGAGCAGACCGCCATCGGTGCTTAGGGCGGGTTGTCCGCGAACGACATCACCGATATTGACCGGCGCATCCCAGATCATACTGCGATTCTCGATATCCAGCGCATAGACGTTGCCGCCCACATCAGCGAAATACAGTACGTTGCCATTCATAAGCGGCGTTGACCATAGCCAGTCCTCTGCTTGAAACGACCACGCCACTTCGCGCGACTCGAGATCGATCTGATAGAGGGTTGAAGAAAAGTCGCCGATCCAGAGATAACCATCTGCATAGACGGGATTTGTCGCCACGGCTCCCTGGGTCCGCAACTGCCACTGCAGATCTCCAGTTTCGATATCCAGTGCGTAGAGACGGTGGTCGAGCGATGTAACGTATAGAGTGTCGTCTACAGCCACGGGGACTGTCCAGACACGATCTCGTGTCGTGAAGTCCCAAACCCTTGAGCCATCCTCGATGCTCAGAGCATACACCCGACCATCGCCATTCCCGATGACGTACAAATCATCGACCACGACCCCGGCCCCAACGTACTGACCTCCCGCACCGGTAAAGCGCCAAAGCTCATCGGGACGCTCGGCAGGAGTTTCGCCCAGCGCCAACGCGTACACCGTGCTGTCGAAACCGGCTATCAACAGAATGCCATTGTCTCCCTGGTCGGCCGCGAGCACCGGCGTTGCATAGAAAGGCCCAACACCCCGCGTCTCTTCGGCAGGGAATGACCAGTAAGCTCTGCCGGTTTCTGCATTGAGCGCCTGAACGCGTTCAAAATTGGCAGCATATAGAGTCCCGTCTGTAGCCAGAAGGCCAGGCCAACTCTCATGGCGCCCCCCACCTTGACACCCGACCAGCAAGATCAGGACGAATACCACAGCTAAGGCCCGCAGCGGCTTCGGGCCGTCCATCGACACCACAAGGCGGTTGGCTAGCTGCCGCCATATTCTCATAACTCCTCCTACAAACCGAGACTTCATCTTCCGACACCACCCTCATCTGGGGCACAGGGCTCTGCATGATGACACCCGGTGCTACTTATCAATCGACTATCGTGATTAGGAACCGGGTCATACCCACCGGGATGAAAAGGATGACATCGTGAAAGGCGCTTGAGGCCCATCCAGGAACCTTTAGCAGCCCCGTAACGTTCGATGGCTTCATACGTATACGCTGAGCAAGTCGGCGTGAAACGGCAGGAGGGAGGTAAGCGCGGCGAGATGTGTCGACGATAGAAGCTCAACAACACCAATAGAACCTGTTTCACAACTACACTCCTGACGCCTGACAAGAACTGGCATCATTCACTGTCAATAAACCGGCACGTTCCAATACCGTGCTCAGGGCGACCTCAACTTCCCGTTCGTCCGTCTTAAGCAGAGTCGATCGAGCGACCAAGACAATGTCCCACCCAACCGTCACCTGATGGTACAGATGGCGCATAGCCTCACGTAAAAGACGGCGCGCACGATTCCGCTCCACAGCGTTGCCGACCCTACGGCTGGCGGCTATACCTATGCGTGTGACCGCCCCTCCGTTCGGAAGCCGCCACAGGATAAATAGAGGATGCGCCCATGATCGTCCCCCAGTTCTAACTCTCCGGAAATCCTCCGGGCGACGTAGGCGCATCTCCTTACTCCAACAACCTCGCTCCAAGATAACGTACCCCTAACAACGTATGCAGATCTCAATCTTCGGCTCGGGTTGCGACTTTTGTCTCAGTTACTCAAACGCGCTATTTCTTGTTTCGCGGTTGATATGAAGCTTCCTTCCAGTTGACACGCTTGTTGCCGCCGATCTCTACAACGACCAGCTTATGGCGTCCCTTCTGGCGGCGGCGCTTAAGAATACTGCGTCCACCTCGCGTCTCCATACGTGCGCGGAAACCATGCGTCCGCATTCGTTTGCGCTTCTTTGGCTGAAAAGTTCGCTTTGGCATTATCGTTCTCCCTTTTCTCAGTTCTCATTTAGCCCGCGTCTTGGAAATTACCGTCAAGACGGTGCGAGTCCCTAACAAGAAAATCGCGCGGTTGCCCGCGGCGGTTTACATCGTGATCGTCGGTCATTCCCGCAACGCGCGCCGCTGAAGCGCTCGCGCCAAGAACGCAGGAATATTATACCGTAAGCGTTGCCTAAGTCAATGCAAACGCGAGGAGGATCTATGTACGCGCACGCGCTCCCGTTAAGGGATCACACCTACCGGTCCGTCAGGGCCGCACCAGGCTGGCGAGCCCCAACCGATATCCGGGCGTTGCAGACGACCAGCACGCACTAACTCCTCCAACTGCTGACGACGCTCCATATAAGCCACCAGCTCGCGGGCTCGGCCTGCCTTGGTTGTCCCATTCAAGCTATCGTAATCCAACCCCAAGTCATAGGCGAGTGTCCGTAGCTCATCGTCTGTAAAGCGCTCGACCAGGATTTGCCGCAACTGAACAGCTTCACGCTGCACGCTATCCAGATCGACTCCGTCCAGAAGCGCGCGAACCTCAACCCGCCGGCGCAGGCCCGGTGGTACCAGGCTACGCTCACCCATCGCTTCCAGATCCAACAGATACTGGTAGTCCACTACGATGTCCGGATAACCGGGCATCGGGACCCGCCGCTCCACTTGAATGCCCGATAGCGAGCTGTGGATGGCGTCGAAATGAAACCGTATGATACTGAGCAGCGCTCGCCGGGTGTGCTCCGGTCCCAACACCCGCACGTCCACCCGCCGCTCCTCTCTGTCTGCCTCGATCAGGGCCACGTTACCCTGGTCAGAAACCAACGCGCCATTGCGCCAGTAGAAGCTTTCATAGAGATAGGGGTGCATACGCACGATAAACCGAGAGATCACGCTGCTCGGAAGCACATTATACTCATACCGAAAGGCCAGCGCCCCCACCCAATCACCTGTGTCAGGAGCTTCTCGGCTCAACAGGTCGGGAACGAGGAACCGCTCATCCTCATAACCTTCGAGTTCAAAGCACAGTTCGAACTTGCGCATCATATTAAGGAGGAAGGGATATCTATGTCTGGGATAGGTAACTGGATCCAGGATCTGGTCGAGATCGTTTCGCTCCAACCAGCCGTGCTTGCGCCGCAAGCTCTCACTGTTGAGAATTCGGTAGACTCCGTCTGTAACCCACTGTGGGTTCAGAATGTTAGTGTCCTCCAAGCGCGGATCACCCTGGAAGTTCAGCACGACCCCCAGGTCATGAAGGAACCCAATGAGTGTCCGCTGACTGCGCTCGTCGGTAACGCCGTGTGCCTGGCAGATCTCTAGGTAAGTCTCATAGGGCACATAGTCCTTCTTGAGCGTCTCGATCTCGCGACGCACCCGAAACCAGGTGTCGAGCAGAGCATCGCGCACGTGCGGCATACGGGTGACTTCGCGCGCAATGCGCGCCTTGAGCTTGTCCAGTCCCTCTCCCGTCAGGCAGGAGATTGACACGATGCCGCGAACTTGTGGATATTTCAGTTGCAAGCCCCGGTGATCGAGATCCAGGGCATAAAGATCCGTCTTGTTACCCACCACGATGATCGGGGAATCGCCTCCGAAGCTCTGGATGACTTTTAACCAGTACTCCAACCGGTTCTCCTCCTCGTTGAGACGGCTATCCACGACGAGAAGATAGAGCGTACGTTTCGTCAGGAAGAACTGGTGGGTGGCATGCATGATCTCCTGCCCACCAAAGTCCCAAACGTTGAGACGAATCTCGGTATCGTTGACTCGGATATCCCAGGGCTGGATCGCAATACCGTGTGTTGCCGGTTCCTGACGGTCAAAGTCGCCGGTGACCAAACGCTTGACCACCGATGTCTTGCCCACACCGCCCTGCCCCACCAACACCATCTTCGCCTCGTTCAATGGGCGTTTGTGCCCATCCAGATGCTTAAGGTAGTACGTTAGCACAGCAGTAGGGTTCTCCGATTTTGCCAGGATCTCCGGTGGGACCGCCAGTGGATTGTCGGCGAGACCGAGCGTCTGGAGACGCGTCAGTTGGTCCATTTCCGGGGGCAGCGAGACCAATTGGTTAGCATGGAGATCGAGATGCTGCAGCCGCTTGAGGCGCCCGATCGCGGGAGGTAGATGCGTGATCGCGTTGTGATGCAGAATCAGTGCGAGCAAGTATTGCAGCTCACCGATCTCTGGGGGCAAAGCGTCGAGCCGGTTGTTGTGCAGCTCCAGGTAGACGAGATTGCGAAGCTGGCGGATCTCTGGGGGGAGCGTGGATATCCGTGTAAAGTCGATCAGCAAACGCTCCAAGCCGCTCAGCCGCCACAGCCCTGCCGGTATCTCGGTCATCTCACTCCCCCCGAGATTAAGCAGGGTCAGTCGCTGAAGGCGCGCGATCTCCAGCGGCACCGTCTCCAATGGGTTCGACCAAAGCTGCAGCTCCTCCAATCCTGTCAAAGCCAGCAGCACTTGAGGAAAGACCTGGAACCGGTTTTGCCGTAAGTCTAGCGCCCTCAAACCCTGCATCCGTGCCATCTGCACCGGCAGAGATGTCAACCGATTCCCGCGCAGATCCAGCGAGTTGAGAGCCTCCAAGCCCCCGATCTCGGGCGGCAAAGCGACCAGGCGGTTGTGACGCACGTCGAGCTGTGCAAGTCGCTTCAGTCGGCCCAGCTGGGGCGGCAATGCCTCCAGGTCGTTACCACACAGATCCAGCGAAACCAGGTGCTCCAACCGCCCGATCTCGGGTGGGAGCTCCCGAAGCTCATGATAGCTCAGATCAAGTTGCGACGCTTTCGATCTGAAGGCTTCCTTGAGCATCTGCAACAGTTGATGATCAGCCAATGCGTCCTCCTCACAATCTCAGACCCTGCCTGTATGCGCTAACACCACTCCAGTTTCCCTGTGCGGCTAGTCGGGCCTGCTCGGGCCAAGTCGCCAGCTGTCGCGACCGCAATCCCGTTTCACCGAGGAGCGTCTCAAGCTCCACCACGGAGAGGTTTGCCAATTGCTCGTAGATCACGATTCCCGCGGCCCGCAGGGCCGACTGAGCCCTATCACCGATTCCCCAGAGACGGGTCAGATCATCGGGTTGCACCAGAAAACGCTCTTCCAACTCCTCAGGCATCGCGCGGTTAGCAGGGCCCCCGGCGGCAATTGCGAACCCGCCCGGTGAGGACGAGTTGCGCCACCGGTAATCTTGTTCCAATGCGCTTCGGAAATCGGCCAAGACCTCAGGCTTATCCTCGATCGCCCAAGCATCCCCGATCCACCGATAGATAAGGCCACAGTGAATCTGTTGTGCATACGCCTGCTGATTCCAGCGGTTGATCTCCGCATACACAGCCTGGATCCACCCCACGTTGTTGTTCATCCAACCTTGATCGTGCTCACCCGAGGGTCTATGGATATGGTTCATCTCCGTGATGTACGCCGGCACATCCCGCCACTTCGCCGGCACGCGCTCCATAAAGAGCCGGTAGGTCTGGAAATCATAGTAGTGGTCCCATAGCGGTCCCGTCCCATCGCCAAATCGCTTTAGGTGCGTCACAAGACTGACGTCCGGGCCATGCGTGTATGCGTGAAGGATCACACCATCCAGCGCATCGATGCGCTCCATCATCGTGGCGTAATAGTCGAGGGGCCGCCACCGGACGTCTCCCAAGGCGCGCATCGGCATATAGTTGTACGGATCGATGGCACCAGGACAGACAATCGCATTGGGGAGCACGGCTTTGATCTCTGCATAGGTGCGGTTAAAGGCATCAGCATAGAGTTCGGGGGTGATGTGTTCTCTGGGGTGCTCATAGCCGCCGGGGTGCTCGCGCGGATTGTTCTGCTCATTGCCGATCTGGATGGTCCACGTATAGTCGCTTGAGGCGCGCTCCGCATCCCTAAGATATACTGCAACCCACTGCGCGGCGGCGGCAGCATAGTCAGCGTAAAATCGCGACTCCGGAAGCGTGCCGCCGGGCTCGTAACCGTGGTTAAGCCGGATGACCACGCCATATCCCTGGTCAGCCCAGTCCCAGAGTCTGCGGCGCAGCACGGGCGATCCGGTAATTGTGTGCGCATGCCGTCCACAGATCTCGGTAAACAAAATCCAGCCCGTCTTGCCTGTCCCGTGGTACAGACCACGGACGCGATCCCGCCAGATCGGATCATCGGCCACCGACACGGCATGAATGCCGAAGATAGGGGCAGCGACACCCGTACGCACATCCGAGCTCTCCACAGGCTGGCGTTCGTCCTCCTGCTCCGGACGTCGCAAGTACCATGCTGCAGCATAGCCTTCGACGAGCGCCGGGGTGCGAACGTGAAGCCACGTCTCATAGGCGCCAATCTTCTGCCCTGTCACCTCAGGATCCTCAAGGGACTCCAGCACCGTCTTGTGCGGCAGCCACCAGATCCTCTCCGATGAGGTGCCGGGTGCGACTCTGAGCCTCAGACCCAGCTCCGGACTCTCCACGATGGCCCAACGTGCGGGTTCGGTCACCGGCGGTTCCGGAATTACCGGTTTCCCGCTGAATGGCTTCAGCTTGAGATACCATGCTGCACTGTAGCCAACCAATCCTGATGGCGCCTGTACATGCAACCATTCATTCCGCCGTCCGGTCTTGCGCTCGACCTCCGCTGCTTCTTCCAGGGCCTTGAGCTCGGTCCCATGCGGGAATCGCGCCAGCTCCGCAAACTCCAAGCCGGGACCGGCCCGCATCAGGAGATTCTCCCCCGGCGTATCGACGATTACGAAGTGGACACGGGGCACGCTCTTCCCCGGCTTACCTTCAAGCAGTTCGGTGTGCCAAGCCGCCACCCAGCCCACCTCGCCAGCCGGGCCCCGAACCCAGAGCCATTGGTCGTGGACGCCCACCTTCTGAAGAACGACCTCGGCCTCCTCAAGAGCATCCAGCAATACCCCGGGCTCGAGCTGCTTCACGATGGGGCTGGAAGTGGATGGTAACACCCGCAGGTTGAGAAGTCCGTTCTCAGCGCCGCTAACCCGAACCTGCATCGACCGCTCCGGGGGATGAGGCAGCACGCTCTCTTCAGCGATGAACGGATCCAAGAAGGCTTCGGGGTCGATAAAGTCGTGGGGGTACGTTGTCTCACCCCGGGCGGTGGCACCGCGCTTCTTGAGAGACAAATGGAGATGCGCTCCGTTAGTGTGTCCTGTGTTACCGGCTAGCCCGACGAGCTGTTTCGCCTTGATGATCTGACCGCGAACCACAGGCGCGGACGAGAGATGAGCATAGATGCTTTCATATCCATCGGAGTGCTGAACGCGAACCTGATTGCCGTAGGGCTTGACCATCGGATCGGAGAACCCGTCCAGGCGCACGTCACTGACGAAACCATCGGCCACTGCGTAGATGCCGGTCCCATAGGGCGCCACGAAGTCCAGCCCTTCATGGCCGGGCAAACCAAACTTGGCATATACGTGAGGATTCTGTCCGAAGCGTTGCGTGATGGTGCCCTGCTGGGTGGGCCAGCGCATGCGGAAAGTCATACAATCTCCTTGCGTACACGAAAGCGGCGATGCCATGCCGGCCAGAGAGGGCAAGCGTTACAGGGCAGTTACACTTCGGTTAACGCCGACCCCATTCCCAGTATAGATGCAGTTCAGTATGCCGTCAACACAGAATGTCTCCAAGTCTCTAAAGTCCGCTTATCTGCGCGGCGCGACCGGCATTTGAAGGGGCAAGGATGGCTGTTGCTTTTGAAGGAAAGTCCAGGTACAATCGGAATAATGAAAAATATACTTGAGGTGACCTATTGACCGGAACCATATGAGTTCGAGCCAGGATCTAGAAACGGGGCTGGTGATCAAATCTCTGAGCGGCTTCTACACCGTTTTGACCGAAGAAGGGGAACAAATCACAGCACGTGTTCGCGGGCGGCTGAAGAAGGAGCGCAGCGAGACAACCCTTGTGGCGGTTGGAGATCGCGTCCAATGGCGGGTCTCGCAGGACGGCGGTTATACCATCGTAGATGTCGATGAGCGGGTACGCGCGCTCTCACGGCTCAAGCCGCTCTCCTCGGGACGAGGTACACGCCGCTGGGATAGAAAGGGCTACCTGCGTGAGCAGGAGCAAGTTATCATCGCCAATCCGGATCAGGTAGTATTCGTGATCGCTTCGGCGAATCCGGAGCCCCGGCTGCGCATGCTGGATCGGCTCCTGGTGGGCGCAGAGCGGCAGGAGATTCCGCCGGTTATCTGCGCCAACAAGATCGATCTTGTACCGCCTGGCGAGGCTGAGCGGATGTTCAGCATCTATGAATCCATTGGATATCCCGTGCTCTACACCAGCGCGCTCACAGGCGAGGGCATCGATGAACTTAGGGACCGGCTCCAAGGCCGCATCTCGGCCCTGATTGGGCCATCCGGTGTGGGCAAGTCGAGCCTGCTAAACAGGTTGGAGCCGGGGCTCGGCCAGCGTGTTATGAACGTCAGCACCGCCACAGGCAAGGGACGCCATACCACGACCGTCACCGAACTCGTGCCGCTGGAGGTGGGTGGTTGGGTTGCTGATACACCCGGCATCCGCGCCCTGGCCCTCTTCGATCTCGACCCGGAGGAGATCGATGCCTACTTCCCGGATATCGCACCCTACGTTCCCCACTGCAACTTCTCCGACTGCACCCACACCGTTGAACCCGACTGTGCTGTGCGCGAAGCGCTGGCGCGCGGCGATATCGGCCAACATCGCTACGAAAGCTACGTACGGCTCCACGAGGAGCATACCAAGCTCGCGGAGCTCTACTGGTGGGGCATTGATGAAGAGTAGGCCGTAGAAACAATACTGTCAGTGGAGGTCTAACAACCTATGAATACCAAGTTGAACGGCAAGTTAAACTACGTGTTGCTGATCGCTGTTCTGGTGGCCCTCGTAATGACGGCCATCCCTGTACCCGTCGCGGCGAGTCGTGCTGAAGCAGGCAATAGCGCGCAAGCGCTGCCTCCGGTACCTGAGTGGCCCATTATCGGCCCGGTGTTGCAGTGGTTTGGCGTGAGCAGCTCGCCGGCAGCAACGCCTGTGCCAACACCTGGCCTGACGGAGTATCGCATGAGTTCCTACGAGGACTTGGGCGAGCTGAAGGAAATCGAATCGGGTGAGCGGGTCCGCATCATCGTCTCAGAAAACGACCTCAACGCGATGATTCGCGATCGGATTGAGGAGAGCATCGATGGAGAGGCTGAGATGGTTTTCGGCATAGAGCCCAATGTGTTAAGCGTCAGGATCTATGCTGAGCAATCGTTGCTCGAGGAGGCGGCGGATAATCTACCACGGCAGATTCGGGACGATCTCGATCTGACCGGAGCGTTCGGAATGACCGCATCGCAATGTGTACCGCGTATCTCGGTCCAGAGGCTTCAGATTAACGGTTGGAGCTTTGGACTCCGTCTCTTGGCACAGGGACCCATCAATACGCGCATCAGGGAAAGCTGGCCCAGTGAGATCTGTGTCGAGCGCGTGCTCCTGATGCAAGATGAAGCTGCCGTCGAAGGGTACCGCCGGTAGCATCGGACTAACGACGTCCGGATGGAGGGCCACGGTGCCCTCCATCCGGGATCCGAACCACAACCATCTTCCAGGACAAATATGAAGCCCACCAAACTCATCTTCCGCCGTATCCTTAATGCTCTGGCCCGGCTCGTCACGGGTCTCATATGCAAGGTGGATGCCGATCAACTTGCTCGCATCCCCCCTGAGGGCCCCCTGATTATTATTGTCAATCACGTGAACTTCCTGGAATTGCCCGTAATCTATCCTCGAACGCCTAGTGACTTGGGTATCGGCTACTCCAAAGCCGAGAACTGGAGCAATCCAATCTACAGACTACTCTTCAGAAATTGGGATGTCATCCCCATCGAGAGGGAAGCCGTCGACGTGACCGCGATGCGTCGAGGACTCGAGGCCCTCGCGGAAGGTCGCATCCTATTCATCACTCCCGAGGGTACGCGCAGCCACGACGGGCGTTTGCAGCGGGGCAAGCCCGGCGTCGTGCTTGTGGCGGAACACAGCGGCGCGCCGGTCTGGCCCGTGGCCTGCTATGGAGGCGAGAATGTAATGGAGAACATCAAACGACTTAAGCGGACAGACTATCACGTCGTGGTCGGAAATCCGTTTTCGCTTGACACGGAGGGTGTGAAGATAACGAGCGCTATCCGCCAACAGATCGTCGACGAGATGATGTATCAGATCGCAACCCTCCTCCCTCCAGAATATCGGGGCGCCTACAGCGATCTGGAAGACGCGACCGACGACTACCTGACTTTTGAGTCACCTGGTCATAGCAACCTCCGCTCAGCGCGTCAGGTTGAACAATCCGCATAACCTAGACCCCGCACAACCGTAGCAGCTTCTGCTGAAGCGTGCATAGAAGGCCACTTTCCCTCAGACTGCGAAAGGAGTCAAGATGCAGTACAAATCGTTGGGCAACACCGGTGTAAAGGTCTCAACACTTTGTTTCGGTACGATGTCGTTCGGCGGAGACGCTGATGAAGAGATGTCGCAAGCTATGTTCGATCGCTGCCGGGATGCAGGCATCAATTTCTACGATTGCGCTAACGTATACCAAGCCGGTCGGTCTGAGGAGATACTCGGACAACTCATCAAAGAGTGCCGGGACGAGGTCGTGATCACGACCAAAGCCTCCTTCCCAATGGGCCAGGACGTAAATGCTCGCGGCGCGAGCCGGCGCCACCTGATGCGGGCGATCGAGGGCAGCCTGCGGCGCCTTGGCACCGACTACATTGATATATATTTCATCCATCACTTCGATGAGAATACGCCGATAGAGGAGACCCTCCGCGCGCTGGACGCCCTTGTGCGACAGGGAAGAATTCTCTACCCTGCTGCCAGCAACTTCGCGGCATGGCAAGTCGCAAAAGCCTTGGGTATCTCGGCCCTGCACGACTTCGCCCGGTTCGAAGTGCTGCAACCGATGTACAATCTGGTCAAGCGTCAGGCCGAAGTCGAGATTCTACCGATGGCTCAATCGGAAAAGCTGGGCGTTATGCCTTACAGCCCGCTCGGCGGCGGCCTGCTGACCGGGAAATACGGGGTCGACCGGCGCCCCGAAGAAGGACGGCTGGTCTCCAATGAGATGTATCAGAGACGTTACAGCGAAGATTGGGCCTATCAGGCCGCCGACGACTTCGCCGCCTTCGCGCGGGAAAACGGCTACAATCCGGTGAGTCTGGCCGTCGCGTGGGTCGGCAGCCACCCGGCGGTAACGGCGCCGATTATCGGTGCACGCAACGTCGACCAGCTCGAGGACTCGTTGGGCGCCGCAGACATTGAGATGACGCGTGACCTAAGATCCAGGATATCCGAGTTCTCGCCCCAGCCCCCTCCCGCTACCGACCGCTCAGAAGAGCGAGCCGGCGATATGTATAGCGCGCAGTTGAGTAAGAAATAGCTCTCCCGGACCCCGGACCTTACTTCGGGTCAGGCACCAACAAGCCCCCACATACCGCTGGGGCTTGTTGGCGCCTGGCATCCGGATACGTCACGGAGTGGAGCCAGCATCAGTCCCGGGTGATACCTGGGCAGCCTACTCAGGCCTTCCGTTAACGGCCATGCGCACCGGTCATCCGGCGACGAGTCGTCAAAGCTCGCCTTACCTTACGGATCAAACGCCTCGAAGTCTAACATCGTCCACCCAGCGCCGCGCGCGCGCAGCCATACCTTCCAACTCCGCAACCGGGTAGGGAATCGCGCCGTTCAAGGCGGGGCTCAGCGTAGTCGTCCCACGAAACTGCTGCAGGACATAAGATGAAGCAGCTCCCCGGCCCGCGTCTACGATCCAACGGGCTATAGCCTCGATGTCATCTGCGTCGAGCAGACCCGGCACTACCGTCGTCCGAAACTCACAGGGAAGCTGCGCCGCGCCGATCAAAGCCAACGACTGGCCAATCGCCCCGGGATCGAGGTCAGGCACGCCCGCGAGCAGCGGGTACTTCGTGGGTGGGGCCTTTACATCGAGGGCAACGGCGTCGAGCAGGCGAACGGTCAACAGCCCACGTAATACATCAGGACGATATCCGTTCGTATCAAGTTTAACGGCATATCCCATTTCGCGGACGCGCGCCAAAAAAGAGGGTAGCTCCGGTTGCAGCGTAGGCTCGCCACCACTGACCACGACTCCGGTGAGCTTGCCGGCCCGCCGCTCCAAATGAGCCAACACCTTAGCGACATCCAACGAAGGCAAACTCGCAGAGCGCTCTACAAGTTCGCCATTGTGACACATTGGGCAGCGGAAATTACAGCCGCCCGCAAACAATACCGATGCGATCTTGCCGGGGTAGTCAATCAGCGATGTGCGCACCCAGCCCTTGAACTCGATCATCCGAACAGCGCCTCTCCATAGCGTCCGTGGGGAATGTTATCCATTTGCCGTAGTATAAACTCCTCCGCGCCGCGCAGGCTATGCGCGGCGCGGAGGATGCTCCTATATGGTCAACTGCATCTAGGACTCTGATCGCTCGGAAGCCGTCACATCGAACACCTGACGCTCCCGGTATTCCTGCTGCTTTCCCTGATTCCACGCCTGCACGGGCCGGAGATACCCAACAATCCGCGAGTAGATCTCGCACGGCACTTTAACCTCGACATCTTCACCATCTACCACTTGCTTCTGCTCGTCCAAAGACATCATTCTACCTTACCTCCGCTAATCACTAACCGACACTAAAGAGGCCGCTGGAACAGGAACTCCGGCGACCGACACCCCGAAACGCGCCAGTTCCTCGGGCGTATGCGCATACGGACAATACCGGTGCTCCCCGCTTATATAACCGTGAACCGGACAGACACTGAATGTCGGCGTCAATGTATAGTAGGGCAAGCTGTAATTCTCGGCGACGGTCCGCACCAGATCGCGAGCTTGCCGCCAATCCTCAAGCTGCTCACCAAGGAAGATATGCAACACGGTCCCGCCAGAGTAGAGCTTCTGAAGCTCATCCTGGTGGTCCAGCACCTCGAAGAGGTCATCACTGTAGTTAACCGGCAGATGAGTGGAGTTGGTATAGTAAGGCGACACCGAGGTGCCCGCGGTGATGATATCGGGATAGCGTTCCAGGTCTGTGCGGGCCAGCCGGTACGTGGCCCCTTCTGCCGGCGTAGCTTCGAGATTGTAGAGATTGCCGGTCTCCTCCTGGAATCGCGTCAGAATGTCGCGCATAAACTCGAGAGTGCGCAACGCGAAGGCACGCCCTTCGGGATGTGCAATGTCCACGCCCAGCAGATTCAAACACGCTTCGTTCATCCCGTTGAGGCCAATGGTCGAGAAGTGGTTGCTCCAGTATCCTCCCGTGGCAGCCTTGACGTCGCGGAGATAGTGGTAGCTGTAAGGGTAGAGGCCACGTTCCGTTAGAGACTCCAGCATCTTGCGTTTGATCTCGAGGCTCGTCCGCGCAACTTCCATCAATCGCTCCAGCCGCTCTCGGAAGTCGGGCTCGTGGCGAGCGGTGTAGCCCAGACGTGCCATATTGATGGTCACGACACCCACGGATCCCGTAAGGGGCGCCGCTGCGAAGAGACCGCCCATGCGATTACGCAGCTCGCGGTTGTCCAGGCGCAGACGGCAGCACATGCTCCGCGCGTCATCCGGGCTCATCTCGCTGTTGACGAAATTGGCGAAGTAGGGCGTACCGTAGCGAGCGGTCATCGCCCAGACCGGCTCCAGTTCGGGGTTCTCCCAGTTAAAGTCGGGGGTGATATTGTACGTGGGGATGGGAAAAGTAAAGACACGCCCCCGCGCATCACCTTCTACCATAACTTCGGCAAAGGCGCGATTGATCAGGTTCATCTCCGCCTGGAATTCGCCGTAGACGGCGTCCAATGTCTCTCCCCCCAGCACCACGGCTTCGTTGGCGAGTGTTGAGGGTGGGACCAGATCCATTGTCAGGTTGGTAAACGGAGTTTGAAAGCCTACACGCGTTGGAACGTTGATATTATAGACAAACTCCTGCATAGCTTGCTTGACCTGAGCATAATCCAACCCATCGTAGCGCACAAAGGGTGCCAGCAGCGTGTCGAAGTTCGAGACAGCGACGGCACCTGCGGACTCGCCCTGCAGCGTGTAGAAGAAGTTGACGAGCTGGCCCAAGGCGGTACGCAGATGTCGGGGTGGTTTGCTCTCGACCTTCGCCGCGACGCCGCCGAACCCTTGATCCAGCAAATCCTGCAGATCCCAGCCACAGCAGTAGACTGACAGCATCCCGAGATCATGCACGTGAATGTCGGCACCGGCATGGGCCTCCTGGACCTCGGGGGGATAAATGCGGTGCAACCAGTAGCGGGCCGCTATCGACGAGGCCACGTAGAAGTTGAGGCCCTGTAGCGAATAGTTCATATTGCTGTTCTCAGTCACCCGCCAGTCGGCCCGTCCGAGGTAATCGTCTACCAGCTTCTCAGAATCCAGCAGCATTCGTGTCGTGTCGCGCGCCTCCGCACGCTGCTGCCGGTATAAAATGTATGCCTTGGCTACCCGAAGATGCTCCGACTTGACCAGAACCTCCTCGACAAGGTCCTGGATATCCTCCACATGAGGCGCTTTTCCGCTGCCGTTGATACGTTCATCTAGCAGCGCCACCACCGCCCACGACAGTGTTTCCGCCCACGTGCGACCAAGACCGTTCCCGACTGCGCGGGCTGCGGCATAGATCGCTCGCTCTATCCGGACCCGATCAAAGGCCTCCTCCGACCCATCACGCTTGACAACCTTATCCACCGGCATACCTGAACCCGCTCCTTTCAGACACACGTAGTTCGGAGATGTGCACATAATCCAGCGTCGAACCCGTAGAAATCACCCACAAAAAAAGCCCCAGAGACCGTCCCCTGGGGGCCAGGCCCAACCCTGGAGTGCCGCCGTCCGCCTGCACACAATAACCGGCGTGCAACTCCGATATCTGTCTACAATACCTTCACTGTGGAATGCTAACCAACAATCCGAAACTACAAATACATCAATGAAAATTGATGCAGAAATGCATGATACATTGATGCGCGTCTATGTTGTGGCAGCAATGAACTTCACCACTAGCAGTAGGGGTTGCTTGAAGTGTAATGCAGATTTTTATCGCAGACCCGCTGTTACTATAGCACCAAAAGCGCTGCTTGTCAACGCCAGAAATAGAACGTTTTAGCTAATTTGGGGGCTCGG